>JAFATF010000078.1 GCA_019244045.1 Acidobacteriota bacterium
ACGCAAGCTTGAGCGATGTCTCTCAAGCCTCGACCAGAAAACGAGGGCATGGTCAAAGCCGTGCGGTCTGGCAATAACAAACCCAGCCAACTTGCAAGTATCCTCACCTCGACCGCCTTGCAAAGTTGGGTTTCGCTCCGGCTGAGCACAGCTGAAAGGCTATTGTGACGAACTGCGGCAAACTACTGCTGACCAGCTATGTGCCTATGCGCCGACCGGACCTAGCAACTCGCGAAACGGGCCACAGCCTCCTCCTAGTTGGGGCTGTCTATGTTGCTCCTGCGATCCGCTTGCCGCTTCATCCATTGCTCGCCCATGAAGCTGGTGGACAGGTAGCGATTTCAATGTACGGGGAGTGGGGAAAATGCGGTTATCCAGCGCCAGTCAGGGGAGGGGAAGACAACGGGCATCGCTAGCACCTCATAGGAAGATATTGACTTCGCCTCCGGCAGGTCCATAACATCTTTTCTTGCATTTTCCTCCTCGGCCAGGCCGCGCCCTAGCTGCGGCACTGCGGATGTCCCTGAGGAGGCTGCTCATCATGGCGCGACAGCCAACGTCCATCACCGAGACTACCGAGAGCAAAACCGTCGCCATCCGTCGCGCCACGCCAGCCGATGCAGAAGCATGCGGAAGAATTTGCTTCCAGGCTTTCACAACATTGTCCAAGAGACACAATTTTCCCCCCGACTATTCCACGCCCGAAATACCTACTCATGTGCTCTCGACGATGTTTTCGCACCCCTCGTTCTTCTGCGTGGTGGCAGAGCAGGACGGAAAGATCATCGGCAGCAATTGCTTGGACCTGAGGACTCCCATTGCTGGAGTAGGTCCAGTCACGATTGATCCTGATTCCCAAAACAGGAGTGTAGGTCGGCAATTGATGCAAGCCGTCATGGCGCGCGCGATGGAGCGAAATTTTGCCGGGGTCCGGCTGGTTCAGGCGGCTTACCACAATCGCTCACTATCCTTGTATACCAAGCTCGGCTTCGTGGTGCGCGAACCGCTGGCCTGCATGCAGGGATCGATCCAGAACACGCCGCCCGGCTATCATATTCGTTCCGCTCAGCCGAGCGACATCGGATATTGCAACGATCTCTGCACTCGAGTCCACGGGCATGATCGTGACGGAGAGCTTCGAGATGCCGTTCAGCAAGGGACAGCCGTGTTGGCCGAGTCGCAGGGTCGTATTACAGCGTATGCCTCGTCGATCGCATTTTTCGGCCACGCCGTGGGCGAGAGCAATCAGGACTTGCAAGCGCTGATCTCGGCAGCCACTGCCTTTCTAGGTCCAGGGATCTTGGTGCCGACTCGCAACGCGGCGCTGTTCCGCTGGTGTCTTGGGAAGGGGCTCCGGGTTGTTCAACCCATGACTCTGATGACTCTCGGCCTCTACAACGAACCGGCGGGCGCGTACCTGCCTTCTATTCTGTTCTGATGGGCTCTGTGGAGAGGCGGCAACTTATGCGGCGGTGGGTTCTTTGTACTTTTGGGGAGACACCACGATGCGAGGACGGGTACTGACGGTTACGTCGGTCCTGCTAAATGCACCTTCGCGCTCCCTGCTCAACGCTCTCGTCTCGAGAAGTCGCCGATAAGCAGCAATTCCCGACCGCGCCAGAAACATTGACAACTTTGGAATAGTATGCCGAGTTAACTTCCATGCGAGACAATCCTGCGGCGAAGCCAAGGAGCGCTCCTGCTCGCCAGCGGCCTAGGCGAGTGGCAATCTAGATAGGGCGGGTCGCCCAATCGCAAGAGAAACTTGTACCAAATGGCTCTCCCTTGACAAGGCGTCGTGCACTGAATGGTATTGATGCCTGTTGGTCGACAGCATTATCCTTCAGAAAACGCTCGCTAGCCGCGGCCAGTACTGCGTCAGCTTAAGCAAACGGCCGATGTGTCAGAAGCCTTGTGGATCTGGTTTTATTGGCTTATCGCGACATAGTTTGATCGAGCTATCCCGCTGCGCAGGAGCATTTCCAGTCGGGCGGGTGCGGCCGGGTCCTGACGTTGGAAGTTCCGGATCGCCAGCGTAAAATGAGCGTGTTAAGCGCGTCCCCAGGACAGACACTCTCCCCGGAACTCGAACGAGTTGCCGGGCGTGTATGTTTGTGATTGCTGGCGGCATGCACGAGGCAAGCTGGAGGCGCGAGCAGCTGATGCCTTTTGCGACGCCGGCCAGGGATTGAGTTCTCGCGTACCCACCAGATTGGCCGTAATGGTTGTGAATGGAGCAAGGGAGCAGTGCTCCATTGCTTCAAATGGAAGCGGACGTTTGCAGCATCAATCCGAAATAGAATTCGCCGCATTGAGCGACGTTGGCCTTCAGCGCCAGCGTAACGAGGATTTTTCCGCCTACTGGGAACCGGACGGTGCCAACGAATTGCGTCGCAAAGGCATACTGGCCATCGTGGCCGATGGCATGGGCGGCTACGAGGGCGGACAAGAGGCCAGCCAAATCGCCGTTGAAACTTTGCGCGAGACCTTCGTCAATGCGCGCGGTACTCCTCACGCCTTGTTAGTGAGCGGGATGAAGGCGGCCCATGAACGTATTCGCGAATACGCCCGGTACAATCCGAGGCTATTTGGCATGGGAACAACTTGTACAGCTGCCTGCGTGGTGCGTGGGCATCTTTACTTCGCCCACCTGGGAGACAGCCGCCTCTATCTGGTCCATGAGGGCAAGATTTCGCGACTCACCCGCGACCATTCCTATGTTGGCCGCCTCATTGAGTCCGGTCTCATCGATCCGACGGATGCAGAAACGCATCCCCAGCGCCACATTTTGACCGCGGCGCTGGGGGTGGGCGACGATCCCATTCCAGACACGCCGCTCGAGCCCTTGCCACTCCAGAATGGTGACCTGCTCCTGCTGTGCACGGACGGGCTTTGGGGCCTGGTAAAGGATGAAGAGTTGCGTGAAACGGTCATGCGACATGCTCCCGAGTCTGCTTGCCGCCAATTGGTCGAGCTCGCCAAGAACCGAGGAGCGCCCGACAACATCACGCTGCAGCTATTGCGCTTTATGGGCAACGGTGCAGGTAGCACCACCACTCCTCTGGGCACGAGCGGTGATTGAATTCACCCCAGGTAGGATGAATTCTGCTGCTCCATAGTTGCAAGGTAATGCATACGAGGTACTTACCAGGCTCGTCCCACTGCAAAAATTCCACTCTGTGGTGAGGTTCCTAGCCCCCGCTTGAGCGGGTGAATTGGAACCAAACATGCTATCTTAGTTCAATGATTAAGTCTATTGACTAAATAGACTTAATCGGAGAAGCTGAAATCTATGAAAGTCTCCCAGAAAGGCCTGTACGCGCTGGAAGCGCTCATGATGCTGGCGCGCCGCTATCACCAGGGTGCCATTAAAATTCGTGAGATCGCCTACGAAGAAGACCTACCGGAAAAGTTTTTGGAGCTTATTCTCCTGGAGCTCAAGAACGCGCGCATCGTAGAGAGTGTACGCGGGGCCAATGGGGGGTATCAGTTACGGCGAGCTCCGGCGGAGATCTACCTCAGTGAAATTATCCGTCTGCTCGATGGTCCGCTGGCCCCCTTCGGCGACGCCGAATCGTTGCGCGACTTGATTAACCGCGATCTGTCTCATCGCTCTCTCTATATGGTGTTCCTGGCCGTGCGCGATGCGGCGGCAAAGATTCTCGACAGCACCAGTTTGGCCGACCTGGTGAGTGACGCAGGGTCACGCGGGGGCACGAAAAAGCGTCAACACAGGAAGCAACCTAGTGTGCTGCCGATGGTTGTGCACGCCAGCAGGACCGCCAACGAGGGCTGACTTCGCCTTCATTCGATCTGCGGCTTTGCCGGGCATTTGATATAGGGAAGAAGGGAGTCTCATGAGCGCGAACAAGGCAATTGCCGCAAAGGTCGTCAGGGAACATCGTACGCTCAACCGCTCAGTTTTGCGTCGTACCGGCAGAGGTCCGGCTTTTTTTCCCGTGTCGGCAGCGATTTCAAGCTTCCCCAAGGTGTCGCTCCGCGATATCTCTCTGACCTATGGGTTCCCCAAAGGCAGGCTGGTCGCGCTCGAACACATCAACCTGCAGGTCGCGCCCGGTGAGTTTCTCTGCATCGTTGGTCCGTCCGGCTGCGGGAAATCCACGCTTCTTCATCTGATTGCCGGTCTTGAAGCCCGACATCGGGCGAAGTGCTTATCGACGGGAAGGGGGTCGAGGGAACGGGTACCGACCGCATTGCTCATCTTTCAGGAATTGGTCGCAATCTGGGCGCCAAAGGCTTCCCACTCTTTCGCCACGTGATCTTGCCGACCAGCCTGCCGCATATCGTGACCGGGCTCAAGCAGGGCTGGGCATTCGCGTGGCGCTCGCTAATTTCCGGAGAGATGATCTTCGTCAGTTTGGGCCTGGGGCAGGTGTTAATGATGGGTCGCGACCTGAATGACATAAGCCAAGTCATTGCAGTGATGCTTTTAGTCATCGTCCTCGGATACATGGTTCATGGTCTGGTGTTCAAGACTGTTGAGAGGCAACTGCAGCAACGCTGGGGGCTGACGGCTGCAGCGTAGCTCACGTAGCCAGCATAGCTCGGCAGGAAAGCGCACTGGGGTCCAGCCACAATTCTGGGCGGCCCCCCGGAAGCGCCATTCAGAAACGGCATTTACCGGCGGTGGCGCAGGAGAGAGAAAGAAGGACTGCTTTAGTACTTAAGACTATTTAGTTGATAGAGATGATATTAATTGAGGCCCCCAGTTGCAATAGGAATTTTGAGGAGAGCACGCATGCGCAGATTCTATTTGCTGATTGCTGTTTTGTTGTTTGCGACTGCTCCTGTGCCAGCACAGGAAATCCTTAGTGGTAATTCTGCTGCCGTTACATCGAATGTGGCTACCCCGAAAAGCACGCCTCCGGTCTCACTCGGTGCCGATGGCCTGATCTTCTCGACCGAGGACAAGGCCTACCGTCTCCAGGTGCATGGTTACGTACAGGGCGATGACCGCATGTTCTCCGACAATATCAAGGGGGAAGCCCTAGACACGTTTTTGTTCCGGCGTATAAGGCCGATTTTCGAAGGTACGCTGTTCAATGCGGTGGATTTTCGCTTTATGCCGGATTTTGGGCAGAACAATCCCCAAATCCAGGAAGCGTATCTCGAGGTAAAAACTCTGCCCTTTGCCAAGCTACGGGTGGGCAAGTTCAAAGAGCCCGTGGGACTGGAGGTTCTCAAATCCGATCGGGAATTGACTTTTGCCGAGCGCTCGCTCGCGTCCGACCTAGTTCCACTGCGTTATATGGGAGCACAAGTCGGCGGCTCATTTCTTTCGAACTCGTTCTCCTACGAGGTTGGCTACTTCAATGGCGCAAATGACGGATCGAATGGCTCCTTCAAGTGGATTGCAGCTAATGAAGCTGCTGCCCGGGTATTCTTGCAGCCTTTCGCCAGCACGCAAGCTATTGCGCTGCGCCAGTTAGGTTTTGGCGTAGCTGGGTCGGCTGGAGATCAGCACGGCGCCATTGCCGGATTGAAAACCGTGGGGCAGAGCACATTCTTCAAGTACTCCTCCACCGCCACCGCCAATGGTCAGCACAATCGAGTTGCGCCTCAGGCTTATTACTATGGCGGGCCGCTTGGTGTTTTGACCGAGTATGTGATCTCCTCCCAGGATGTGCTGAATAAAAAGGTTAATCGCCGCATACGAAACGAAGCCTGGCAGGCGGAAGCTTCCGTTGTGCTTACGGGAGAAAAGAATGGTTACGGCGGGATTCGTCCTCGCTACTCATTCGAGCCCAACCGTGGCGTTCGCCACCTAGGCGCGCTCGAGCTCGCGCTGCGATCGAGCCAGCTCAGAATTGATAAGGACGCCTTTCCCCTAGTCGCTAGTCCCAAAACAGCGGCCCAGAAGGCCCAGGAATGGGGTATCGGTCTGAACTGGTATCTAAACCGCTTTGCAAAGCTCGCGACCGATTACGAGCACACGACGTTCGGCATGGCTGCCGGCAACGTTGCGCCTTTCCACAGCGAGAATGTCTTGATGAGCCGCATTCAGCTGGCCTTCTAAGCGAAGCGAAGGATCCGGCGGCGATCAGGGGAGGTGCACCTGGACGGTAGCTCGGTCTTGACCCCGGTTAGCATCGCTCGTAAAGTTGTGCGGCATGCTTTCACGACGGGATTTCTTGCGTAACATGGCGTTTGCGGGGGCGGCCACAGCATCGGTCTCGGCATGCCGCGCCTTGTATTTCATGGACGAAGAGGAAGCGGCACCTTACATCGCGGGCAAGAGCGGTATGATCGTGCGCTCTTCGCGCTTTCTGGATCTTGAAATGCCGCGCGAGTACGTGACCTCCTTTATCACCCCGCTCGAACATTTTTTTGTGCGCAACCACATGCACGAGCCAAGCACACTTGATCGTGCCGGCTGGCGACTTAGGGTAGGTGGTGAGGTGGAAAAGCCCCTGAGCTTGAGTCTGGCCGATCTCGATCAGCTGCAATCGCATACCATCGTCAACACGCTCGAATGTGCCGGCAATGGTCGCGCCTCCATAGAACCGCATGTTCCGGGCATTCAGTGGCAGGTGGGAGCAGTGGGCACTGCACGGTTCAGTGGAGTACGTCTCGCCGATCTACTCACCCGTGCCGGAGTAAAACCTGCTGGCCAACACGTAATGTTTCGTGGCTTGGACGAGGTTCCCGGCAAAGTCCCGCCTTTTATTCGCAGCATTCCCATCGAAAAAGCCAGGCATCCGGACACTCTGGTGGCGACCCACATGAATGGGGTTCGCCTTTTCAAGCATCACGGATTTCCGGCCCGCGCCCTGATCCCTGGGTGGGTGGGCGCTGCCTCTTGCAAGTGGCTGGCTGAAGTCAAAGTTCTCGATCGGCCTTTTGAAGGCAACTTCATGAACCCCGGATATCGCCTGCCCAATGGATCGATCAGACCCGGTGATTCGCTTACGCTCGAGAACTCGCATTCACTAACCACGTTAGCGGTCAAGTCATTGATTGTCACGCCTCGCGAGGCCGCCAAGCTTAGGCCAGGAATTCTTCAGGTCCGGGGCGTAGCTTGGGCAGGTGAGGCCGACATAACCGGGGTGGACGTCTCGATGGATTCGGGCGCAACTTGGCAGCCCGCCCGACTCAGCCGCGACCGGGCACCGTATGCCTGGCGCTTTTGGAAACATTCCTTAAATCTGCGGCGACCGGGCAGTTACACTATCATCTCGCGCGCCCGCGATAGCCAGGGGCGCGTGCAGCCAGCTTCCGTTTCCTGGAATCCCGGCGGCTATCTAAACAATGTTACCCCTCAGGTGACGATCCATGTCGAAGCCTAGTCTGGCAATCATCGCCCTGATCACGTCTCAATGTGCCTCGCTCGTCTGGGCACAGTCGAATGCCACTCCCCAGTTGCCGGATGGCCCACTGAAGGCCAAGGTAGTGAATTCCTGTACTGAGTGCCACGACGCGCGGATCATCTTGCAGCAGCGCCTGACAAAGGCATCATGGGCTAGGGAAGTCGAAAAGATGACCAAGTGGGGAGCGGTGGTCGAGCCAGCCGATCGCGATTTCTTCATCGATTATCTCAGCGGCCATTTCTCGCCTGATAAACCCTCCTACCAAGCGCCGCGCTCGACGAAATAGCGCGTTGAAAAGGCATGGGCTCGTCTGCGGGCGAGGGCGTCCTTGATAGAAGCTGAGAACCTCACAACCAAGCGGCCCTAACTTGGCCGTTCTGGCCCCGGGCTTTACACTGGATAGGTGAAGATCGCGCTCGGTCAAATCAATCCCACAGTTGGGGACTTTTCCGGCAACGCGGCAAAAATCGTTGAATTCTCTCAGCGCGCCCAGGCCTCGGGCGCGGGACTGATTTTGTTTCCGGAACTGTCGATCTGCGGATATCCGCCTCGCGACCTGGTCGAGCGCTCATCGTTTGTTGCCAAGAATCTTGAAACTGCCCAATCGATTGCCCAGCGCACCGGCGGGATCGCCGTCATTTGCGGCTTGGTGACACGCGCGCAAGAGGAGACCGGGAAGTCGGTCATGAATTCGGCCGCCCTTCTTGTAAACGGCGCGATTCGGTTCACCCAATCGAAGATCTTGCTTCCCACCTACGACGTATTTGATGAGATGCGCAACTTTGCGCCGGCTGCCGCCCAGGATCTGTTCAGTTTTTGCGGCAAGCGCATGGCGCTGACGATCTGCGAAGATGCGTGGAACGATAAGAATTTCTGGAGCAAACGCCTTTACACCATCGATCCGGTCGAAGAACTGATGCGGGCGGGCGGCAACTGCGTCCTGAACATTTCGGCATCGCCGTACTGGATGGGTAAACGGGAATTTCGCAAAAAAATGCTTACCTCGCTTGCCCTTAACCACAAAGCTCCGGTGGTGATGGTGAACCAGGTGGGGGGTAATGACAGCCTTATCTTTGACGGCTCCAGCCTAGTTATCAATGCTGGCGGAGAAATCATTGCACAGGGAACGTCATTTGCAGAAGATTTGGTGTTGTTTGATCTCGACGGTAATCGAGGCGAGCTGCACGAGCAGATTCAGGGAGAGGAGGCAAAAGCTTATGCTGCTCTGGTCTTGGGTACCCGCGATTATGTGCGAAAATGCGGATTCCGTACGGTTATTGTGGCTCTGAGCGGCGGCATTGATTCTGCGCTTACCGCGGCCATCGCCGTCGCGGCCTTAGGCCCGGAGCATGTCATCGGCATTGGTATGCCTGGACCCTATTCCTCGCCCGGCTCGGTCGGCGACGCGCAAGCCTTGGCTCAGAATCTTGGTATTCGTTTTGAACTGCTCTCTATCAAAGAGATTTTTCAGAGCTATCGCGCGGTTCTCGAGCCCGTTTTTGCCGGTCGCGCGGAAGATGTGACCGAGGAAAACATTCAGCCGCGTGCACGGGGAACCCTGCTAATGGCTCTTGCCAATAAGTTTGGTGCCATCGTGCTCAGCACCGGCAACAAGAGTGAGCTCGGAGTCGGCTACTGCACGCTCTATGGAGATATGGTGGGGGGGTTGGCGGTGATCTCGGACGTGCCGAAAACTATGGTGTATCGTCTGGCGCGGTATGTCAATTCCCGCCGACCGGTCATTCCCCAAGCCACGATTGAGAAGCCGCCCTCGGCCGAGTTGCGCCCCGACCAGAAAGATACCGACACGCTGCCCTCGTATGAGGTGCTGGACGCGATTCTTGAAGATTACATCGAGGAATTGCGTACACCCGGACAGATTGCGGCGCGACACGGTTTCGCCATTGACCTGGTCCGGCGTATCGTAGCCATGGTTGATCGCAATGAATACAAGCGCCAGCAAGCGGCTCCGGGGTTAAAGATTTCCGAGAAGGCCTTCGGTTACGGACGGCGCTTACCGATTGCCGCAAAATACGAATGCTGAATTTCGCTTCGACGAGGCCGGAAAGGGGAAGAATGCATCGCCAACTAACTCGGTTTTTATTTGCGCTGGTCCTCATTGCTGTAGGGGTAGCTTTTGCTGAGCAGACAGAAAAAAAAGAGAATTCGGTGGCCGGGGCGCGCAACAGCGAGACCGCTCCAATGCCTTCGCTTTTGCCTTCCCCAGAGACAATCAATGCTTTTCTGCACCAGATGTTCGGCTATGATTCCTCGATCACTTGGAAAATCATCGACATCAAGCCGGCCGAGGCCGAGAGTCTCGCTGAGGTGAACGTACTGCTCAGCAATCCCCAGGGTCAGCAGATGAGTACGCTTTATGTAACCTCCGACCAGAAGCACGCTCTGGTGGGCGAAATCATTCCTTTCGGAGCGGAACCCTTCGACGCAATTCGGCAGAAGCTGGAAAGAAGCGTGAACGGAGTCGCCAAGGGACCAGCCAAAGCGCCCATCGAAGTTGTCGAATTCAGCGATCTACAATGCCCCCATTGCAAGCAAGCCCAGCCAACCATCGAGAAACTGATAACCGAAGAACCAAATGCGCGCTTCATTTTTCAGCCCTTCCCTCTGCCCTCGCACGACTGGGCGATGAAAGCTGCCTCTTACGCCGATTGCGTCCATCAAGCGAATCACGAGGCGTTCTGGAAGTTCATTGATGCCGTCTTTAACGCTCAGTCCGACATTACCGCGTCGAACGCCGACCAGAAGCTCACCGACCTTGCCAGCAGCGTTGGGGTAAAAGCAGCCGACGTTGCCAGTTGTGCGACCAGCGTGGATACCCGAGCCAGAATTGAACGCTCGATTTCGCTGGGAAAAGCCGCCGGGGTGACGGGTACGCCGACACTTTTCATTGGCGGGAGAAAAATCGCCAACGTGAATGGAACCCCCTACGACATCATGAAAAAGATGATCGAGTTTTATGCCAAGGAGGAACACCAGGACAAAAAATAGTGCGCTGGAGTCATAGCATGGGAAAGCGGTAGTTGCAACCCATGCTGATGCTGGCCGTCGAATGACGATCCCGTCGCTATGCGGTGGCCCCTAAGCGCACAGAGACAAGCTTCGAAACTCCCGGCTCCTGCATGGTAATACCGTACATAACCGGTGCCACACTCATTGTCTTTTTGCTGTGGGTGATCAGGACGAACTGGGTTTGTACACTCATTTCTTTGACCAACTCGGTAAAGCGCCCAACGTTGGCTTCGTCCAGAGGTGCGTCAACTTCATCGAGAATGCAAAATGGGCTGGGTTGGTACTGAAAGATTCCGACCAGCAAAGATAACGCCGTCAACGCTTTCTCTCCCCCCGAGAGCAGCAGCACATTCTGCAGTTTTTTTCCCGGCGGCGAGGCCACAACGTCGATGCCGCTGTCGGCGCTGTTTTCTTCATCGGTCAGGCGCATGAAGGCCTGCCCGCCGCCAAACAGCTTCTGAAACGTGTGCTGAAAATTCGCATTGATCCGGTGAAACGCCTCCTCGAACTTCTGGCGCGACACGCTGTCGATTTCCTTTATGGTAGCCACGGTGTTTTCGATTGAATCGAGCAAATCCTTGCGTTGGGTCTCTAAAAAAGCGTGACGCTCGGCCGTTTCCTTGTACTCCTCGAGAGCCATCATGTTCACCGGCCCCATGGCTTCGAGCCGCGTACGCATCTCGCGATAGTGCGTGTCTTGCTCAATTAGCTGGTCACGGTTGACCATCACTAAGCTCTTGTCGGACATTAGTTCGTGGCGCTCGATTCCAAGCTCATTGCGACAGGTCTCCGCCATATAGTGCGCGTCGGCCTGAAGTTTGGCGGCGTTGGCGGAAAGTTCTCCGCGTCGGTCACGCGCCTGATCCAAAGTTTGGCGAGCCAGCCGCACGCTCTCCTCAATTTCCACCAGCCGTGTCCTCACCTGTTCGGATTCGGACTGCAGCAAACCCTCACGAGCCTCGGTGGCATTCCGCTGGGCGGCGAGAGCGATTAGCAGCTCAGAGAGCTGCCTGTTTTCAAGCTCGCGCTCCTGTTTTTCCTGCAGCGATGACTCATGTTGAAGACGAAGCGACTCTGCGCGCTCGGACACATCCCGCACCAGAGACTCGATTCGACTGAGAACCTGGGCGGCAGCCCGATGCCTCTCCTCAAGCGTCGCCACGCGCGCCATGTGCTGGGATGCGTTGTGCGTAGACGAATCGCGTCGTGCGCGCAATGAAACCAGTGCAGCCTGTCCCGTGGTTATCTGCCCTTCAAGTTCAGCGCGGCGAAGCTCGAGTCGCGCGAGTTGGTCCTGGATGGAGGCGATCGAATTCTGCTGCTCGGCCCCGTCCATATTTAACCGGCAAAGCTCCTGTTCGGTGATCCGCTTTCGTTCCGCAAGCCGCGTCATCTCCGAATCCAACTGCTCGAGCATATGGCCCGAGGTCATAGCCTGCCTTTCGACGTTGCGCCTTTCTTCTTCCAGCCCCTCGAGACGCGTGGCGAATTCACTGATTTCCTTACCCAGCATGACCACTCGTTGGTCTTCCAAGCAGAGAGCTCGTTCGAGTTCGCTAACCAGGTGCACCAGATCGCGCAGCTCGCGCTTGAGGGAAAGCGGCCCTTCGGCGCGTTGCTTGCCTCCGGTTACGGTAACGTTGTGGAAGCACTCACCCGACTGAGCCGAAAGGAAAAAGGCATCCGGATTTCTCAGCGCCAGTTCTCGCCCCAAGCTTGAATCGGGAACGATGTACCCGTTGCGCAGCTTGGGCATTATGACTTCCAGGGACTTGCCAAAGCCGTCCAGCACACGAAGGCATTTTCTGAGAGGAACGATGCCCTGGCTGGGGGTTGCTGGCTGGGCACGTTCCTCAACCGTAAATGAGAATTTCGCCTGTGCATCGTTGGGATGGACCAGGAATGTGGCCCGGCCGTCCACATCGCTGCGCAGGAGGCGCAAGCCTTCATCAGCCGCATCCCAGGATTTCACCACCACATAATTCAGCTCGTCGCGCAGGAAGTCCTCGACCATCCCTTCGTAGTGCGATTCAACTTCAACAAAATCGGCCAGCACGCCCGCCGGCGCCAGCCCACCTTGCATTCCCCCCGACTGAAACAGACGGCGAACCGATTCAGTGGAGTAGCCGTGTTCAGCAATGATGGCTTGAAGAGAATTCTTCCTGCCCGAAGCGGTCGCATATTCCGCACGCAAGCCGTCCAGCCGCCGTTTTGATTCCCTCTCGTCAGTGCGCTTGCATTCTAGAGCCTGGCGCAGAGCGGCAATTGCTTCGCTGACCCCCGCAAGCTTTTGGGAAACTGACTCGAACTCGAGCACCAGTTGGCCGCGCTGTCCACCAAAAACCTCCTGTTCCGAACACGCGCTGGCCAGTTCGTTCTCTACGCGGCCTCTATCACGGTCGACCACCGCCCGGCGCTCTTCGGCTTGTGTGAGTTGATTGCGCAGATCGGCAGACACCGCAACCAGCTGCATGATCCCCGTTCGCGACTGCTCCTGTTGGCTTTCAAGTTGGGTAAGATCGGCGGCGGTGCTTGCTGCTTCCTCGCGGGCGCGCGCCTCTTCCCGGTGGGCAGCGGCCAAGTCCTGAGCTGCCGAGTGGAGGACCTGCCGATTGGCATCGAGTTCGGTTTGGAGACCGGCCAGCTTATAGGCAACCTGCTGTAATTCATTTTCAGAATTCGCGGCGCGAACCACAAGTTGTTGGCAGCGCTCCTCATTATGGCGGCGGCGCTCCTGGGCGCGACTGATTTCCAGGGCAATCGAGGCGATGTGCTGACCGTTTTCACGCAGCTCATGATCGATGGCATACCCGCGCTGAGTGCGTTCGGAGTGTTCGAGCTCAAGTTGCCCGACAGCTTCACTGTGGCTGCGCATGGCTTCGGAAACTTCATGCAACTGAGCTTCGAGGATTGTGATTTCCTCGTCTAGTTGTGTGAATTTGCTGGCGAGAAGGATGCGCAGCTTAGAACGCATTTCTTCGCGCAAGCGCACGTAGCGCTCGGCCTTGGAAGCCTGCCTCTTTAATGAATTCATCTGGCGGGTAACTTCGTCGAAGATGTCATTCACCCGGGACAAATTCATGCGGGCGTCTTCGAGGCGCGCTTCCGCCAGCCGTTTCTTGGTCTTGAATTTTGTGATTCCGGCAGCTTCTTCGATAATCGCGCGGCGGTCGGTCGGACGGCTGCTGAGGATCTGGCCAATGCGTCCCTGTTCAATGAGAGCATAGGACTCAGGTCCCAGCCCGGTTCCCATGAATATCTCCTGGATGTCGCGCAAGCGGCAGAGTTTTCCGTTCAGCAAGTACTCACTCTCGCCGCTGCGGAATAAGCGGCGGGTGACGGAAACCTCTCCGGCACGGAATTGCTGCGGGTTGAACTTGCGCCGACGAATCTTCAAAACCACCAGCGGACCTGGATCTGGGGGGGGATCAGGAGTATTCAAATCGCCCGCTTCGATCTGCTCGGTTTTACCCGGCCGGGCCTGTTCAACGGCTCGTTCTGTCTCCTCTGCCGCCTGGGCGCGTAGTGCTTCTTCGTCCCAATCTTCGGCCAAATCAGGCAGCTCGTCCCGGATTTCAACTTCAGTCGGTTCATTGCCATCAGCGCCGGTATAGACTTCCGGATCAATCAATGTGAGGCACACCTCAGCCATGCCGGTGGGCTTGCGATCGCGCGTGCCCGCGAAAATGACATCCTCCATGCGGGATCCACGCAGCGTTTTCGCTGACTGCTCGCCGAGGACCCAGGCAATAGCGTCGGCAATATTCGATTTACCGCAGCCGTTCGGGCCAATGATGGCTGCTATACCTTCACCGAGAAATTTCAGCTCGGTGCGGTCGCAGAAGGACTTGAAACCGAGAATTTGCAGCTTCTTTAGTTTGAGCAACTTCCACTCCTTCGCGTTTGATCGCACGGATCAAAGCCAATATGGCTGGAATGCAACGCTGCTCTCGGCGCCGAGCGAGTGTTTACCACCCGGATGCCTACCGCCCCGGCCGCCCCGCTTTACTCGGCGGCCTACTTGCTGAGCGGAGCGCATTTCAAGCTACTGTAGCGGCCAAAACGTACCTGGGTCAAGATATTAAACACAATATATTGTGGTTATCTTGGCCAAGACCGATTCTATTGGACACGCATTGCAGCGAGCGCGCCGGGAACACAGGTGGGAAGAGAAGGAAGGGAAAATCGCGAGAGCGAAATCAAGGCTAGTCGAAACCCAGGCTGGAAGCAATGCAATTCGAATTGGATACGAGGCGATGACTGGTACGGATCGGCACTTCGCTCTCATCTCACACGCGCTAGGCGCAGACGCAATGTGAACGAGCCTCCTTGGAACAAGCCCGCGAGCGGGTAAAGCTGAGTAGGTCCGTGGAGGGCTGAGCTGACAGGGTTCACTCAGGCCTGTTCTTGCCACCTAATTTTTCAAAGAAAAGGCAAATCGATTCGATGCCGCGATAAAAATTTGGGATATGGAACTTCTCGTTCGGGGCATGTAGGTTGTCGTCGGGCAGTCCGAAACCCATCATCACGCTTGGAATCCTGAGCACATCCTGAAAGTCGGTGACGATGGGAATCGAGCCGCCGGAACGGATGAAGACGGTGTCCTTTTTGAAAACATCATGCATGGCCTGGGTGGCTGCCCTGACGTACTGGTTATCAGTTCCCACCACGCACGCCGGTCCTTTGCTCCAAACCTTGATCTTAGTCTCGATTCCTTTGGGAGTGAGTTTCTTCACGAATGCCGTGTACCGCTTCAGGATGTCACCGGGATCTTGGTTGGGTACTAGTCGCATTGAGACCTTTGCGGAGGCCCTGGCGGGAATAACCGTTTTCGCTCCCGGTGCGGTGAAGCCACCCGGCATACCATGTACTTCGAGGGTGGGCCGCGCCCAGGTGCGATACAAAACGGTATACCCGGCCTCGCCGGTCAGTTGCTTCGAGCCCACTTCAGTCTTGCGATACTTCTCTTCGCTGAAGGGCAACTTCTTCCAGGCTCTAAGTTCGTCCTGGGTAGGGGCTTGAACATTCTTGTAAAAGCCCGGGATAAGGATACGGCCTTTCTCATCCTTCAGCTTGCTGATAATCTCGATCAGTGCGAATAGGGGGTTGGGGGCTGCGCCACCGTACATGCCGGAGTGCAGGTCGGTTTTGGGCCCCTGAGCCTCGATCTCGGTATACACCAACCCGCGCAGGCCGACACATAGGGTGGGCAGATCGGGGGCGAACAGTTCGGTATCGCACACCAAAGCGAAATCGGCTTTCAATTTCTGGTTTTCTTTGCGCACGTAATCAGCAATGGATTCGCCGCCGACTTCTTCCTCGCCCTCGATGATGAATTTCACATTGATGGGCAGCTTACCCGCGTGGCCGCGCATGAGGGCTTCGATGGCTTTAATCTCCATCCAGAGCTGACCTTTGTCGTCCACAGCGCCCCGGGCATAGATATTGTTGTTCCTTTCGGTTGGCTCGAATGGAGGGGTAACCCACTCGTCAAGCGGATCCGGAGGCTGCACGTCGTAGTGGGCGTAACAAAGGGCGGTTGGTTTGCCGGATGCATTCAGCCAGTCGGCGTATACCAACGGATGGCCTCGCGTGGGAATAACTTCGACGTGTTGCATGCCCACACGGCGTAATTCACTGGCGACAAAGTCCGCCGCCTTCTGCACGTCAGACTTGTGCTCTTCGAGTGTACTCACACTCGGGATTCGCAGCAAAGCTTTCAGTTCACTCAAGAATCGTTGCTGATTTTGTCGCGCATAATCGACAGCTGGGGAAGCCATAACGGGCGCCTTTCTCGCTTCAATGGTAGAAAATATCTTTATTAGAGAGCTGTTGTCTTGAGGCAAGTCAACAGGTCTCAAAATTAGATCCTGGCAAAACGATTAAGTATACCCGATGGTTGGGGAGCAGCGCGTCGGGTAAGCCGTTCCCCCTAGGTGTGCCTGTGCAGACTCGGTTAGTATCGCCAAGGTCTACGTCGAGCGTAATAGCTTATCGGACGGTCCTCGCCCGGATGGCTCTCGAAATCCAGGCCCCGGCGCTGAGGGTAGGTCGACATAAATTATTGCAGGCGGTGAGAGAACAATGCCGGTCAGCTTTCGCCCGAGGTCAAAGCGCTATTTGCACGGCCAATTTTCGTTCGGCTCGCGATCTTAATGGCAGACGGTTCTGCGCGAGTGTCCGATCTGGGCTGCAGTCGAAGGAGAGCACATTCTGCTATGCTCTGCAGAGGCTCCTTGAGGCCTGAGACACTACAAGACGATGGCCTCGCCTGTTCAGGGTTAGTATCGAGCACAACCCTTTAGGAGGAACTCCACATTGTTCGCCGGACGCCGTCCGGACCGCGATTTCAAGTACTTGGATGCAATCTCGCGCAAATACATCGGCAAAGGTTTTCCCTTCAACAATCCAGAAGGGTAGAATTGCGTTGGTCATCCAGGCTGACAGGTGCGCTAGGCCAAGTTGCCCTTCAGCATACCCCGCCCAAATAGGTGGCGGCGCGCTCTGTGGGTGGTGGCGCTAGCTGGCGGTCTGAGTAGGGCACACGAGCCGGGAGAAGCGCGTCCTGCATAAAGTCACGGACATGAAACAGTGAGGTTTACGGTATGGCAGAACCAACTTATGAAGAATTGAAAGCGCGACTGGCGCAACTCGAAACCCAGGGAGGGACGCGCCGCAGCGGCAGCCTGGAATTTCGTGTGGGCGAAAAGGGCGGCGTGAGTGTCTATGGGCTCGGGCGGTTTCCCGTAACTCTCTATTATGAACAGTGGATTCGTCTACTGGATGCTGCTGATAAGCTTCGTGAATTTCTTGAAGAAAACAAGTCCAAGCTCAAGCTCAAGGAAAAGTAAGTTCTCTTCGGAGAAGTATATCTATCTGACGACCCGAGGTCGTCGGAGCGGATTGCCGCGGGAAATTGAAATTTGGTTCACTGAATTTCAAGATCACTTCTATGTGATTGCTGAACACTCAAGCTCGCAGTGGGTTAGGAATCTCCGCGCCGATCCCCAGGTCAAAATCCGGATCGGCGGTCGTCAGTTCCCGGCCAAGGCTTGCATCCTTTCCAAAGAGGCGCAAGCGGCCTTGGTGACGGAGATCCAATCGCTTTCCGAACGCAAGTATGGTTGGGGTGACGGCTTAGTAGTTGAAATTGTGCCAACCGTTCAGATCTCGTCAGAGTGACAGGCTGCAAGCACCGACCAGGAAGGACATTTCTCGATATTGGGATGCCAGAGGACCTCCTAAAGCTAGCCCCACCATTGCCGGACCTCTGCATCCCGTACGGCCCCGACCCTTGCCAGTTCGGAGAATTAAGGCTTGCCAGCGGTAAGCGGCAATTCGCAACCGTCATGAACATTCATGGGGGATTCTGGCGTAATAAATATGACCTGAAGCACGCCGGCCACTTCTGCGCTGCGCTCAGCGCCATAGGATTCGCCGTTTGGAATATTGAATATCGTCGTGTTAATGATCAAGGGGCCGGTTGGCCAGCTAGCTTCAATGACATATGTCAGGCATGGCGCTTTATCTGGCGGCTTGAGCAAGAATATGAAGTATCTGCCCAAAAAATCATTGTGGCCGGACATTCCGCTGGTGCACAGTTAGCGCTTTGCTTGGCAGCGCGCGAACCATCCCTTGAAGCAGTAGTGTCGCTGGCCGGGATCGTGGACCTTGAGCGTGCATGGCATCTTCGCCTGAGCGGAGATGCTGTAGCAGAGTTTCTGGGCGGATCGCCGACCGAGGTGCCGCAGCACTATCGGGCGGCTGATCCCATGCGGCTCAATCTTCCAGGTGTCCTACAGACGTTGATCCACGGCACGGAGGACACCACCGTTCCCGCCGTTTTCAGTCGTTCGTATTGCAAAAAAAAGAAAAAGGCTGGAGAGGACGTACGACTGGTTGAGATCTCGGAGGCGGATCATTTCGATGTGATTGACCCACGCTCGGCAGCGTGGTTAACAATTGAACAAAAAATTTTAGATCTCGTGGGCAGATAGGTGTGACGATCTACCTCGGGTCACGGGTGAAGACGATGGCATTGAGGACTTTATCGCAGGCAAGCATTTAGTTGCAGTTTCGTAGTACCAGAGCGGAGTTCTTCGAGCCGAATGCGATGCAGTTGCAAACGGCGTGCTCAATTGCCGCCTGGCGGTCACGATCGGGCACGTAATCCAGATCACAATCGGGATCCCGCGTCTCGATATTGATGGTGGGAGGGATCGTTCCTTGCTGCATGGCGACCAAGGTAGCCGCGACTCCAGCCGCACCACAAGCGCCTTGCGGATGTCCGATCTGTGACTTAAGTGCCGACATCGGTGTTTTGGCTGCATGGTTTCCGAGCGCTAGCCGCAAGGCGCGAGTCTCGATGCGATCATTTAATTGGGTAGAGGTTCCGTGCAGGTTAACATAGTTCACGTCGCGAGGTGCGATGCCCGCCTCCTTCATCGCTATCTCAATCGCCCGGGCAGGTTCTTCCCCACACTCCTGCAGGCGCACCCGGTGGTAAGCTTCACAGGTCGAGCCGTAACCGCAAACTTCGGCGAGGATCTTAGCCTTTCGTGCTCGGGCATGCTCCAGCTCTTCAAAAACGAACATCCACGAACCCTCGGCTAAGACGAATCCGTCGCGATCGGCCGAAAAGGGTCGCGAACCGCGCTCCGGGGCGTGGTTCCATGAACCGGTCAGGATCTTCATCAAGATGAATCCCTTTACGATGCCGAGAGCAATAGGAGCATCGGCCCCGCCGGTCAGAGCCCGCTGAATTCGGCCAGACTGAATTTGACGCAAAGCGTATCCCATCGCATCCGTCGACGAGGTGCATCCCGTGGTGATTACGTGACTCGGACCGCGCAGTCCAAAGCGCATGCTGAGTTCGCTGGCTAGTGTTCCCATCACGCCGCTCGGAATGGCAAACAGGCTCATCTGCTTATATTTCTTCTGAAAAAACAAGCGGTACTGTTCTTCCGTAAATTCCTGAGAGCCTCCGCCCGAGCCGATGATCACCCCCATGCCACGCCGAGCCTCAAGCGGAAGAGCAGCCGCGTCCAGCTCTGCTGTGCGCAAGGCTTCGTCTGCTGCTGCCAAGGCCAGCGGCAGCACGCGGGAGACATTCCTGCGGTCGCGCTTTTCTACCCAGGCCAGCTCATCGAAATCCTGGACCTGTCCTGCGATCTGCACTGAAATGTCGCTGGGATCAAAGTGCGAGATTCGCCGTACGCCGCTGCGCCCGGCCAGAACGGCGCGCGCAAAGTCCAAGTTGCCGGTACCATTCGGGCTGACTACGCCCATGCCCGTGATTGCGACCCTTCGTGCCATTCTTACCTGCGCTGAACCTATAGACGAACGATACCTGGACGGGGTTTGGTTTTAGCCTGTCGATCATAGGCAAATGCCCGGAACTCTAGCGAGAAGCGAATACGGGAGGTCCTCTGGCTACACGCGTCAGGCTACTACATTTGTCGTGAACGTACTCTAAATAGCAGTCTACCCAGTCCATGACCATGGCCCCCGATGACCATGATCCGCACCCCACGTTGTCAGAATCGCTGCCCCCTGCAAAATTGTTTTTCCACGTGGTGAACTCCGAGCACAGGCCGCAAAACGGAGCAGCTTGGATAGGGGCTCGCGATGGACTAAGCCCTCTTTCCTTGTCCTCTCGTTGACCTCTTGCCCTCTGGTCATCGTCTGGTTTGACCGACCCATAGGGTTGAAGTATTCTTTTTTCCCTCCGGGGGCAGCGGAAACTGTTCCTGGTCCGAAAAGGGGGCGGCCGTGAGCCCATCGCCAGAGATTCTAAAGGAAGTGCAAGGAGAAACCCGTCTGGTTAAGGCTCTCGAGCAGCTTACATCCGTGCTGTTACCGGGCGAAACCATTGAAGCTTGTGCCGTGCAGAGGCGGTTTTTTGCATTGTCCCACCGCCGAGTTGTCGTTGCCGCAACCAGTGGACGTTTCGTTGACATGCGCCGCAGTCTGTTTGGTGGCTTTCACCCGATCAGCATTCGATGGCAAGACCTCAAGGAGGTCCGCATCGAGGTGGGCCCTTTGGCAGCCCGCCTCACAATTATCTTTTTTGGGGGGCCCGATTTGGCGATTGCCGGCAACCAATCCTCTCTCACGGTTTCAGGACTCCGCAAGAGCCAAGCGGAGGCTGTCTATCGCGTATGCCAAGCGCAAGATCAAGCGTGGCGGGAGAAACGGCGCGTGCGCGAATTAGAAGAGCTGCGCGCCAGGTCGGGAGCAATCCAAGTGGGGTCATCCCCGGCCGGAGCAGGACTGGACTCCCCATCCGATGGCGGGCGGGAGGATGTTGTGGCTCGTCTGGAAAAAGCAAAGGCTTTGCTCGATAAAGGCTTGCTCTCAGACGCGGAGTTTGAAGCACTCAAAGCACGCATTGTCAACGCTCTCTGAAATCTACACAGGCGCCGGGCTTGCCTGACGACGGTGAGTGGCAAACAGGCTGGACATCGCAGCGTGCACAAGCGCCTGACCAATTGAACGCGACCAGTATGGTGCAGACAGGACCTTCCGAGTCGGCGGCAAGCGAACACCGACTCCGCCGATTCGAGCTCACTTGGTTTAACAGCGGGTTTGAGAGAGTTAGGGTACTCAAAGCAGCCAAGGTGCCGGGCGGGATGATTCAAGAAGTCACGATGCATCCTGTGCCTGTCCAGGTCAATTGCGCGAGCCGAGCCTATGGCAGCCCAAGCTTCGTCTCCCGAAGTGGGCGTGTGTTGGAGAACGGCAGCAGGTTCGTCCGATCGATGCGCACGGGCGGAGCAGTGTTCTGCATTCACGTACCAGACGGCACGCATTTTTCGGGTCTCTGCTGAAGCTGAACAGCAAAGGCAGCCGCCGCCAGTTCTAGATCGGGAAAACGGGCGCCACGCCATAGTGCTGTAATTTGTCGCAACCCCCCCTTTGCCACGCCACCTGGTCAGGCATGTGCGGGGAGGGAGGCGAGCCGCAGCCCTCATGCGGTAGCTTCGACATTACTGCGCCACCTTGGCGAACAGCGGCTGCAAATAGTTATAGCTAATGCGCAAGCTTTCAATCGGCGACTTATCGCTTTCATCCTGCTCCACAAAGTAGTGCTCGATCCGCAATCTTTGCGCCATTTGCAGTATTTCTCTCCAATGAATCGTGCCCCTACCAACTTCGGTAAAGTGGCCAGCCGCATCGTTCAGCTGTTGCGAGGGCGGGAATCCAGGCTTGCGGTCCTTCAAGTGCAGCATGCGAACTCGTTGCCCGACGTTTTCGAGCATTTCGATCGGATCGTGTCCCGCCTGTGTCACCCAATAGCAGTCCATTTCCAGGCTGACCAGCTTCGGGTCCGTACTGGCCATCAACACATCAAAACCCGTGGTGTTCCCGAATTTCTGAAACTCGTAGTTGTGATTATGGAACGCAAACCGGATCCCCAAGGCACGTAGCTGCTCTCCCCAGCGGTTGAATTGGTCGGCGGCTCGCCTGAAGCCGTCCACCGAATCCCACATATCGCGCGGCAGCATGGGGCAGACGACCCACTGCAACTCGAGTTCGCGAGCATACTCGAGCTTCGATGCAAGGCCATCGTAGTTGAAGTGTCCGCTGGGCGCGGTTAGTCCGTGGTCCGCGAGCATGCGTCGCAGTTCCGGCGCCGGATGCGTGTACACGTTCCAGTAGAGTTCGATTTCCCGGTAGCCGATGGCATGAATCTGCTGGAGCACCTCCGGTAAGTTTTTTTCGGCCTGCTGGCGAACGGTATACAGTTGGACGCCAATCGGGCGACGAGCGGGGCCCGCCCCTAGCGGTTCATGGTAGCGTAAGCCGGCCAGGGCCGCCGCCGAGATCTGCAGGAAATCACGTCTGCTCTGCATCTGCTATCCTCCAGGAGCACACTCGACTGCACTCTGCCAACTGTGCCACGATTACTGATGCATAACTACGATGCCTCATAAAACTCGCTGATCGCAAACCAATGGCACATGCGCGAAACTACGGATATCGTTGCCTAAGTTTGACAGTGCGATCAAGCTCATCAACGACTTCCAGTACCTTCAGACGCAAATCAGGGTCGATCACTTGCGTCTTGAGCCAGTCGTGGACTTGTTCGTCAGCTTCGGCCGATTGTTGTCCCTCGATAAATGCCTCTAGCCATGCAAGCACAAAAAAGATTTTACGCTCGCGTTTGACCTGCGGCAGCGCTTCCAGTGCTGGCTTGAGATATGGCTCGGTCAGCTCGGATTGGTTCCAGTAATTGAACGCCGGCAGGCTCTGGTCTACCCAGTCTTCGGGACGGCCGGCATCGTGCAAGTAGTCATCGAAATACTTCCTCTTGGTCTCCCGATCCGGCTTTGCGGCTTCGGCGATGTAAGCATACTTTAATCCGTCCCCTGTGTGATCGCGCTCGCGCTCGGAGGCAAAGACCGCCTCCGCTTCCGGATCTTTCAGTGCAAGCAGCGCCGTAACCATGCTCCACCGGTCTAGAGGCCGAAGCTGCACCCCAGGTACTGGCAGCTGATTGGCCAAGAGCTGCTTTAGGCCGCGCCGCCCGAATTCGGTTTCCGCGGCCGAGCGAAAGTTTCGGAACCAAATAATACGCAAACCCTGGTCTTTGGCGTGCAACATCCGATCCAGGGCTACGGTTTCAAAGTGCGGTCCGAAGTCTGTCCGAATGCCCTGGCTGACGTACCGGTGCAGGGCCGTAACCGTGTGCGCGCTCACGGATTGGGTAAGCGATTCATCCTGCTCATGCGGAAGCAAGCGATCGGCGAGGGTCAAATACTGTTGAGGAGCAAGTTGCGCCTCACGAACCGAATCCCAAAGCGATCCCCAGAGCAGTGTCCGCTCAAAAAGATCGTGAACGAAGCCCAACTCCTTCATGACCGCTCGTTCGCTGACCGGATCGAGCAAAAAACGAGCATAAGCGTAGTCTTCATCATTGCCGAAAACATAGGCTGGACACGGTTTTCCAATAGCATCGGTCACATCCGCGTTTTGCCGGATTAGCTCTGCGCGGAGACGCACTGGGGACTCGGTCGGATAGACCAAGAGAAGTTGCATCGCGATGGGCCAGAGCCCACCTTCGTTCAGAACGTTGTGCTGGCTTAGAGAGAGACTTGCCAGGCGACCGGCATTGCAGGTCCAGGAGAGATCGACCTGCGGCATGCCACGGCGACGAATCCATGCTTCTGCCCATTGCGCAAGCGATCGGTGCGAGGCGCGCTCAAAGGCCTTCACCAGATCACTCCATTCGGCGTTGCCATATGGATGTTCCCCGAGATAAATGCGCAGACCGTCGCGGAAGTGCTCGTCGCCTACGATGAAGGCAAGCTGTCGCAGCAGACCGGGAGCCTTGGCGTATACGATTGCTCCATAGGCGGATTTAGCGTTCTCGAGATTGTCGATGTTCTGGTAGATGGCGGTTGTGCCAAGTGTCGAATCGATGGCGTATGCTGCGGGTTTAAGGGAGAGATAGAAGCGCTGCCACACGTGTTCGGCGGGCTTGAGCTGACCGAGGGTGCGATAGGCCATGTACTGGGCAAATCCTTCCTTTAGCCAAAGGTCGTCGAACCAGCGCATAGTAGTAAGGTTGCCAAACCACTGGTGGGTGAGTTCGTGCAGCGCGAGCAGATCGCGCTCTATGCGATCGCTGTGCGTCGGCGCAGTGCGAAACAGAACCGACTCCTCGCGTAGGAAGCTCGCGCCGGCATGCTCCATGCCGCCGTATGCGAATCCCGGAATCAGGACGAGGTCGTACTTAGGAAAGGGAAAACGTCGGGCAAAGTATGCGTCAAGGAACTTCATGCCGTCTCGGGTAACCCGCTGCAGTTCGGGAGCTTCCTCGACCGCGCGTTCGTATTGAGATTTGCGAACATAAACGTCAGGAAGAGCAATTCCGTGCACTTTACGAAATGGGCCGGCGGCAAAGGCAAACAGATAGGTACTGATCGGTTCGGTCTCGGCGAAATCCCGTCGTGGGCCGTTGAAACGCCCCGCTCCGACTGCCCGCGCGTTTGAAATTGCCGTCCAGTTGCGGGGCATTTCCAGCCGTAGGGTAAAGCGTCCTTTCAGATCGGGTTGGTCGAAGCATGGAAACGCCATGCTGGCGTCCATGGGAACAAAAAGCGTGTAGATGTACTCACTTCCGTCGTCTTTGTCCTCGTAACGGGTAATGGCTTTGCCGGCGGCAGCCACCGGAGCTTCGAATTGTAAGGCAAGATGATTCTGGCCTGCACGCAAAGCGTTTTGAGGAAGCAGAATGTGCCCGTTCTCCTCCCGAACGGGAACGTCATTGCCGTTGATCTCGAGTTTGCTCACGCTGCCCGCACGGAAATCGATGAGTAAGGGAACGGCCGATTGCAACTCGAACATGACTTCCTCATTTCCAGCCGTCGTAGCAGCGTGCGGAACTAGGGTGAAACGCAGGTTGTAGCGGAGGGCGGAGATGAGCCGCGCGCGTTGTTGTGCTAAGTCACGAGGGATGCCGCTCGGTGCGACGGCCAATAGTGACGGAGCAAAGGGTAGAACGACGACAAAGACCAGATTCAACCAGCGCATAGGCCAGCAGCCTAATGTTATCGCAAGGCAGATACCGCAAGTAAGGTTTGTGAAATCCGCTGCATGTTTCACCCTTGCTCCCCGGCTTCTCCATATTGTGGATGAGCCGCTCTGCTCCGTCTTCCACGACCCGCTGCGACCTCGGCTCAGCGGTCTCCCGGCAGTGCACCATGATTTTCCGCAGAAATGGGCGGTCTTACTCACGCCTCCAAGAGCACACCCCATCGCTAGCGAGGGCGAGTCTGACTGCATGTTTGCCAGAAAAGATCAATGGGGAGGGCTGCCTCTCCACGTGGGTGCGGCGCAGCACAGTGTGTTTATCACGACCAGATCGTAAAGCGGAATCAGTAGATAGAAATTCGCGATTTGTGCTGCAGGGGAAGGCGCTCTGTTCAGTTGCTGATCTTGGCGTGAGACACTTCGCCGCCAGAATGCTGGGCCGAAAATGCCGTTAATATGCGACTGAAGAGCCATGGCAAGATCGTGGCTCCGCTTGTTGTGCGTACTTTCCGTTGTTGATGCCGCTTGCGCAGGGATATCGTTCGTCGAGCTCCAAATTTAGTTCCAAGACATTGACCCGCGGTTCTCCCAGAAAACCTAATTGTCTGCCTTCGCTGTGTTTGGCCACCATGGCGCGCACGTTATCAGGCGGAATCTGCCGTGCTTTGGCTACACGGGAAATTTGAAACTCGGCGGCAGCAGGCGTGATATGCGGATCAAAGCCGGAAGCAGATGTTGTCACTATGTCGATGGGCACCGGTTGACTCGAATTGTCGGCCTGGGCGCGGGCGACATCTGCTTTCACCCGATTGATGAGCTTCTGATTGGTGGGACCTAAGTTCGAGCCTGCCGAGTTGGCTGCATCATAGCCATTGCCTGCTGCCGATGGTCTGGAGTGAAAGTATGCGGGCCCGGAAAAGCCCTGACCAATGATTCTGGATCCAACTATTTTTCCTTCCTTTTGGATCAGTTGGCCGTTCGCCTGCCTCGGGAATAAAACTTGGGCAAGAGCGGTGAAGACCAACGGATACAACAGTCCTAACAGTACCGTGGTTGCGATCGTCATCAGCAGGGAAGTAACCAAATTCCGTTTCCACATGACGGTTCCTCTCAGGCAAACCCGATGCGGGTAATCACCAGGTCAATCGCTTTGATCCCCATAAAGGGAATAATGATTCCACCTACTCCGTACATCCAAAGATTATGTCGCAACAGTGCAGCAGCCCCCATGGGACGATACTTTACTCCACGCAGGGCCAGCGGAATCAGAGCAATGATGATCAGCGCGTTAAAGATCACGGCAGACAAAATCGCGGAGGCCGGGGTCTTCAGCCGCATGATATTCAGTGCATTCAGTACGGGAAAGGTCCCGGCAAACATGGCCGGAATGATGGCGAAATATTTTGCAACATCATTGGCAATGGAGAACGTGGTCAGGGCCCCACGTGTCATCAGCAGTTGCTTACCGATTTGCACAATCTCAATTAGTTTAGTAGGGTTGGAATCAAGGTCGACCATGTTACCGGCCTCCTTGGCGGCTTGGGTTCCGGTGTTCATGGCCACTCCAACATCAGCCTGCGCCAGTGCTGGGGCATCGTTCGTGCCGTCACCGGTCATGGCCACCAACTTGCCTGCGGCCTGCTCCTTTTTGATCAAATCCATCTTATCCCGAGGCGTCGCTTGCGCCAGGAAATCATCGACCCCTGCCTCGCGCGCGATAGCTGCCGCCGTGAGCGGATTATCGCCGGTGATCATTACTGTGCGGATGCCTATAGCGCGCAACTGATCAAAGCGTTCTCTGATTCCCCCTTTGACGATGTCCTTGAGTTCAATGACGCCAAGCGGGCCGCGGCTCTTCTCGGCTATCACCAAAGGGGTGCCCCCCGAACGGGCAATCTCCTCGACGGTATGCCTGACT
>JAFATF010000182.1 GCA_019244045.1 Acidobacteriota bacterium
TTGCTCTTTTTCCGGGGAGAGTATCAGCAAATTGCGAAAGTCATTGAAAGCAGTTCGCTACCTAAGACGAAAAAGCCGTGAATGGGCGGCCGGCGGCTAGTTGCGAGCGCACGCTGTCAGGCTAATGGAGGCCTTCAGAGGTAATGCATAGTCACCGAGCAGCCCGCCAGCGTGGCTCGCCACTGCACTCGCTGGATTTTGGAAACTACAATCCGGAAGCTCACGGTATTGTGCGGGATTTGTGCTCGTATTGCAGCAAGACGATGAACTCCAGGTCTTTGCGCCAGTTTGTTGTGAAAATGGCGCAGGTATCGAAGTGCTGGCCCTTTGCTCCACGGGCTCTTGACCGGCACCGGTTGGGACTGCGCTGGCCTCGCCGTCGCTCGAATCATCCGTCATAGCCGAATTTCGTAACGTTCCCCCCAACGCCGCATCGGTCGGCGATGCCTTATGATTTCAACCGCCTGCCAGCAGGTGATGGTCATCACCATGGGCCCCGCAAAAAGGGCGGACATTTCACCTGGTAGATTCGACCGGACATTATGTGCTAGCTGCAGCCGCGGCCAGCGACACTTGCGCCCAACAGAGCTTTTCACTAACATTGCCGCCCGCGGGTGCCGTAGGAAGGTTGTGGAATGAAGTCCACCATGATGAACGATTTTGCCCTAGTTTTACCCGTGCTACTAGAACGTACGGCCAAGCTCTTTTCCAAGGTAGAAATCGTTTCTCGCCGTCCAGACCGTTCGCTCCATCGCTACACTTACGGGGATTTCTACCGGCGCGCCCGTGCGCTTGCTGAGCAATTGCAGCGCATGGGAATTCAGCCGGGCGATCGTGTCGCCACGCTCATGCGCAACCACTACGCGCATCTGGAAGCCTACTTCGGGATTCCTTGTTGCGGTGGAATCGTACACACCCTCAATTGTCGGCTTCACCCGGACGAGCTCGTGTTTATTATGAAACACGCGCAAGACCGATTCCTCATCGTTGATCAGGACTTAGTACCGCTATATGAGGGGATACGACAGAAGGTAAATATCTCGCGCGTGCTCCTGTTTTCATATGGCGAATCTGCCTGCGGAGACTACGACGGCTATGAAGAATTGCTTGCAGGCGCGTCTGGCGGGTTCGAATATCGGAAAATTGATGAGGACGATGCCGCCGCAATGGCTTATACGTCGGGTACTACCGGCAATCCCAAGGGCGTATTGTACTCGCATCGCTCCATTGTGTTGCATTCCATGACCATCGGGCTTACCGATGGACTTAGTCTCAGCCAATCTGACGTCGTAATGCCGCTGCAGCCCATGTTTCATGCGAATGGGTGGGGATACCCACACGCCGCAGTCATGCTTGGTGCCAAGTTGGTCTTTCCGGGCCCGCATGTTGATGCGGATAGCATTATCGAATTGCTGGCGGGTGAGCAGGTCACGCTCAGCGGAGGGGTCCCCACGGTATGGACCAATATAGCCGAGAAGCTTGAAGCCGAACCGCAGCGCGCCAAATTCGCCTCAGGGCTGCGAATCGTTTGCGCCGGCAGTGCGCCTTCGGAAGCGCTGATGCGCCGTCTGGCGGTTCACGGCATACACACCCTTCATGCCTGGGGTATGACCGAGACCAGTCCTTTTGCAACAATCAATCGTCGCAAAAGCTACATGCCGGTATTACGCGGACAAGAGGCCTACGCTTTCAATTGCCGGCATGGATATGCGTTTCCATTAATCGAGGTGCGGGCGGTGAGCGAAGGCGCCGAAATTCCATGGGACGGCAAATCCATGGGGGAGCTAGAAGTTCGAGGTCCCTGGATAGCCGGAGACTACTACAAGTGCCCGGATCAGGCGGGGCGCTGGACGGAAGACGGTTGGTTCCGGACCGGAGATGTTGTCACCGTAGACGGAGAGGGTTATGTATGGATCACAGACCGAGTCAAAGACCTGGTTAAGTCCGGCGGGGAGTGGATTAGCTCGGTTGATGTGGAGAATGCGTTGGTTGCGCACCCCTCAGTGCGTGAGGCGGCCGTAATCGCGGTGCCCCATCCGCGTTGGGTCGAGCGACCGATCGCGGTACTCGTATTGCAACAGGGAGCAGCTGTCAGCCCGCAATTATTGCAAAACTTTCTTCGCGAACGCTTCTCAAAATGGCAAGTACCCGATGCCTTTATTTTTGTCGACGAGTTACCTCACACCTCGGTGGGCAAGCTACTCAAATCCGAATTGCGGAGGCGGTACCGCGACTGGAACTGGAGTAAAACGGAACAAGCTTTATGACTAGTTCCTAGAACTGTTCTGCTTCATGTGGAGGAGAGTGGTAGGCGTGTCTAGTCGGTTAGACCAAGCCAGCTGCAAAGGCTTCTCCGTGGCTGAATCACTCAGGTTGATTTCATGGGCGAGTCGAGATTCTTATCGCCGGCGGCCGTGGCATTGGCGCCCTTGAGCGCGCCACGATTATTCATTCTGGGGGGCCTCGCTCTGATCATTGCTGGAATGCTGTTCGGCGATATTTTTGCAGTATTCGTGCTCCATCAGAATGGAGGGCGGACGGGGGCGATGCTTTTAGCGGCTGCACAGGCCGCCGCTGACCAGGATGCGGCAGGAGTCCGCAATGCTTTTGGCAGCATGGTCGGACTGCTCGAAGACCGCGGCACCAAGATTGATACGCATGTGCACGTGACCGATGCGGGATACCTATCATTGCTGCTGGCCTTGATACAGCCTTACGTGGCCTTTTCGGCATACCGTAAGCGGCAGCTGGCGCAGAGTTTTCTGGCGGGTTCGATCATGCTGGCGGTCGGCATCTTTCTAATCCACTACGTGGGCGTGGCTCACAGTCCCTTCGCGGTGATCGGCTGGGGCAGTGTCCTGGCCGACGCGGGCGGCGCCTTGCTGGTTCTGGCCGTGGCGGCTGAAATGTGGGGACTGTGGAATCACTTTCGTGCCAACCCCCTTGAGCTCAAACCTGAGTTCCCAGGCGCCATAAGCTGGGCAGAGCGGGCACTGTTGAGTGGCGGCACGCTTCTTGTCTTGCTCGGTTTTCTCTATGGAGCCTGGTACGCAGCCTTTGACCTGTATCCGCAGGAGCGAGTGGAACTCAGAATTTTGAATGACTTGGCAATCGAAGCGAGCTCCCACAACCCTGCCGGCATCGCTCACGCGGTTGATGATTATAGCGGCTTATCCGCCGCCCGCGCGGTTTCGATTGCGGCCCATTCACACGTGATCGAGTTTGGCTTGCTGGCGCTTTTACTTTCCTTCGTGCAGCCTTACATCTTTCTTAGCGAAGTCTGGAAGACGCGGTGGGCGGTGTTATTTCTAACCGGCTCGGTGTTGCT
>JAFATF010000361.1 GCA_019244045.1 Acidobacteriota bacterium
TAATCACCGGTTACGTTTTTTAGTTAACTGTAGTTTCGCCGATTTTGGATGAACGGGCGCAGCCCAAATAGCCACGCCCGCCGACCTTCAGCTAGATTATTGGTGACCAAACCAGATCAGCCGGAGGTCTTATGCAGCAGTTTACCACGCTCTTTGACAGTTTCATCCCGGTCTTCACCGCTCCTAGCTTTCTCCACTTCCAGACACTGATGGTCAGTCTCTGGTGTTTGCCCCTCTTGACCGGAGGGCGGATGAGTCTGGTTCGGGTCTGGGCAGTTTCAGGAGTCTCTCAGCATTGGGACGCTCTGCTGCGTTTTGTCCGCTCTTACGTCTGGGAGCAGGATGAGTTGGCGAGATGTCTGACCTTATGTGTCCTTGAGCGAGTGAAGGCACGGCTACCGCGCACCGAGGATGGCCGCCGACTGCTGTTGATTGGAGTAGACGAGACGGGCGACGAGCACCCTTCGGCCAAGAAGATGTTCGGCGTCTCTCGGCACCATCACCACAGTGCGCGAGTCGGACAGAGTAAGTATCGGAAAGGTCATTGCTGGGTGACGCTTTCGATTCTGACGGATGTCAGTGAGGAATATGTCCGCAGCTTTGCCATCCACATCGCTCTCTACATAGCGCGCAAGAGTTGCCCGCCAGCCACGTACCAGAGCAAGAGAGAGTTGGCCACAGAGATGCTGAACAAGCTTGAGCAGTGGGTCGGTTGGCAGTACCAGATCGTGGTCGTCGGCGATGGTTATTATGCCTGCCGGGCGTGGATCGCAGAGCAACGGGAGAAGCAGCGGCGAGTGGTGACGCGCCTGCGCTCGGATGCGCGCCTCTATGAGTTGCCGCCATCGAAGCGGAGAAAAGGGCGAGGCCGGCCGAAGACCTATGGGAAGAAGATTTGCCTATGGCGACGGGCACTCACGGACCAAAAGTTCGAGGCGGAACAGGAGATTCTGGTCTATGGGCGCAAGCACGCAGTGAGATTGAGGAAGATGGTCTGTGTGTGGAGAGGGTTGGAGGAACCGGTGTCGGTGGTGATCGTCAAAGGGATCGGCAAGAAGCCGGTTTACCTGCTCGATACAGACGGGGAGGCGAGTGCGGTGGAGACGCTTCACTTCTATGGGGCACGCCATGCGGTAGAGCAGCCCTATGAAGACCTCAAGTGTGACGGCGGGCTGGGGCACTATCTTGGGCGAACCGAGCAAGGAGTGAGAAGGTTCGCGCAGCTTTGCGTGACATCACACACATTGCTGAGGCTGATCGAGATCGTGCCGGAGATGAGGGGAGCATTGGCAGAGGTGAAGGAGCCGTGGAGGAAGCGGTTAGAGCATCTGACGATGGGACAACTAAGGACGGCTATAAGTAAGCTGATGCTGGAAGAGCACGAGAGGAGCGGGAATTTCTTCAACTTCGACGTGCAAGCACGAGATGCAAACAATGCAGAGGCAGAAAGGGCCAGGCGGAGAAAGGCGGCTTAGCTCTCCTGTATTTCGGCGAAACTACAGTTACCAAATGAGTAGCGAAAAACAGCCAGACTTTGCGATGCTTGTTGGATGTCTAAGGCCAATAAACCATCGCTCCATCTGGCTGCTTCGCCAGTTTACCTGGCGGCCAGTGCTGTTAACAAGGTGCTCTGCGGATTGCCTCGTGGCACCGCCTACTTTATCGGTGTCGTACTCATTACCATGATGACCGGTCAACTCATGCAGCATCAAGGCTCTCTGGCACGCGCCGCCCTGCCCTATGTCATCCATCTCAAATGGGGCTGGCATCGGGTCGAGCGCGCCATGGCGCGGGGTCGCCTCTGTCTTGATACGCTGCTTGAGAGCGCCTTCCAGTGGTGTCTCATTCACTTGCCGGTCGAACCCATAATCATCGGTCAAGAACACCGCGCGCTCTACGCGATTGATTCTTCGACCATTGCCAGGCTGCGCTCCAGAAGAGCCGGTGCCGTGTTGGGTCAAGGCTACTCTCATCTGGCACAACGAGCAGTCAAGGCCAACATCGTGGCCTGCTTGACCAGCGTGGTGAGAATCAACTCCATCCGTTGCGGCCTGGTGCGGCGGACGAGATTCGCCAAAACCTGCCCACAAGCTGTCGCCGCGATCTTCTCGGAGTTGCCGCCAAGCGAGGAGAAACGCCTCTTTACGGTTGATGCCGGGATTGCCACCAAAGATCAATTTGCCGAGGCGACCTCGCGTGATGCGCTCATCGGACGCCTCCGCATCAATGTCAGTCTGAGGCGCGCTCCACGACCGGTGAAAAGGCCGAGGCGGGGGCGTCCGCGCCTTCATGGAGCACCTCTTCACCCTGGCCGAAAGCGTCCTGAATTTGTGCCGGACGAGGATCTCGTGATCACGGTCGCTGACCGAGAGGTGAGACTGAGACGGTGGCGCAACCTGCACTTTCGCGAGAAGCCGCACACCCTGATTGATGTGGTCAGAGTTGATGACCCGGATTTCAAACGCCCGCTGCTGATCGGCACTACCGCGCGGGAGTTGACGACCGAAGAGATCAGAGAAGCGTACCTGCATCGCTGGCCAGTCGAAACTAACTTCTATGTCTCTCAGGCAACAGCCGCCATGGATCAGCCCCGCGCCTGGTGTGACACCTCCGTGATGAGAAGAATCTCGCTGGCGCTGATGACAGGATCGCTGTTGAAAGCCATCGCGGCGCAATGCGAAGCCTTGCCGATGGGCCCCTGGGACGTGAAGGCGGTCGCTTCGGCTGGCAGATTGGCTAATCATTTGGACGCACATGCTCAGGATTTTGCGGCACTTTCACTGACAGGTCTCGAATTAAGAAAGTGCCGGGAAAAAGAAGATGTCAAAGATTCCAACAATTTACAGCTATCTGAAGCTGCTTAATTTGGTAAAACTCGAGTTTAAGCATCCGACACCAAAATGGCATGGTATCTGTCTGTAAAAC
>JAFATF010000480.1 GCA_019244045.1 Acidobacteriota bacterium
CGCTGAGACATTGAATGTAGTGATCGTATCTGCTCTTGCGAAAGCAGGCCCCAACAGGACCCAGCTTACGAGCAGCGCGACAGGGGCAATGCCGGCACAAACAGTTCTTTTAGCTTGCATGGCTTCTCCTCGATTCTCGGCAGAGGCTAGCTGCGTACTTTCGCGGCGTGAGCCAAAGCATATCAGATCTGACGGAAGATGCGAGAGCTGACACGCGCACAGCACACGCGTCCGGCCGCCTGCGGCAACACGATTACGATAACAGCAATTGTCGAAAGTGATGCCAGTGGAATCTTGAACCCGCGAATCGTAAATGGTACGCGATCCCGTCATGATTTTTGCTGTGAACTGCAGCGCAAAGCAGCGGATAAGTTCCGTGTTGCGCGTTAGATCTGCCGGAGCGCTTCCGATACAGATCTGTCGTCATCGCCAGCAATCCGGGATTCACTTGTGCAGCATCCCGACTTTACGTCAAAGTGCCCGCGGAGCGCGTTTCCAAATGCTCTGCTCGCTGCAGCAGGCCCCCTTTTTCAAACTTGCTCGAACCGCACTTAGGAAAGTCATGGATGAGTAGCGCTCCATGCGCGCGGACCCGAGCGCGATCTTGGGGCCGTGATGGCGCACGCTTGACGCGTATGGAGGCGAGCCCTGCGGAAGCGTCACGTTAACCATTCCGCGTTTCTAAGGACGGCGACACAAGATGTCGATGCATCCCAATTCATCACCGAGATGTGCCGATCCTGCGATATCACAATGGCAGCGGCGTCCGGGTTCGCGGCCGCGAAGTGTGCGGCTGACGGATCTGTTGCAAACGAGTTCGACTGATCTGATACGTGAACCTCGATGCGCCAAGAGCGACCAGCGCTGTTTCGAGGGCGACATTTTGCCGACGAGATTATCGTGCTATGTGTTCGTTGGTATTTGCGCTATTCACTCAGCTATCGTGATCTGGCTGAAATAATGAGTGAACGGAACCTTTTCGTTGATCCTTCTACGATTTGGAGATGGGTCCAGCGGTATGCTCCAGAATTGAACGTGCGAATCCGCCGAGAGCTAAAGCCCACAAATGGTTCGTGGCGAACTGATGAGACGTATGTGCGGGTAGCTGGGCGCTGGACCTATTTATATAGAGCCGTGGATTCGGCAGGCGCAACGATCGACTTCTTACTTTCCGAGACTCGTGACCTAACTGCTGCTCGAAACTTTTTCCAGAAGGCACTTGCCTCGCCAGGTCATCCGCGGCCACGGGTCATCACTGTGGACGGAAACCCGTCATATCCGACCGTCATCGACGAACTGAAACAGCAACGTGCTCTCGGTCGAAGGTGTTACTGCCGAGTCGTTCCCTATCTGAACAACATAGTGGAACAAGATCATCGAGCGATCAAACGGCGGGTCAATGCTTGCCTGGGTTTTCGTTCCTTCGATGGCGCCCAAAGAACGATTCAAGGTTACGAAGCAATGAACATGATTCGCAAAGGGCAGGTTCGGTGGTTAGCAAAAGGTAACATTACAGAACAAGTCCGATTCATCAACGTCACATTCGGTCTCGCCGCCTGACGCGACAGCAAAAAAAGAAACCACAGATGGGTCCGTCGTGACCATGCTATTTGCAACAGATCCCACGCTACCGCCAGAGATATGGAGGCAAACCGGGAGTGCCGGCGGTTCCTGACTTAAGCGGGCCGGCATAAGCGGAATCCCGCTCCCATTGAGCGTGCTTTACGCCTTCGGCAGCAAGAAATCTTGTTCGTTTCCACCTGTGCCAGGAAGCAGCAAGCACGGAGTGAAGCGAGCGAGCTCAGACCACCGCAGCCGAAAATCTCTCTTCTACCGGCTCTTCTGTAACTCGCGTATAAACGCGAACACCGCCGCGCAGCACCTGCCGTTTTCCGACCCGGATTTCTTCCTTCACGACTGGAATCGCTTGGGTGTCACGCGTTGGAGCGGCTGATGCAGTCGCCCCAGCTGCTGTGCCCGCATGCACGTCGATCGGAGAATGGCGATTCAAGATGACCTCCGCCGTCGGGATCTGGTCCGCGTCCACATCGACTCGCAGCAAACAATTTCC
>JAFATF010000643.1 GCA_019244045.1 Acidobacteriota bacterium
GCATGTCATTGGGGGGAATGCCATCGGGATTCGGCGGCGCGGGCACACTCTGATCGCCATTGAAAGGGGCGACATGGTCATAGAGACCGCCCGCCTCATCCCAGGTAAGGATAAAGGCGGAATCTTTCCAGGAGGGCCCGTTCATCAACGTATTGATAAGCGTAGAAACGTATCCCGCCCCGGCCTGAATTTCGGTCGGGGAGCCGGTGGGAACAACCGTGGGATGTTCATCGAGCGCTGCCCCGTAGGCAGGCTCGATCAGAGCTACGTTGGGAAGGGTTCCGTTCGCCGCATCGAAGCGATACTGCGTAATCGATTGCACATGCTGGGCCACAAGCGATGGATTTGCTTTGAGCTGCTGCCCGAAAGTGAACCAAGTGATTTCGCTGAAATTCGCCAAGCACGCCGAATCGGTATCACTGCAGCCGGTGCTCGCAGAATTCACGTAAATCTTCCAGCTCAGCCCCGCGTTTTGTAGTTCCTGAAAGATGGTTGGGGCGGAGAGGAAACTATTTGGCTGCGGCGGATATACGTGACCCTGCGAGGTAGCCGCGGCCAAGTACATGCGGTTTGGCTGAGTCCGACTCATCACGGGCGAAAACCAGCGGTCCGAGGTGGCGAAATTCGAGGCCATGGCATAGTAATAGTTGAGGTCGGTCCCGTCATAGTAGCCCATGGCGCGATAGCCGTTGAAATCCGTGTAGCCCTGGCTGGCATTTCTCCGCGAATTGTCGGCAGCAGTCTCGACGAAGCCGTCCATCGTGGCCGTAGCCGATATCTGATTGCTGAGGTTGCGGTCGACATGGCTTTCGTTCCACGAGGGACTGGGGTTCTCGATGCATTGGGTCAAGAGATGGAAGGAGGGCACAGGTGTACTGCCGGGAGCACCGGCATTGCAATTATTGGGCGGCGGCGAGGAGGGATCGCAGCCGGGATTGGTTGGTATCGCGCCTGCTGGAATATTGAACTGTGCCAAGCCGTCGAATGGCTGGTCGGCAAAGCCATTTTGCGCCCAATATTCCCGCAGCGCACCAAAGTAGTGGTCGAAGGAGCGATTCTCCTGCGCCATAAAAACGATGTGATTAAGCAAGGCGACAGAGCCATTAAAAGTGGCAGTGGCGGAGCTGGCCGCTTTTACCGTCAGCGTACAGCTCGTCCCGGTCCCGGAACATGCTCCCGACCAGCCTGCAAACGGAAAACCTGCCGCCGGCCTGGCTGTCAGTATCACCTGAGTTCCGCCCGGAAAGCCGGCGGTACAACTCTGGGGACAGTTGATGCCGCTCGGGCTGCTGGTAACGGTTCCGCTGCCATGACCGGCTAAGCTGACCGATAACTGAACTGCCGTAGAAGCGGAAAAAGTGGCGGTGACAGTGGTACTTGCACTGAGAACAACTGTGCAGCTGCCCGTTCCGGAACATGCGCCCGACCAGCCATTGAACGTGGCATTGGCAGCGGGGACCGCAGTCAAAACCACCGTCGTGCCGGCAGTGAACGAGCCTACGCAGGTGCTGCCGCAGTTGACGCCTGCCGGGTTGCTGGTGACTGTTCCTTTTCCGGTGCCACTGTCGCTAACTGTTAGTTGGAGCTGCGAAGGAGCACTATGGCCCACCCCTTGACAGCCGATAAGAGCCGCGATTGCGACGAGCGTCAAAGCACACCAGATAAGGCGCACGGACCAGACCTCCTGAATCGTTTTCTTCGATGACGGTGTGAAGCTGCTGGTTGTGCGCTGGAGCCGTGGCTTTGAGGGGAATTCACGCTGCTTAGCGGGAAATCATAGTGAACCGGAACCCTTGACGGGAGCGGAATACAAGCCAGATCAGGGTGCGGTCCTGAGCAAGATGAGGGTGCGTGCCGCCCTGAGCTACCCCTGCCATTAGGATAGGATTTCAAGAGGTTACCATTTTCAAGCTAAACACATGAATAGGAATACCGGACTGGGGTTCTGGGCGGGGCGGGTGATCGAGGAGCTTCGGAGAGCTGATCGCACCTTCGAGCTCGATCCGGTCCACGATTTGCGGGTTGCCTTGCGCCGTTGTCGTTCGATGACCGACGTTTTGTTCACCGTCGATCCCGATCCGGCATGGAAGCAGCTGAAGAAACTCGGGAAGGAGCTGTTCAGCCGGCTGGGCAATCTGCGGGACGTGCAAGTCATGGAACAGTGGCTGGACCGCCTGGGCCAAGCAGAAGATTCCGTGCGCACGGCCGTGGCGCAAATTTTGGCGAGCCAAGCAGCGCATTTCAAGTATGACGCTCAGGTCGCAGTACACGCATTTGATGAGAGATCTTGGCAAGCCGTGTCCGAACGACTGGCGGCGCGCACCCGCACAATTCCCCTGGAAGGTCTCGTCTTTCAGCATGTGGCGCGTGAGGCTTGGCAGCAGGCTCATGATCAACACCGTCGAGCACTGCGCAACAGAACTCAAGTTTCCCTGCACCGATTACGAATCGCGTTAAAAAAATTTCGCTACACGCTGGAAAACTTTCTACCTGAGCGACACGCAAGGTGGGGCGCGGATTTAAAATACCTGCAGGATCTGCTCGGGGAGATCCATGACTTGGACGTTCTCGCTGGGATTGTCAGCCATCTTCCGCACGTAACCGGCGCTGAGCGGGAGCTTTGGCGAATGAAAATCCAGCAAGAGCGCCAGCAGCGACTCGCAATATACCGCGAAAAGATGCTTGGTCAAGGCTCGCTCTGGCACGAGTGGCAGAGAGGCCTTCCGAACGGCGCCCGCCTGGAGGAGGCGGCGCTGGTCCGGCTGCGCACATGGGCGAGGTTCCTCGATCTCGACGTCGAGCATGCCAAGCACGTCACCCAATTGGCCCTGCAACTCTACGACGGGCTGGCGCGAGGTAAAATTCTCTCCTGCAGCAGCAAGCAGCGACGGATCTTGAAGACCGCTGCGCTGCTGCACGATGTTGGCATAGCGAAAGGAAACCATGCTCATCATAAGCACTCCTATCGCATGATCCGCAAATTAATCGTGCCCCTCGGCTGGACCGCCGAGGAACTCAGCCAAGTGGGCGCGGTTGCGCGCTACCACCGCGGCGCTCTGCCGCGCCCAGAGCACAGCTGTCTGCGGCGGCTGCCTGCTTCGGCGCGCGCCTCAGTGATCCAGCTGGCCGGCGTTTTGCGCCTGGCCAACGCATTTGATTTATCTCACGACAAGAAAGTTCGGCGATTGGCGGTGAAGCGCACTAACGGGGCCATCATTGTCGAGAGCGAAGGCTATAATCCAACGGGAGCCATTGCGGAGCGCGTCGCCGCTGCCCGACATCTACTAGAGACCAGCTGTCAAGTCGCGGTTGTTGTGCGTCCTTGTCGATAGCCGCGGGACTTCGTCGATAGCCGCGGGACTTCCGCCGCGGGTGGGTTCGCGCCAAACTCCCCAGTCATTTTCATCACAACCGAGGGCTGGCGCGACCAGCGGCTGGCCGCGAGCTCGTCTGGTCATCGCCATTTCGATCGGTCAATGCACAACTTCGGCAAAGGCTCGCAAATTTCGGGACTTTTGTCGAACACGGGAGAGCGGAGTGCAGAAAAGCGAACGGGCGTCCGTTGCTTTGACTCGAGCGCTGGGCAGCGGCGGCTTGATGCAAAAGCCGGGGTTCGGCATTCTGTTATTCTGCTGAACAGCAACCAGGGGCGAGCGTACATAGTGAAACGTTCCCGCACGCGTAAGAATGATTCGGCCACTCCCTCCATCAAAGGCTTGAGCGGCATGATCTCGCGCGCATGTCTGATCGCCAAAGACGCCGCCTTCAACATTCAGGACTACATCGAGAACTCTTCCAGTCTCGCCTTGGTTGCCGTCAAGCAGTGCGAAAAAGAATTAGACGAGATAGAACGGGAAGTCGACCAACTGCTTCCCGCTGCCATAACGGAGGTCACGGAACCGGAGGCGCGGCAACTTCTCGCCTGCCTCAAATTCATCACGGATTTGGAACGCATCGGCGATCTGTTGTCTTCGGCGGCGCATGGTGTGCATCAGCTCACGTCTGCTTTGCCGCGGCAGGATGCGGCGCTCTTTCTGGAGATGTCCCGCACCCTCGAGAAGATGCTGGAGGCGGTTCACCGAGGATTCGTCAATCGCGACGAGGTTGCCGCCAAACTGGTTCTGCGGAGTGATTCAGAAATCGACCGCGCCTGTCACCAGGTGTTTCGTCACCATTTTGCGGTAGTGGGCACGAATGGGACGAGCGACAGTGGCAGAATTCTTTTGATAGCCCAGGCTTTTGAGCGAGCCGGAGATCATGCCAAGAACCTGGCAGAAGAAATCATCCATCTAGTGCGCGGCCACAGTCTCCGCCATACATCGCGCGCCCGGCTAAAATCCGACTAAAATCTCAGGTAAGTACTTGATAGAGGATAGCCTCGGGCGGTCGTTCTTGGCCGCATCTTGCCACGAAAAGCTTCAACGTCCATAACTCGCAAGGTCTCGCTCACGCCAGAACGGTTTCGCAGTTGTCTGACGCGTGTCGCGGCGCGGTTGATCACGCGAGCAAGTTGGGACGCATACCCTGGTGAGCGTTTCTCCATTAGGCGCCGTTTCGCGCTCGCCATGGAAAACCAGGTGGGATCGCGCCCCGACTCTTGCGGGGGGTCGAGCCACCAGACTTCACAAAGGTGCGCTGTGACCCGCAACTCGATCGCGGCAGAATGCGTCGCGGTTTGGCGCCTGGGTCGCACATAAGTGGTGAAGGAAATTTCCTCCATTCGCCCATGAACTCCTGCCTCCTCAAACGCCTCGAGGGCAGCCGCCTGGGCGGTGGTGAGGCCGGGTTCGGGATTTCCTTTGGGAAAAGTCCAACGCCCGGCACGCGTCCGCACCAGCAAAAACTCTAGATTGCCAGCTCGCATCCGGAAACATACAGCTGCCACCTTTTCGCAGCTTTGCTGCCCGCGAAGATGCCACAAACGGGACAAAGGGACAGTTCCGCGGCGGGCACGTGCATTGCGGCAATCGGCTGCAGCCATATTGATAGCTTGCGTAAGAGAAGAAGCTTTGACTAGAGCACAATATGGTTCCAACTTACAGTTTTTATACTTTTTCAGCCAAACCTACATCACTGAGAGATCATGGACTACGCAGGGAAGCGGGGGAATCGAAGGCACCTTTTGGACCTGCCGGTCCTCCGGCTTCGCACCACAACGGCGAGTTGGCGAAACCGCATGGCGTGCGAGCTTGCATCAGCATCTTCGTCCCACCCGTCGACCAAAAAGGGTTGCCAGAGCTTGCTGAGATAAAGATTCGCGGCTGATACAAGGCTCAAGCTCGCCTGCTATGCTAAATCGGCCAAGCTAAATGTGAATTCGGGTGGGATTGCGGTACCAAAAACTAGTGCCATTTTCCGCCCTGCGGCCCGAAGATCCCCGCGACATGCAATTGAGAAATGCACGCATTCTCATCTCCGCCGGAGAAGCTTCCGGGGAGATGTATGGAGCCGAGCTGCTCGAAGTGCTTCGCCGCCGGCAGCCTTCGCTTGAATTCTTCGGAGTCGGCGGTGAACGCATGAGGGCCGCCGGATGTAATACCGTGGTTGACAGCAAGGATCTGGCCATCGTCGGAATTACCGAAATCATCAGTCACCTTCCGAAGATCTATCGGCTTTTTGGGCGGCTGATGGCTGAGGCCGACCGCCAGAGGCCCGACTTAGCCATTGTGATCGACTCGCCGGCGTTCAACTGGCGGGTTGCGCGCCAAATGCACCAACGAGCGATTCCGACGATTTACTACGTCTGCCCGCAATTCTGGGCCTGGAGGCAAAGGCGCGTTCGGCTCCTTCGCAAATACATCAACAAGGCCCTGGTGATCTTCCCTTTTGAAGAAGAGTTCTACCGTGAACGGGGGATCGACACCACCTTCGTGGGCCATCCCCTGGCGGATCTGAAGCCTCCGGCCGTTCAACGGGGTGAATATGCCGCTCAATATGGACTTGATGCCCTAAAACACTGGATCACCCTCATGCCGGGGAGCCGGCAAAAAGAAGTACAGCTGAACCTGCCTACGCTTTTGCAGGTTGCTCAAGAGCTGGGGTCTGCTTACGAGTTTCTGCTGCCCATAGCGCCGACTCTTGATCGAGGTTTCCTCGAAGGCTTAGTGCGAGGCCGAGCGCTCACCTTAGTGGAGCAAGCCCTGCCAGCTTTGCGGCATTCGCGTGCCGGTGTCATTGCCAGTGGCACGGCCACGGTGGAGGCCGCCATGATGTCGACTCCTTTTGTGATGATCTACCGGGTGGGTCGATTGACGCACGCTTTGGGCCGCCGCCGCATCAAGGTGCCTCACCTCGCCATGGTCAACCTGATCGCGGGGCAAAGGGTCGTTCCCGAACTTGTGCAAGCCGATTTCACGGCTCCGCGAGTCGTAGCCGAGATCGAGAAGGTGATCCAAGATACTCCCGAGCGCGACAGAATGCTCGAGAGTCTAGCCGAGGTAAAACGAAGATTGCGCGCACCGCACCGCGGAGGGGACGCTCGGCTCGCCGCCGAGCGCGCTGGCGACATCGTACTTGACATGCTGGGCAGATCTAGCGCGCCGGGGTAGACCTGAGAGAATTAATTCAGCCTGGCTCGCTAATTCTCCGAATTGGCACCTAACCCTTGTTATAACAGCATCTTTTGCGCAAGAATCCTCATCATACAAGAGGTGGCCTTACACAGGTTTGTCTGACAGTAGGGGCCTTACATAGGTTTGTCTTACAGTAGTTCGAGGAGAACACACTCAACATGCATTTTCGTTTTGGGCGCCGAGCTCTGGCCCTGATCTCCACCCTTCTGTTCGTTGTACTCTCGATACCGCCTCTCTGGGCGGCGGAAAAGACGCGTCTAAGAATCGATAACTACGTGATCGATGCTGAATTGCTTCCCCAAAGCCACCGGCTGGTTGCTCGTGCCAAGGTCACGTTTACGGCTCTCGACAATCTCAACGCGGCCTCTTTCGAGCTGCACAATGATCTGCGGCCCAGCAAAGTGACCGATGAAGATGGAAAGACGTGCTCAGTAGAGCGCTTCACCCAGGATTCGACTGTGCGTGTCAGCCTAAATAAGGATCTGCCGAAGAACGCTCAGACTACCCTGACTTTTGATTACGATGGCATCCTGCAAAATGCAGACGACAGCCCGGTACAAGGTTTAAAACTGGCGTATATCGGGGAAGAGACGAGCTACCTGCTCTATGCCGGGCGTTGGTTTCCGCTGGTTGGTTATGGACTGAGCCGCTTTACCTCGACTATACATGTTACCGTGCCGGCACATTTTACGGTCATCGGGAGCGGGACGGAAAGCACCTCGAATGGGCCCGCATCTCGCGCGGAGGACAAAAAAGCGGAGGAGCCGGGCAAGCTGACGCGAAGAAAATTGAAGCACCCAGAACAGGCCGAAGCCGGGCCGCCGGCGGCACTTTCCGGACCAACCAAGACCTTCACCTTTGTCTCTGACAATGCCAGCTTTCCAGGAACGATCATCGCCGGGGTATTCAACGAATCCAAGTACAACGAGGCCGGCGTCGATGTCAGCGTCTATTTCAAGCCAGTCCATCAGGCGCTCGGTGCACAATACGCAACCACGGCCGCGAAAGAATACACCTTCTTCACAACCCTATATAAGCCTTTTGCCCGTCCCACCCTGCGCGTCATCGAAATTCCCGATGACACAGTTCCCTCCGCTTGGGCACCGGAAATAGCCGCCATTGCCAGCCGTTCGATCAGCGAGAAGATCAACTATCGCCTGTTGGCCAACACCATCGCGCATCAGTGGTGGGGCGTTTCCGTAAGTCCAGCTTCGAAAGATGACTGGTGGCTGAGCGATGGTTTTGCCCGCTATTCGGAAGCGCGCTACGTTGAACAAGCCGCGGGGGAGGCGGCCATGAATGAGGCGGTTAAAGACATGTCGGTGGGGGCTCTCGCTTACGATACGGTGCCGCTCTCGAGCGCGGGGAAGCTCGACATGTTTTCCCCCGAATTCCAGTCGCTGACCACAGACAAGGGCGCAATGATCCTGCATATGCTGCGTTGGGTCGAGGGCGAGGCAAAATTCGACCAAACCATGCGCACCTTTGCCACTCAGTTTGCCGGAAAATCTGCCTCTCTCGATGATTTTCGCGGCGTTGCCGAGAAGGATTACGGCGACAAATTGACCTGGTTCTTCTCCCAGTGGCTTGATTCCACTGGTGCCCCCGAGTTCAAGACGAAATACACGGTTTACCGGCTGGGCGAAAACAACAAAGGTTTCCGCATCGTCGGGCAGATTTCCCAAGACCTCGACCTGTTCCGCATGCCGGTCGAACTCAAGATTGACACCGACGGCAAAACCGAAGATAAGCGTGTCGAGGTAGAAGGAACCAATTCCGCTTTCACGGTTGAAACCTTCGGTAAGCCCCGGCGTATCGTCATTGACCCCGACGATCGCGTACTAAAGAATTCCTCGGATATCAAGTTGCGGGCCTCGATTTTGCGCGGTCAGGCGTTGGTGCAGCAAGACGATCTTGCCGGCGCATTATCGGAGTTCAAGAAAGCCCTCGACAGCAACCAGAATAGCTCGCTCGCTCACTACCGCATTGCCGAGGTTTTCTTCCTGCAACGCAATTATCAGGCGGCGGCCAATGCTTATCGCGAAGCGCTCAATGGTGATGGCGATCCGCGCTGGACAGAAGTTTGGAGTCACATTCAATTAGGCAAGATTTTCGACATTACTGGCCAGCGCGAGCGGGCAACCAACGAATATCGGCAGGCCATTCAGACCAATGACAACACGCAAGGCGCACTCGATGAAGCGCGGCGTTACCTGCAGAAACCCTACGAACAACAAAAAGAGAAAAACGGCGAATAGCCTCTTGTCATTGCTTACCAGAAAAAACTCTGGTTGGCCACTATCCATGCCACGGCCACGCCACGCGCCGGTTGCACGGCGCAGAGGGCGGCAAGAGGCGGCCATCATGGCACTCGGACCGAATCGTCATCGGTTACCGGCTGATAGCGAACCGCTGCCGTCCGCTCCAGTTTGTCCCAGGCGAAGGGGCGGCCTTCTAAGGCGCGCTTCAAAGTCTTCAACAAGACCACAGAGAACAGCTGTCGATAAGCAAATCTTTGTAGCCATACCTGACTGAGCAGCCACAGGTCTTCGCGATTATCTGGCCCTCGCCGCTCGAGCGCAAATGCCACCGCAGAGGCGATGCAATCGATGACCAGGAAGGCGAAGAAGAAGACAACCAGCCTTTGGAAGCTGGCCGGGTCGGTCGATTCGGGATGAAAATATTTCTGCAGGAAATACCAGATGGTACCTACGGCGAACATAAGATCGATCAGGGGAGAGAAGATCGGCAACAGGATCTGGAAGATAACAATATTGGGCAACGCAATCCAACCCAAAGCGCCCTTGCGCGCGAAAGCTGCGCGATGCTTCCATACTGCCTGCAGAATACCGAAAGACCAGCGGAAGCGTTGCCGTACCAGGCCGTCTCGATTAACCGGGGCTTCCGTAAACGCGAGCGCCAAATCTTCGTACTGCACCTGGTAGCCGTGCTCGAGCAATGCCATGGTCAGGTCGGCATCCTCCGCTACCGTGTCAGTGTGATAGCCGCCAAGCGCACGAACGGCAGCCGTACGCCATGCGCCGATGGCGCCTGGTACCACGCTCACTGCACCCATGATATTGAGCGCGCGGCGTTCGAAATTTTGACTGGTGATGTACTCGAGAGCCTGCCAGCGTGTCCACAGGTTCACCCGATTACCGACCTTGGCGTTGCCCGCCACCGCCCCCACCTTGGGATCAAGAAAGTGCGGGATCAGCTGTGCGATGGCATCGCGAGCAATAATGGTATCGGCATCAATGCCGATAAATAGCTCTTCGTCCTCGCGTACATGCCTCAGACCATAATTCAAGGCCTCGGCTTTCCCGGAATTATTTTTGGTTAGAATTAAGACCCGGCCTTGCTCGACGTCTCGAGCAAAGGCTTTGCGAGCGACCTCAAAGGTAGAGTCCTTCGAGCCATCGTCAACCACGATGACGCGGAGATGGGGATAAGTTGAATGGAGGACCGAGCTGATGGTGCGCTCAATTACCTTCTCTTCATTATAGGCTGGGATGAGCACGGCGATTTTCGGACGATAGAGCGAGGCTGGACCTTCGGGTGCTTGCTTTCGCAGCCGGTCACAGACAGCAAAAAGGCCCACCCAGAGCAGGCGAGCGCTCATCAGCAGGTCGCCGAGAAAAAAGATCCAGGTGATCGACTTGATGCCGACATCGAACAGCCAGAATCCCACCAGGTTCAGATGCGCCGCCCAGCGTTCATTGGCGGCAAGGGGCGGCATGACGTCAGCCTTGGTCTTGCCCAAAAGTTCGTAAACGGGCACGATGACTAAACCCTTAGCCCGCACGCCGTGGATGATTATGGGCAAGGCGCGGAGAGTTTCCGCTCGGTTGCCGCCGCCATCATGCAGCAAGAGGATATTGCCGCAGCGCTGGTCATTGGGGGCACAGGGCGGCAGATGAGCAAGCACGTCAGCGGCAATCTGTTCCGCGCTTCGCCGCGGATTGTCCCGCCAGTCGCTGGGATCGATTTTGTCCCCCACCGTGATGTAGCCAAAGTCCTGCACCACCTGGAGTGGGCGCACTTGGTCTTCGGTATCGGGCTCCTGGTCGATCGAGTAGGGCGGCCGAAAAAGAATGCTGCGGATCCCCACGCGGCTGGCGAAAAGCTGCTCGGTCAGATTCAGCTCCAGCTTCATCAAGCGGTGCGATAGGTTGGCAATGTCGGGGTGGGTGAAGGTGTGATTGCCAATTTCGTGTCCTTCGTCGTAGATACGCTTGCTGATGCTGCCAAATTTGTCGGCCTGAATACCGATCAGAAAGAAGGCCGCGGGCGCGTGCTCGCGCTTCAGAACCTCGAGAATCTTGGGCGTCCACTGGGGATCGGGACCGTCGTCAAAAGTGATGGCAATCTGCTTCCGGCTTGCGCCGTAGCGCGCTACGCGGTATGGGTTGGGTAGCTTGGTGAAGCTTTCATCCTCGATCAGACCCGTGGCGTCGAGCTTGATCGTGCGCTGTCCCTCTTGTGGGCGGCTCTCGATCCTCAGAATCTCGCCTTGACCTTCCATGTCGACATCCTGCCCGGGGGGAACATCCTTGAGTTTGTCGGGAGCAGCAGGATCGCCGGGCACGTCCCAGATCTTCCACAGCGAGCGATCCTCCGAGCCTAGCCGCCAAAGAGCAAAGGTCTTGATGCCGAGCGCCTGGGCGGCGCGCATTTCATTGAGTGCAGTGACGGCATCGAGAAACCAGACGTCGTGCTGCTGATTCTGCTCGTCAAGATAGCTGAGGTGAGGATTCGAGCTGTCGCTGTCGAAATCGATGTCCTCTTCCGAATCCCGTGAAGCCAGCCAGGCATCCTGAACTGAGACGTTAACCGCGTGAATGCCTGCCGGCCTTCGTGCTTTCTTTCGTATGGGCTGATCAGTCCAGTCATAGCCGTAATTGCCGACCGCGGAGATGAGTTTGTCCTTAGGAATTGTGTTCAGGGCATAGCTTAGATTTTCGCTGAACCAATCCTGAGACGCGACCGGACCTGCTTGACCGTCGGGGTAATGCTCGTCATAGTTCATCAAGACGACCCCGTCCACGGGCGCAGCGACTGCAGCATAATTATAATCTTCATTGCGCGCCGGTACGCTCACGTAAAGCTTCATGCCTCGCTCGTGCAGGTCAGAGGAAAGTTCTTCGAGAAGGCTCACAAAGCCGCCTTGCCCCTGCTTAGGAAAATCCTCGAAATCAATCATCAGCCCCCGGTAGCGGTCAGTCGCCAGAAATTTTGCGACTTGTTGACGGAACAGCGCATGAGCGTCTTCATCATTCAGGAAGCTGAGGATGTTCACCCATTCGGTACCATTGAAGTTGTTCACCATAGGGAAGACTTCCATGTCGGTGTCTTCCATCTTGAGAAATGGCATGACTTTATCATCTACGGGGTGAAGGGTTTTACCCTGGATGATGTCGAAATGGGCATTGGTTTCGTTGGCTACGCCCACGAGGTGTCCATCGGGAGTGAGTACGTGCAGCCAGTCGGGGAAGAGCAAGTCGATTTGCCGGGCGTACTCGCGTAAGGAGGAAAAGCTGGCGGCATCCCAATCGACATAAAAAGCTGCTCGAATACCCTCTTCCGCGTTGAGTTTGACCTGCGAGGGTGCAATCTTGGACTTGCGATGTTCGCGTCGAGCGGCCAGACGGTGCCGTTGCTCTTTCTCCTTCTCGCGCTCTTTTTCATTGAGGGCGTGATAGGGTTTTTTCTGCGTTTCTAGCAACAACTCCGGAAGGCGCACACCACTGATCGCGCTATAAACAAAAAAGATGATCAGCAGGCTTACTAAAACCCCTAGAGCATTGGAAAGGATACGCACCCGTCTCCAACGGGAACGGCGGGGATCGTAGAAAACCGGCTGCGGCATGTGTACGTCATTATCATCGTAAGCTGAGGGGTGGGGTCGGTCAAATCGGCGGCAAGCCCTGGTGTCGCCCTTCAAAGCATCGTCGTCAGAGTCCTGCACGCCTTGGGCAGGGCCGTCGGGAACAGAAGGTATCAATCCATCGAAGTCGTCCCCACGGGAAGCTTAACCTGGACTCGGCTCAATCAATCGTCAGCCGCCGCGGAAGACGCTAATATTCCGAATGTGCGCGATCTCGTCGGCAACTCTCCAAGGTTCTTCGCCGTCGCGCTCCTGGCGGGTTTAAGTCTGCGATTGGGGTTCTTCTTTGCCTACCCGCGCGTCAGCGATGATTCCCGCATCTACGCCGATATAGCTCGCAATTGGCTGCATCATGGCATCTATGGACTCAGCGCTTCCGGGTCAATCCTTCCCACCTATATTCGCCTGCCTGGGTATCCCGCGTTCCTGGCCGCCGTATTCGCCCTGTTCGGCGATAACAACTTTCGTGCCGTCTTTTTATTACAAATTGCCTTTGACCTGGGTACCTGTTGGCTGATTGCCGATATAGCTTGGCGGCTGGCCGGTTCCCGTGCCGCCCAGGCCGCGTTTGTGTTTGCGGCGCTATGTCCGTTTCTGGCCGACTATGCCGCCGCGGCGCTGACCGAGACGGTCGAAATCTTGTTCACTGCTTTAGCCTTGGATTTGGGGGTTGTTGCACTCCAGACCTTGTCCGAGCGCAGGTTTCACCCATGGATCGGCTGCGGTTTAGCCATTGCCGGGGCAATCTACATGCGACCGGACGGCGGATTGTTGCTGGTCGCCATCGGGCTGTATCTTTGTCGTTTGCTTTTACACCATCGCGATTACAGCGATAGAGGGCTGCACAGCAAGCTCAGAAATCGGTGGCCCGCAGTGTGGGCTGGAATCCTTCTCCTGGTTTTTTCGCTTTTGCCCCTCGGCCCCTGGGCGGGGCGTAATGTCCGCACCATGCACAGCTTCCAACTGCTTGCTCCACGCTATGCCAATGAACCCGGGGAATTTGTTCCCAGCGGATTTAACCGCTGGGTAAAGACCTGGATGGCCGATTATGTTTCCGTCGAAGAGATTTATTGGCAGGAACCCGGCACGAAGATCGATATTCACCGTTTACCTTCGCGCGCCTTTGATTCCACCGAGCAGAGGCTGCGCACGCAGGAAATCTTGGACGAATACAATGAAAGCACAGACATCGACCCGGATCTTGATCGAGAGTTTCGATTTCTCGCCGAACAGCGTATTCGAGGGCACCGTCTGCGCTACTACGTTTGGCTGCCTGCTCTGCGTATTGCTGACATGTGGCTGCGCCCACGGACGGAACTGCTTCCGGCTGATCCGCGGTGGTGGGAATTCAATGATGACCTGAAGTGGATAGTCGTTTCCGTGAGCTTCGCCGTCATCAACCTTCTTTATCTGGGCCTGGCGGCCGTGGCTATCCTTCGCGTCCGCCCCATTCCCTATCTCGGCATGTTTCTGCTGTTCTTGATTGCACGCTCACTTTTTCTGGGAGCACTCGAGAACCCAGAGCCTCGCTACACGCTCGAATGTTACCCAGCAATCATGGTTCTGGCCAGCACGTACTTTGCTCGTGTGAAGCAACCCTCTTCTACGAAAATCTGAAGTTGCGCTACGAAATTCAATAATTGGCCTGCCAGATGGCTCCGAATAGCGCCAGTAAACCGTTTAAATAAAGCTTCCCGAACTGGCCCTTGCATTGCTGCAGGGAGGCCAGTACCTCCGTAGATAGGTCTTATCTCGGGTAACGACGCTGCCTGCCACCTGAAAGCCGAGTCTCCCCGTGGATTCTGCAGCTCAACCCTGACGAGGTTAGTTATGAACGCCGTTACTACTCCTTGGACTCGCCTCTCGATCATTGCTTGTCTAATCACCTGGTTGTTCGTGAGCGGAAAACCCGCTCTTTCCCAGCAGGCAACCGCTTCGGTCAATGGCAGCGTAAGCGACCCCTCGGGTGCCGTGCTTCCGGGCGCGCGGGTCACGCTCAGGAATCTCAGCACGAACGATGCCCGCGTGGTTGAAACCAACAAGGACGGCGGTTATCTATTTACCTTGGTTCCGATCGGAACGTACCAACTCACGGTAGAGCACGCTGGCTTTGAGAAATACGTGCAACAAGGGATCACGCTCAAGATCAACGACAACGCTCGCCAAAACGTTTCCCTGAGAGTCGGGTCAAACACACAAGTGGTAGAGGTTCAAGGAAACGTGAATCAGGTCGACACGATCAGCGCCACGATTGGGAAAGTCGAGACTACGCAGCGAATTCTTGATTTGCCGCTGGTCGAACGCGACACCATGCAGCTGGGTCTTCTACAGGCAGGAATCGTGGCGCCGGAGCAGGAAGATGGGTCGGGCAATCCCTTTGCCGTCGCCGGACAGCGTTCTGAATCGATGACATTTCTGATTGACGGTGCCGACAATAACGACTTTCTCGGCAACAACATGATCGTCAACCCCAACCCGGACGCGGTGGCAGAATTCAAGGTTATTACCAACAATTATGAGGCAGAATACGGGCGGACTTCGGGCGGTGTGGTCAACCAGGTCATCAAATCCGGGACCAACGCTGTGCATGGTAGCCTCTTCGAGTTCTTCCGTAATCCGGCTCTTGATGCCTCCGACTGGTTCACCCGAAGCGTGCCCAACTACAAACGGAACCTCTTCGGCGGAACCATAGGCTTTCCCCTGAAGAAGGACAAAGCGTTCTTTTTTGCCTCTTATCAGGGGGCGCGGCGACGGGAAGGCCAAGTTGCCCCACCCTTTGAAACTTTGAGCCCGGCCGAGCGCCATGGCGACTTTAGCGAATTACTGCCCAGCACGCAGTTGGTGAATCCGGTTACGGGAAACCTGTATCCCAACAATCAGGTGCCGGTGGATCCGGTTATTGCCAATTACATTGCAAAATACGTACCCTTGCCCAATCGGCCGGGTAACCAGTTCATTTCCTCGCCCACTGCGGCGCTGCAAGACGATCAGTTCGTGTTCCGCTTCGATTACAACCTGTCCCGAAACGATGTTTTGTCCGCTTTTTATATCTTTGACGATCAGCCGCAGCTATTTCCTTTCGAAATCATCCATGGCGCGTCCACCGGGGGTGATGTGCCGGTCGGCTCTGGTTTCAGCAATGCCCAACGTTTTCAGGCAGGATCCCTCAGCTGGACGCACACGATCTCACCCATGGTGCTGAACGAATTCAAGTTTGCTAGCAACCGCAACGCTACCTTCGGGTCCGTCCCCACCGACAAAACGACGCCTTCGGCCCTGGGCTTCACCAACGTTCACCCCGATGATCCAGCGGGCGCGGCACCGCCCCTTATGACCGTCACAGGCGCCTTCAGTTTAGGTCCGTCGCCGCAAGGTCCGACCAAAATACACGACAGTACGTTCCAGTATCAGGACACCCTATCCTGGGTTCGCGGCCGGCACGCTCTGAAGTTTGGGGCCGATCTCCGCTGGGTAGAGAACAACTTCAATTATGACTTTTATAATAATGGCGGTTTCTTCTTTGGCCAGGGCACTCCTTTTACAGGAAATACTTTGGCGGATTTCGTGGGGGGGTTCTTCGATAATTATACCCAGTACTCTAACGCACGCTATGGCATTCGCACCCATGCGCTTTACTTCTTCGGCCAGGATGCGTGGAAAGTAAATGATCGGCTGACGCTTGATTACGGCTTGCGTTACGAATACAACTCGCCCCAGACGGATCCCCATAATGAGATCATCGGCTGGTACCCCGGACGCCAGTCCACGGTGTTCCCCGCGGCCCCGCCTGATCTGTTATATCCCGGCGATCCCGGAACTCCCAACCGGGGCCTGGTTTACCCCGATCGTAACAATTTTGCCCCCCGCTTCGGATTTGCCTGGGACATACTGGGAAGTGCCAAGCTGGTCATGCGCGGTGGCTTTGGGATCTTCTATGACATCGAAGACGGCGCCTTGAACCTGCAGTTTGGAGGTGAGCCCCCCTTCGGCTACGTAGCGAATAATTTTCCCACCTACACGGGAGCCAGCCCCTCTGTCCCCAATTCTTTTGTTTCCGATCCATTCACCCCGTTTGCGTACCCTAACCCTTATCCATTCCTTGCCGGCGGACATCTCGGGCAATTCTTTTCTCCAAAAATTCCCTTTGGCTACGTGGCATATCCGCGTTTCCGCACTCCCTACGCCTATAACTTTAACTACGGGTTCCAATACCAGGCGACTAAAACCATGATGGTTGAGGCGGTTTACGTAGCCAACTTAAGCCGCAAAGCCAGTGGCACGATTGAAACCAATTATGCACAGTTGAGCGGCCCGAATGGGCTGCTGGCCCAGTACAATTACTTCACCAGCCCGGGCGTACAGCTCGATCCAACGAAAAATATCAGCGTCGACTGCGCGCGGCCATTAGCCGCTTGCACCGGCGGAACTCCAGCGTTCCTAGGTACTCCGACCGGGGCGACCCAGCTCTTAACAAATCTGAGCAACGCAAATTCCTCGAGCAACCAGTTTCAGCTCACGGTCGATAAGCAAGCGAGCCATGGACTGCAGTTCCGCGCCGCCTACACCCTGTCGAAGACTATCGACATCAACTCGGGGTTCCGCGCCCGCACATCAACTTATACCGACCCAGCGAATCCGGCCCTAGATCGAGGATTAGCTGACTTTGATGCCCGGCACCGGCTGGTTATCAGTCCAATTTGGCAACTGCCGTGGGGAAGTAAAAGCACGTCATGGCTGGGCAAGATTGCAGGCGGCTGGTCAGTTGCCACCATCGCCAGCTTTCAATCCGGTAATCCGTTCGACATCCGTCAAAACGATAACTCAAGCGAAATAAACAACTTTCTTGACCGCGCCGACGTGATTGGACCGGTTCAGATTTTCAGCGATCCGCGAGTGATTCGCACCTTTAGTCCGAGCCCGGATGGCATCCATGGAAGTTGTCTCAGCGGAACTGAGACGGGACCCTTCTGGTTCGATCCCACGAACCTGGTGTGCTCGGTCGGTCCTCCCGTAGGCCAACCCTTGCCGAGTTTCTCGACGACCCTGGTCCAAGGTGGTGTGCCCCTGTTCACCCATGGAAACATGCGCCGTAACAGCTTGCATGGTCCGGGTATCAACAACTGGGATATTTCCCTGCTGAAGGACTTCAAATTTACCGAGAGCAAATACCTCCAGTTCCAAGCCAACTTGTTTAACGCCTTTAACCACGTGCAGTTTTACGGGCCGAGCTCGACCGAGGGGGCAGCGGGTTTCAGCGGGAACTTTGGAATGGTCACATCGGACACCAGTCCTTCTACGGCTACCGCCTATTAT
>JAFATF010000033.1 GCA_019244045.1 Acidobacteriota bacterium
TGGTTCCTGGCCGGAGTTGTGGCGATCGGGTGGGTTGCCGCCGCCGCCGCACAGCAGAGTCTTCCTGAGGCTCCGCAGCCGCAGACGCCCGCAACAACAGCTTCGCCTTCGCCCGCCGTTCAATCTACCCCCTCCACGCAGGGCAACGAGGAGGAGACGACGAACCGAAGTGGGAAGAGAGACTTTGGCAAGACCCATATTTTCTGGATCATTCCCAATTACCGCGCTGATGAGGGCGATTTGGAAGTCAAACCGCTCACTCCCCGGCAGAAGTTCAAGGTCGCGTTAGACGACTCTTTTGACCCGTCGGCATTTCTGGTGGCCGGAGTCTTCGCCGGCATTTCCATGGCCCAGCGCCAGTATGCACATTTCGGCCAGGGTGCCGTGGGATTTGGCAAATATTACGGGGGGGCCTTCGCCGATCAGGCCGTCGGCAACTTCATGACCGAGGCGCTATTCCCTATCGCCTTGCATCAGGATCCGCGCTATTTCACCAAAGGCAAGGGCGGATTCTGGCGCCGCACGGGGTACGCGATCAGTCGCGAAGTTATAACCCTGGGCGATGACGGGCGCCAGCATTTCAATACCTCCGAGCTGGCGGGAAACTTTGTAGCCGCCGGAATTTCCAACGTCTATTATCCCGCCGCAGACCGATCTTTTTCGAACACGGTCAACAAGTGGAGCCAGCAGATCGCCCTCGACACTTTCTTCAACATAATGAAGGAATTCTGGCCCGATATGCGGCGCAAGATATTCCACGCCGGATCTTAGCCGCAGGGCACTCATCAATTTCTGAGGCGGCCGACGGGGGCATCGAACGAGGATCAGGTAAACACCACTAGCGGCACCCATGGCGCAGCTGGGAAAAGGAGTGTGCCAGATTACGAGGATCGGCAACTACAGGCGGCGAGGGCACCAGGCGAAATGGCCTTGCGAATCACAGTCTCGGCCGAAAGCTCCCACCACAGTTGTTAGCAAACCGGCCACCGAGAATGGTTAAACTGGTTAAGCTTTTTGCCGAACCCAGGGAGTAGCTCGATCATCCAAGCAACAAATCACAGCCGAGAGGTGTCAGATGCCATGGCGGACATTGATATGTCGTGCCTCCTTACTGCTGGCGGTCGTTCTAAACCTAGCGGCGGCCACTCCGCATGTAACGATCAAGGAATGGGAAGTGCCAACGCCTCGTTCACGGCCGCATGATCCGGCCGTCGGGCCGGACGGTTCGCTGTGGTATACAGGTCAAGCGGCCAATAAGCTGGGAAGGCTCGATCCGGCTACGGGTCATTTCAAGGAATATCAGCTGAAGACTCCTGGCTCGGGGCCGCACGGGCTGGTCGCTGACCGCGATGGCAACATTTGGTTTACGGCGATCTCGAAAGGGTACGTGGGCAAGCTGAACCCGAACACGGGTGCCATTACCGAGTACCGACCTTCCGGTGCCGAGGTCGATCCGCATACTCCGGTTTTCGATCAAACAGGAATTTTGTGGTTCACCACTCAGGAGGCCAACGTCATCGGACGCCTTGATCCGCGCTCCGGCGAAATCAAGTTGCTGAAAGTCCCCACTCCCCATGCCGTCCCTTACGGCATGTTGGTGGCAGCCAATGGAGTGCCCTATTTTTGCGAGTTTGGAAGCAATAAGCTAGCCAGCGTAGACCCGGATTCGTTAGCCATTGCTGAGTATTCTTTGCCTAATAGCGAGGCTCGTCCGCGGCGGCTGGCGCTCGCGACCGACGGCACAATCTATTACACCGATTATGCGCGCGGATACCTCGGACACTTCGATCCAAAAAGCAAAAAGGTCGAGGAATGGCCCTCTCCGAGCGGCCGCAACTCCAATCCTTATGGAATCGCAGTTACTCCGGAGGGCACCATATGGTATGCCGAGACGGGGGTCAACCCGAATTTGTTGGTCCGTTTCGATCCCACAACAAAAAAGTTCTCCTCCACGGCGATTCCCTCGGGCGGCGGCGTCGTCCGGAATATGGCTGCTAGCAAAGACGGGCGCATTTATCTTGCCTGTAGCGGGGTCAACAAGGTGGGTGTTGCGCAGGTGCATTAACCAGCACCATATATTGAGAGTGGTACGGACGAGATGTTCCTGCCTTTTTGTTGCACTGATCGTAAAGACCGCATTTATGGTAGCGCTTACCTGGGGTGAATGTAATTGAAGTCCTTGCCCGGCCACAGCTATTATTCCGATCTCCCTGCCGGCAAGCTTCGTCTGACGTGGTGCCGACGGGCGCTGACCATGAGCTGGGCTGACATTTGGCCGCAACCGCTCGACCCACTTCACTCGCTGTCCCTCTCGGCGCTCGTCGCCGCCGTACCTCTCACGACGGTATTGCTCCTCATGGGAGTATTCCGCAAGGGAGGGCTGCTCGCCTCCTGTTGCGGACTTGCGAGCACGGCCATTTTGGCACTCGCCGTCTGGGGCATGCCCTTTAGCCTCGCGACCTTAAGCGTGGCTTACGGATTCCTGTTCGCGCTGTGGTCGATTCTGTGGATCGTCTTCAATGCCCTCTGGCTTTACCACTTGTCCATCATGACGGGATCGTTCGACTTGCTCCGCCGGTGGATGCAAGAGCATGCGTCTGGCGAGGCAGGCGTGCAGGCCATACTGGTGGCCTTTTGTTTCGGCGCGTTGCTCGAAGGAAGCGCCGGATTCGGAGCACCTGTGGCCGTGACCGCGTTTCTGCTGGTTGGACTTGGTTTTGAGGCCATGGAAGCCGTCGTGGTTTCGCTCATTGCCAACACAGCTCCGGTTGCGTTCGGCGCTCTCGGCGTTCCCATCGTTGCTTTAGCCGGAGTCACAGGACTAGATCTCATGAAGCTCTCCGCCATGGTAGGTCGTCAGCTCCCCCTGCTCTCGGTCATCCTCCCGTTGTACCTGGTAATGGTCGTTTCCGGATACCAAGGCCTACGCCGTAGCTGGCCGGCGGCACTGGTCGCCGGACTCACGTTCGCAGCAGCACAGTTTCTGATCTCGAATATCTGGGGGCCATTTGCTACCGATATCATTGCCGCCCTCGTATCGGTTGCCGCCCTGACCACGTATTTGAGGATTTCCCATCCCGCCGTCAAGGTTCGACCGAATGCGGTCACCCGCGCGGTCGTAAGCGGTCAGCCGCCCCAGGAACCGTTACCCGGGCGTCTCCACGTCGCGGCGTGGCTACCGTGGGCTTGGCTTTCCGCAGTAATGATCCTGTGGTCTTATTTTAAATTTTTCCAACGCGGCCAGGTTCCGATTGCCATCGGCAGTCTTCACAACGGCGTACTGATTACGCTCTATCACAAGCCCTATGCAGCAATTTATTCTTTTCAGCCTTTGACCGGCGGGACTGCGGTTTTAGTCGCGACCTTGTTGAGCGCACTCTGTTTTCGGGCCAAAGGGCCATTATTAGTTGAGTCGGGCATCAAAGCGGCCCGGCAACTTCGGATACCAGGAATCACCGTGCTGATGATTGTGGGGCTGGCCTACCTGTTCAATTATTCCGGGATGGCTTATACGATGGGGGCCTCCGTAGCCCGTGCAGGCAGGGTGTTCCCGATCCTGAGCAGCTATCTCGGATGGATCGCCTGTTTTCTCAGTGGAAGCGATACATCCAGTAACTTGTTGTTTGGCAATCTGCAAGTAGCAGCGGCGCACAACCTGCACCTAAACCAAGTGTTGCTGGCGGCGACCAACAGCTCAGGCGCCGTCACTGGGAAGATGATTTCTCCCCAGAATATCGCCGTCGGAGTGACCACCGTTGGACTGATTGGTAAAGAGGGAAGCGTGCTGCGGCGAACATTTTGGCATAGTGTTCTGCTCGCCGGGTTACTCGGGATGCTCTCGTTCGCGCAGGCATACTGGTTAGCCGGCATGGTTCCCTGATTACACGCCGTCCGGTGCTCCCAGATATGGGCACAGCACGGAGCAACTGCAGACATGGCGAGGCCGCTGGCCAGATTCGACTCGGTTGCAAGGTATGGCGTTCTGGCATGCAAGCGCGTCCTCTGGCTGAGTCGACGCGGCCAAGGCGGCTCTTGATTTCCAGACCTTCGCGCAGGCGGCGTAGTTGTCGATTCACCCGCGGCTTACGCCCGCATCTTGCGCCCTGATACCCGGCAAAGTTGCCGACTGCCTCTCGGCCTGGGTTTGGGCACCCCAAGCTCGTCCTTCAACGAGCGGCGCCTAAGAATAGCCGTATGGCTACTCGATTTGCATTGCCTGACAAGCAGCGGCGCCATGCGCGCGTGTCGGCGCGGGTCACTGGTTCGTACTAGCAAACAACGTGACAGCGCTTGCCAATGACCGTCCCAGGCTTCTTCTTGTGTGAAATCGTCAGTTACCTGCCTGGTCACGATCAGCGAAGGTGAAGACCTAGTCAAGAGTGTGCCTCGCACCTTCGCAAGGTTGGGGGGTACCGCCGAACTTTTTCGACCGGCCACAGTCTTAATCATCTCCGCAACCGGGAGCGGGAAAGGGGTTTTTGGCTGACATCTTCAGTTACATTACTTTGACTCTAGAGACTCGCTTAAGTCTTGTGATGACATTACGGCGGTCCTAGCCAGGAATCTGGCTCCGGAACTCTGCCTCTACGTATTCTCCCTAGCCGCTTTGCCAGCAACCCAGGGGCCCGACTCTCCAATCTAACTATTTCGGAGAAGCTATGAAGTACTTACCTGTTTTGCTTTCGCTGCTACTGTGCGTAGCCTGTGGCGCTGGCCATGCCAACTTGAAGAGCATAAACGTGACCCCGGCCACGGCAACGGCCAACACGCAAGGTGCGGTTGGTTTTACGGCAACCGGGATATTCACTGATAACACGAGCCGCGTGCTTACGCCGGCCGACGGCCTGAGCTGGAGAAGTTCAAACAGCTCTGTTGGCAGTATCGATGATGCGGGTCTAGCCAGCTGCAACGCCGCCGGGTCGGTTACGATCACGGCCAGCGCTCCGGTGAATCTGCAACTCACAATAAGCAACGGCATCACCAACACGGCCCAGACGATTCGAGGCACTGGCACCCTGAATTGCACCTAGGCCGACCTGTTGAGATTCCTAAACCCGATAACTCGTGGCGAGACCATGCGGGTCAAATTTGCTGACCGCGTACCGCTTTGGTTAGTGAATGTCGCTGCGAGCTCTTTGTGTTGAGAATGGAAAAGGTTGGCGATTACATTAGTGCGTAAAGATTTCCATCGCTGCTGCCTATATAAATCACCCCGTTCCCGATAGCAGGGGACGACAAGACCGTCCCCATGTTTTGCATGCTTTCGAATGCGGCCACTACCGCATCGTAGAAGTTTTCGTGAACCGCAGCGGAATAATTTGGCGTGCCGTCCGGTTTGCTAAAACGGGGAGCATTCCGTTTGGAGGCCTCAGTGCGGAAATGCCAAGATTCTTTCTGGGTTTTGAGGTCAATTGCAATGAGCATTCCCTCATTGGATCCGAGATAGACCATATTTCCGGCGAGCGCAGGCGATGAGAACATCGGCCAGCCGAATTTCAGAGAGAACACCGGTGTGCCGGATTTCGCATCAACAACATAAAACAGTGCGCTATCCGAAGTGGCGAAAAAGACCTTGCCGTCCCGCACTGCTGGGGAAGTGACCACCCAAGCTCCCTTGGTGTTAAAGGCCCATTTCTTTCGTCCGGTCGCGGCTTCGAGGGCGTAAAGATTCGAATCGCGGCACCCAAAATACACGACACCATCCAACACCGCCGCCGAAGACTGAATGCCCACCTGGTTATAAATTTCGTGGTCCTCTCCGGTTTTGAAGCGCCACTTCTCCTTCCCGCTGGTAGCATCAAGCGCGTAAAAGTAGCTATCCCAACTACCAATGAACAGCATGCCGTCGGCGATTGCGGGCGATGCATGCACTACGTTCCCTGTTTGAAACTTCCATTTCAACGCTCCGGTGTTTTTGTCCACCGCATAAACATTTCCGTCTCCACTCCCGAAGTACACGGCATTTGCCCACACTGCTGGGGATGAAAGGTAGACGTCAAAGGGATCGGGCATGGCTTCTCCACTGGGTTCGATTCCATGGAGATGCAGGCCCGCAAATCGTCTTTCTCCACGTGTCTGAAATTTCCATGTCAGTCGGCCGCTTTTTACGTTCACGGCGTAAAGACTGCCATCGAAGCTTGCAAAATAAACTACGTTCCCGTCGACGGCGGCAGACGAAGTGACCCGCACCTTGGTTGAGAATTTCCATCTCGCAGTACCAGATTCTAGTTCGATGGCGTAAAGGTTACCATCCGTGCTACCCACATACACCATCCCGTTCGCAATGGTGGGCGACGAGATAACGCGACCATCTGTATGGAACTTCCATTTGACGCGGGTAAATCTCTCAACTGCATGCGTGCCGTATACACCCGTATGCTGACGGTTAGCGCGAAACATAGCACCATCTTCTCCTGGGGCGGTGAGGGAGACTAGTGCGATGGCAACGGCAATCATGAGGTTATTCATAAGGTTTTGAACTACTTCCCGCCTTTCGCTCGAAAGGGACGCGAATCTAACTACGACGCCTCTTAGACGAGTTCGTCAAATCGTGGTTAGTACGTTTCCAACTCGAAGTGCCAACCGCATAATTCCTGATTCGAATGGAAGGAATGCTCGAGCTCACCAACTGCCTCACAGAGTGCCTTGAATAAGGTTCTGCAAACCGGAACGGTAACCGCGACTGCAGGAGAGCTCCTTTCCGTCTTTAAGGACAACAATATATTCCCCGCTGTTGACCGGTTGTAATTCCTTTATATGTTGGATGTTCACGATCAGGGAACGGTGGATTCTCACGAATTGAGCAGGATCGAGGCGCTCTGCCATGTGGCTAATACCTTCCCTTAACAGGTAAGATTGCTTGCGGGTATTCACCCGAATGTAGTTGGCCGCTGCCTCAACCCAGCAAATCTCATCGCAGTCCAAAAATACAATACGCCCGCCGGATCTAATTACAAAACGATGGTCAGGCCGGGGCTTTTGGCCGGCAGTTCGGGTAATAAAGTTGAGAAGACGATGGGTAGTTTCGGCATCCGGACTTCTAAGCAGCTCTGCGCGGGCTCTTTCTAGGGAATGATGAAGTCGCTCTCGGTCGAACGGCTTCAATAGATAGTCCAGAGCATGGGCTTCAAAGGCCCGAACAGCATGGCTGTCGTATGCGGTGGTGAAGATAACGATGGGGGCTTGCTTGCCGGCGATACTTTGTAACACACGGAAGCCGTCCATATCGGGCATGCTGATGTCCAGCAACAGAAGGTCGGGTCTATGACTCGCAATAGCGCGAATGGTTTGTAAGCCGTTTTCGCACTCTGCCACAATCTCAACCCCCAACTCAGAACTCAGCATCAGACGCAATTTGTTTCGAGCAAGTGCTTCGTCATCCGCGATGACGGTGCGCATCTTCAACATCTCCTATGCAGGGACATAAACTGTGCTGAATGGAATCTTGATCAAAACCTCGGTTCCGGCCCGTGGAGCACTGATAAGAGAAAATGTCTGGTCGTTGCCATAAAGGGTCTGCAGGCGCTCCCTGGTGGCCCGCAGTCCCAGGCCACCACCGCCCCTTGCGTTATGTTGCTCCCCCAGACCCGGGCCATTGTCGGTGATAGTCAATTTGAGTAAGCCATCAGCTTGTCTGCTGGAAATGTGGATTTCGCCTGGAACTGAGGTCAGGTGCGCGATTCCATGGCGGACAGCATTTTCCACCAGCGGCTGCAAAAGCAAGTGCGGTACCTGAGCGTCGAGTGTGTCATCGGCAATATCCAAGGTGACCCTTAATCGTTGGCCAAACTTCATCTTTTCTATTTCCAGGTATACGGCGACAAACTCAATTTCGCGGTTCAAGGTCGTTACCTGGCCGCCCTCATTTTGCAGGCTCATACGCAGCAGTTCGCTCAACCGGGTCATCATCTTGTCAGCTGCATTGACGTCGCTGAGCATCAGCGAAGAGATGGAATGGAGGGTATTGAACAAGAAGTGCGGTTGCAGTTGAGCTTTCAACGCCTGCATCTTGGCGTTGGTCAGCTGCGCTTCAAGAAGCGAGTTGCGTCGCTCCCGCTCGCTGCTTCGGCGATAGTACGATAGCATATGTGCCGCGAGTACTATAGGCACGTATGTGCCGGTAATGTCGTCCACTAAGTTACGAAACAAAAGATCTTCGAAGATTTGCCACTGCACCCGGAATGCGTGCGCCTGCGGATCCCAAATTCCGGAAAACCACATGTGACTCTTGGAGTCCCAAAACGCGTACGGAGTCAGACCTCTGAGGACGATGTGCGCGACTGAAAAAAGCACACCGCCTCCTAAATAAACCAAAGAACGCGGTAGCCAGTTCTCCCGGCCAATGGGATAGCGTACTGCAAGGGCAAAGACAATAGGAGTGAGAGGGGCATAGGTTAGTATCTGGCTGAGCTGCATACCTAGGGATTCAAAAAAACTCAGCGGAGAGTGCATCGAGCGATAGAACTCAGTTATGGTAAACGCGCCGACAAGTGCGACCATGGTCCAGACGCTAAAACTCACAATCCAGACCAGCGGTGAGCGCAACAGGCTCGAGAGGGAAGCCACAATAGATCCAGCTGCAGCATTACGGGGTTGCCACAGAAGATCCCCCAACTCGCCTCCTTGCTGGGCACGCATGATCTCAAAAATGCAATTTCTCCGTGGCATGACTTAATAATCCCAGGCGCGTCAGATGCTTGAAATTATTGACGGTCTTACTTAACAAACGTAATCTAGCCAGCCTAAAATAGCTGGGGTGTCTGCAAACAAGTCTCATTGAAACACGAATCGCCCTCGACCGGGCGACCATCGAATGTCACAGGGTGGGTATACATCCCTGATTTCCCACTTCTCGTCACTGGATCCGTAATACGACAGCATTGCAAGCCATTAACCCATTCCGCAAGACTCGGCTGCTCGGCACTTCTCAGGGGAGTGGAAAATTTCGATCTCGATTAAGTCATTTATTCCGGCGCCATTCATCACCTTCCCGAGTGCACCGGCCCGTAACGACTTGGTACCCATACCACGCAAACCTCGCAAGGAAGATGGCTGATTTAAGATTGTGCGGCCCCAAATTTAGCGGGCTTTATGGCTGCGAGCAAAGACTCTCTGCTTCATGTGTTCGACGACATGCGGAAGGAGCTTGAACTTCTCTGTGCCGAAAAGGCGAGGGTAGCGAAAAGGATAGCCATCTTAAAAGAGACCATGATGAACCTTGTGCATTTCTCCGCCGATAAGGAACTGATCGCGCAAGCCGAACGTTTGCAGATTGGGGCGCGTCGGCGCAAAAGTGGTTTGACTGAATTGTGTCGCTCCATCCTGATTGAATCTGCAAGACCGTTGACCACGCGAGAGGTTTGCGACAGGGCATCGGAAGGCGTCAGGCATCACCAAGATGCTTTGGCCTCCGTGACCACCATCCTTGCTCGATTGTCGAGCTACGGCCAGGTTGAAAGACTCAGGGATGCTCACAGCGATCAGTGCACTTGGCGATGGGCGCAGAACCGGACGAGCAATCCACACTTTTGAGCGCCGCTTGCTTCCCCTGCGCACGGTTTTCATGCCAGCACCTTCATCAATAGCGTAGTGGATCACGCCTCCTCTCAGGGAAACAGCGGCCGTCAGGTTCGAATGGGCGAAACGCACAGCAACGAAAAACCAATAGCAATGGCATAACGCATTACTTACCGCGCCCTCATTTTTCTCTCGCGCCGGGCACCAATGAAATCGGAGCGGAACAGCATGAGGGTTGCAAGACGTATTTAATAACCTACGGACTTATGTAGACGACCAAACCAATTTATGAAGTTTCATAGCGCCGGGGCACTCAACTGACATGGCAAGGTAAACGAAATCCCGCAACATACACTCAGGCTCAATCTACTCAAACCTAGCAGCGGACCGTTCATCCGTAACCCGATTCTCAGGTGTGACGCGTGCTTACTTTATAGCCGAGATGGAGGCACCCAAAGCCGGGTGCGCCGGGAAGGAGATCGAATGAGGTCACAATTCAAGGTGTTACAAAACACTCAGAATCTGCGCACCGCAAGCAGTTTCAAGAAGGCAGCGTTCTTGCCGTCCATGGGCCTGGCGGTACTGGTATTTTCGGTCTGGGGAGCCGCGCAGAGTATCAGCGGAGACTTAATCGGCACGGTTACCGATCCTTCGGGTGCCGCAGTGAATAATGCGCAAGTTCAAGCTATCAACATCAATAGTGGCCAACAGAACGTTACCAAAACCACAAGCTTTGGAGGCTACAGGTTTAGCCAGCTTCCGGTAGGGATTTACAATATTCGGGTTTCCGCCCAGCAGTTTGCTACCGCGACGCTTCACAACGTACCGGTCCAACTGAACAAGACGGGTACCGCCAATGTTCAACTGCGCTTAGGCAACGTGTCTACCACGGTTGAAGTATCAGGCGCAGCCCCGCCCGTCGACACCTCTACCGCGCAACTGCAGACAACCTACGACTCCATATTCTCGCAAGACCTGGGTTTAACTACGGTAGGTGGGATTGGCGCCGGCATTCTTGACCTTTCTCTCCTAAGCCCGGGCGTAACCCAGGCTAGTGCAATGGGCCTAGGTACCGGCCCTTCGGTCGGAGGCTTACGCCCCTACGACAATAACTTTACGATAGAGGGAGTGGACAACAACGACAAAGGAACTACCGGGGCATTGGCATCTGTTCCCAATGATGCGGTCGAGCAGTTCGTCCTTCTTTCGAACCAGTTTAGTCCAGAGTTTGGTCACTCATCGGGCGGGCAGTTCAACACCACCGTCAAAAGTGGGACCAACAGTTTTCACGGATCCGTGTACGAATACCTGAGAAACCGTAATCTGAATGCGGTCGACAACTTCTACGTTCTGCAGGGTCTTACCAAGAATCCACGGTTCGATAGTAATCGTTTCGGAGGCACCTTTGGCGGGCCGATCATTAAAAGCAAGCTGTTCTTCTTCACTGATTTCGAAAGGCAGCCCGTGGGGCTCACGGCCACCAGCGTAGCTCCCGTATTAGCGCCAACCGCAGCCGGTCTGGCGGCCATCGCAGCTGACCCACTGCTCAACCAGACCAATTTTACGGTGTTCAAGAAATATGTACCGATAGCTCAGGCACAAGCTCCGGGCCCATGCACGGCAGGAGTGAATGCCATCACGTTTACCGGATTCAGCACACCGGCTGCAAATATTTGTCCTGCAGGTTCGGGCCTGATCCCTATGGGCCCGGTTTCCATCAGCGCTCCTGCCTTCCAGAATTTTCAGAATTTTGTGCAGAGCGTCGACTACAACATCTCGAGCCGGGACCAACTTCGTTTAAGGTACATCTACAACAAACTGGATCAAATTGATACCGCGGCAAACCTGCCTGCGTTTTACAGTATTCAGCCGTTCCGGTACCATCTCCTGGCGCTTAGTGCCTACCATAATTTCACCCCCTCGCTCATCAACGAGTTTCGAGCTGGATATAACCGGTATTTTTTCGTTACACCAGCGGGCAATACCACCTTTCCCGGTCTGAATGTCTTTCCTAACATCACACTGTTGGATCTTGGTGGAGGGTTGAATATTGGATGGGATCCGAACGCGCCCCAGGGCGGCACTCAGGACCTCTATCAGCTGACCGATAATATTGGCTGGAACAAAGGAGCGCACGACCTGAAGTTTGGCATGGAATGGCGAGAATACATTGCGCCATCCAATTTTACCCAGCGCGCTTTCGGCGATTATCGCTATAACCGCACCCAGCTGTTCCTGGAGGATTTCTCACCCGACAATTTCGGCGAGCGTAGTTCCGGATCGACCATTTACTATGGTAACGATTCGGCTGTCTATTGGTACGCAAACGATATCTGGAGAGTTCGACAGAATCTTAGCCTCAACTTCGGAGTGAGATACGAATTCACCAGCATTCCGGAAGGTGAGAAGCGCCAAGCTCTAAACTCACTCTCAAATACTCCAAGCATTATCGTGTCGCCGGTTAATCAACCACTGTTGTTCAGTTCCCCCAAAGCTCCCAAAAACAACTGGGCACCGCGGGTTGGATTCGCTTATTCACCGGGCTCAAGCGGAAGAACTTCCGTTCGTGGGGGATTCGGAATGGCCTATGACATACTCTACGACAACATCGGCCAACTCGCGGTACCGCCACAAGTGGGCGCGACATTTGATACCTCACTGCCAGTGACACCCCACTTCTTTGCCAACGGTGCGCTGCCAGGAGGGGGCAGCGGAATCACTACCTACGACGTGACGACTGCCAAATCCTTGACCTCGAACTGGATTCCACCCGAGCAAAAATGGCCGTATTCCATTCAATGGAATCTGGGAGTCCAACATTCCTTTGCCAAGGACTATGTGGGGGAGATCCGTTACGTCGGAACGCATGGGGTTCACCTGGATGTTCAGGATCGAATCAACAAGTTGGCAACGGTAGGGCCAAGCAACTTCCTGCCAACTTATTTGCAGGCGCCCAGTCAGGCAACCCTCGACAGTCTGCCAATTACATTGGCTGCCCTCGAATCGAAGGCGCCTTACTTGGACCCGAAGTATGCAAACGCAGGATTTACCAGCACGATCACGGCCGATCTGCCCTTGGGGTGGTCACGGTATCACGGACTGCAGACCAGCCTCTCGCGACGCATGAGCAATGGCTTGACCTTTCAAGCCTCCTACACCTTCAGCAGGACGATCGATAACAGCACAGCTGATTTCCATTCGACCGACTTGACGCCGCGCCGGCCCCAGGACTTTAACAATTGGGCAGCTGAGAAATCGGTTTCTGCACTGTCACGCACACACCGGGTCACGTTAGCGGCTGTGTATGATCTGCCCTTCTTCAGAAATTCGAACTGGCTTATGAGGAACGTCGTTGGCCATTGGGAGTTTGCACCGGTTTATACGTACGAATCGCCAGAATGGGTGACCGTGCAGTCAACCGATGATGCCAACCTGAACGGGGATCCTGCCGGCGACCGAGCAATCTTCAACCCCTCGGGCGTCCCAGGAACGGGTAGCGACGTCACCGCGTTGCTAAACGGTGCCGGGGATACAGTGGCTTACCTGGCCAACAATCCTCGCGCCAGCTACATCCGTGCGGCTCCGGGCGCTCTGGCCAATTCGAGCCGCAACAGGCTCGCCACCCCGCACACCAATAACTGGGACCTAGGCGTATACAAGGATGTAGCCATTCGCGAAAAGATGAAAGTCCGTCTGGGGGCTCAGTTCGCGAACATCTTTAATCACCCACAGTACCTTCCAAATACCTGGCCTGGCCAGGGCCTTGGGGTCAACGATGTTGCAGGATTCGTTTCCGTCGGGTCGAGTTATCAGAGCTACCTGACCCCGGGAGACGTAAACTTCAACAATCCCAAATCAGTGTTCGCCAGTAATGCACGTTCAATCGCGGTGGTCGGGAAATTTATTTTCTGAAAAATCATTCGCTAGTGTCCTGTTTCTAACGCTTCGTTACAATGTCTAACTTTGCGCGCAATCGAGCGAGCCGAAGTAGTCCACATAAAAGGTTGTGGCTGGTGATTGCGCCGGCGGATGTAATCGCGGATGGCTCGCACCAACTCGCCCGCGCTA
>JAFATF010000114.1 GCA_019244045.1 Acidobacteriota bacterium
GGTGCGCACTATTCATGTCGCAGAAGGCCAAGTGGTCAATGCCGGCGATGTCCTGATCGAGCTAGACCCCACCGCAAATGACGCGGATGTGCGGCGATCAAACAAGAACCTGCAGCAGGACCGGCTAGATATCGCGCGCCTCGATGCACTTTTGAAGGCCGATCTCACGAGCTTCGCGCCACCGCTCGATGCAGCTCTGGTGCTCACCGACAACGCGCGAGGGCAGATGGAGGCGCAGGCGGCCGAGCAGGAGGCCAAGCTTGCCGGCCTTGACCGCCAAATCGACCAGAAGATAGCCGAGGCCGAAGAGGCGAAAGCCGAGATCGAGAAGATCGAGGCCGTGCTGCCGATCCTGCAGGACCAGCGCGACATCCGCGAGAAGGTCATGCACATGGAGTTCGGCTCGCGGCTGCTCTTCCTGCAGACCGAGCAGCAATACATCGAGCAGCAGCATCAGCTCGTGGCCGAGCGCCACCGGCTTGACCAGGTGACGCAGGCGCTCGCCGCCCTGACCCGGCAGCGTGCCCAGACCGAGGCAGAATACAGAAAGTCGCTGTTGTCCGACCTTGCCAAGGCGAAGACGAGCGCAAACGAGCACGGTGAGGACGCAGTGAAGGCGATCCAGCGGCGCGAGCTGCAGACCCTGCGGAGCCCGCTCAACGGCAGCGTGCAGCAGCTTGCTATCCATACCATCGGCGGCGTGGTGACACCGGCACAGCAACTGATGGTGATCGTGCCGCGCGAGGCACGGCTAGAGATCGAGGCCAATCTAGCCAACAAGGACGTCGGCTTCGTGCGTCCAGGGCAGCAGGTCGAGGTCAAGGTCGAAACCTTCAACTTCACCCGCTACGGCCTGTTGCGCGGCACGGTGACGACGATCAGCCACGACGTCGTCGCGGCCGATGTGTCCGCGCCCGACCGCAAGGATCGCCAGGACGACCCCGCGCTGGCGCGCAGCGAAGAGGAGCGCCAGGCCCGCCAGCCGAGCTACGTCGCGCACGTTGCACTGGAGCAGACGGGTATCCAGACTGAAGATGGTTTTGCGTCGCTCGAACCCGGCATGGCGGTGACCGCCGAGATCAAGACGGGCCGGCGCCGCGTCATCGAATTCCTGTTGTCCCCGCTGCTCCGCTATCGTCAGGAAGCATGGAGGGAGCGGTGACGGCGATGGACCAGATCACTGGGTTCGGGCCGCATCGGGCGGTCTGCGTGCTTAGCGAATGGCAGAACGATGATACCGTAAGATCCTGGTGCCTTCCCATCAAGCAGGACATGCCGATCGTGCAACTAGCGTTCGAGTTGGGTAGACCAACGTCGTCGGATATTCAGACGGATCGATATCGATCATGAAAGCGACTTCCCTGCTCCTGTTCTCTGCCTTTGCTTCGATCCTGTTCTGCGGGAGGTTTTCGACTGCGTCTCTCGCAGAGGAAAACCGAGTCGTCGATGAATTAATCTGGGGGCAGGCTAAATCGACGGGAAGAATGGTTGCGTTGTCGAGGGACGATGAAGCCTTCAATTTCTTTGATATCGGAAATCTTTCTCAATCCAGTCAGCCCCTGGTCCATGAAGCTTTGAACAAGCTTTCGAGTGCTAGCGGAGTGAGGATCGAGAGGGGGCCCGACAAGAGTTGGTCCATCGGCATTTTTCATGACGCGAACGTTTTCGCGCGTTTGAAGAATGATAAGCAAGCATTCAGGGTGGTGGGCGTCCCCGATGAGCTCATCGGAGCTTTAGAGCAACGACTGGCTGATGATACGAAATGCATCACGATGACCAGGTCGGATAGTGAGGAAAACGTCCTCTTGACCGTCATTTTGTCGTCGCAGCAAACCAATTTCGACGAGTGTCTGGTGAGTGGCCTCCTTTATTCATTTGGAATTGCTGCCAACGAAATCAATACCAAAACGCTCCTAGGTGCCTGCATTCTACACGAGGCTCGGCGCGCAGGTTTGCGTGATCGCGAATACCTCTCAGCAGAAACATCCAAATTTAACGAGAAGTGTTTAGCCAAATTAGAGAGTCCAAAATGACAGATTATGCTGACGAGTTAGACAGCTTCCTCAAGGGCTACGCGAACGACTATTTCAGCAACGTAGCAACCAATGTGAACGGCTCGGTGAATTGGAGCGCGGGACCAGCGCCGGTCGTGGCATTTCTTCAGAAATATCCGGTCAACAACATCAAAGTGTTGGGCGTCGTGCCGAATTGGGGGGGATTCCTATTAACGGCCTATGTTGAAAGCCCCTCTTATACATATAGTTACGGTATCCAGACAAATCTAACATCAGCGTCATTATATCACGAGACTGCTCTCACAACGGATCCTTTCCCAAATTATGCCGATTTGATCGCGCCTGCCCCACCACGTGTGGCCAATGGAAGCTTCTACCCAATAGGTATTGGGCCGCAATTTAGAGTAAACAACGGAACAATCGGGGGCGGGCTGCTGTTTTATGGCACAGCAACCGCGCAACCCCCGCTGGGCGATACCTCGTCGAACGAGGCGTGGGCCCAACTCGATCCGCAGACATTCGCGCCGAGAGTAGCCGGGACGGCGTTCTACGGAACTGATGGCAAGTACCGGGGCGTTTACGTCGATGCTCAAGGGCCTAGACCGTATACGTCAGATGTCAACGCGTTTCAGAACGCGGAAGGCAAATTTCTTCCAGGTACCGTGCAAAGTTACCAGCAGGAGAGTGATTTCCGAAAGACGGAAAATTCCCAGGCTTCAAACGACTCCGGAGGGTTCAGGGGGTTCATCAACAGCGCCTCTGACTTTGAAACGAAGTACTTGGGTCTTCCATCGATGGACCCAGATCATCCAAGCCAAGGGGCGCTTCTGAATGGCTTGGACGCAGCGGGCGAAGTAATCGTGAATGGCGTAGGAGCTGTATCGCGAGCAGCTACCGATATCTTGACGACGCAGTCCCACCTGGCGCCCGCCAATGGTCTCGCTGAGATTTCTCCTCTGTCTTACATGGATGCTTGGGCTAATACGACCGCCGCAGATATTGCCGATGCAGGCGGCAACGTGTTTGATGCTGTCAATGCAAATCAATGGGATGCTGCGCACGCAAGCGCGTTGGCGAATCGCGCTCAAGGACTCGGGTCTCCATCAGCAGCGCTCGAATTGACACCCGAGGCCCGCACCCGGCTGGAAGCCGCCGGGCAAGATCTCACTGACGGAGAGCGAGGTCTGGAGGGTGGGGGCGTGGGCCAGATTGGGGATGGCAGCGGCATCGGCAACTGGTGGGCCCCGTCCGTGGAGGCGCCGGCGAATCCGTTGCCCGCGCCAGCGGCGCCGGCTTGGGGACCATTTTCACCTGTCCCATATTTGCAAGTGGCGCTGCCGTCTGCCTCCCCCGATGCACCGGTTCAGACACCGGCCGATGCGCCGCTCGACCTGACCCGTGACAACGCGTGGCTGTCGCAATCGGGCACGCTCAATTTCCTCGACACGAATGGACGACGCATCGACAGCCCCAACGGCTGGACCGCGAGCGTGACCGACGCCAACGCGATCTTGACTTCGAACAACAGTCCAGGACAGCAGGTTCTTGCGACTGCCCAAACCAGTTATGATGATTACATCGCCGCGCAAGCCGCAGCGGCCGCAACGGCCGCTGCCGAGGCCGCTGCCGAAGCCAAAGCCGCCAGAGATAAAGCCGTAGCTGATTACGAGGCCGAGGGCGAAGCGATAGCCAAGGGGCAAGCAGAGATGGCGGATGTGAGACCTGATTGGTGGGCCCCTCCCCCTCAATCAGATAGCTCCACACCTGTGTCTGCCGCATGGCTTCAAGCTAACAATGAGGTTTCCCTTGGCGGTGGCGATGTTCGATCCAGCGGCGATATTGTCGCCGGAGCGGTGGGCTTTGGGGACGCAGGGTCCGGTTCAGAGTTCAACGTGGAGGTTGTGAGTTTCGGCAAACCTGAAACCTTCACCGCGTCACGTATCAGCATTACCGCATGGGATATTCCTATTGGCGATTTGTCTATAACGACACCGGATGTTACGACTACGGTGGATAGTTATCAAATTATTGATCAGAATTTCTATGATTTTAGCGATCCCAATCTTCCCGTCGACTTCGTTACCACGCCGGTCGTCCTCGACCTGACAGGTAAGGGCATCAGCGTCACACCGCTCACCTCGTCAGGCACATTCATTGACACGGCCGGGGACGGCTATCAGCACCGCACTGCCTGGGCCGGGGTCGGCAACGGCGTGCTGATGCTGGACCTGTCCGGGACCGGCGACATCGACAACCCCCGCGCCTTCGACTTCACCTCCTGGGATCCGACCGCCACCTCGGACATGCAGGCGCTGCGCGATGTGTTCGACACGAATCACGATGGCAAGCTCGACGCCGGCGATACCGACTGGAGTTATTTCAAGGTGCTGGTCACCAATGCCGACGGCACCACGACGCTGGAGACCTTGAGCCAGCTCGGCATCGCCTCGATCAATCTGATCACCGACAATAACGCGACGATGCTTTCGGACGGCTCGACCATTCAGGGCGAGACCACCTATACGCGGGCGGACGGCAGC
>JAFATF010000129.1 GCA_019244045.1 Acidobacteriota bacterium
TTTGGCAATTACCGGGGTAGTCTTCTCATGATCCATATGGGCGTGAGGATCAGTTTCCTCGAACTCGCGTAAGGGTTTAATGCCATGGTCAGAGAGGATAAAGATGTAGGTGTTCTCATCGACGTGTTTCAGAATCGTGCCCAGGACCTGATCAAAAGCGATGTACTGATTAGGAAATGCATCCGGCCGGACCGCGTTAATCTTGGGATTATAGCCGACATTGTAGGGCGCGATGGGATACAACCAGTGCCCGGTGCGATCTTCACATGACTGCACCATCCAGGTGAAGTCCGTAGGGTGGCTGCTCAAGAGATAGTCGAATAACTTGTTCTGTTGTTGCCGGATGAGGTCCACTCTCTTCAGCCAGGAATCAATGACCTCACTTTCATGGCCGCGCAGCTGGTCGGCCGAAGGCATGCGCTCGCAATCGATATAGAAATCACCGACATTCTTGAGCAACTCGGCTCTCATCCCCGCCGGGTAAACTGCATCGCCACCCTCCACTTCGCTCAGCTTGGGCGCACAGAGAACCCCATCATCGCAGTTTTTTCCGCGCGTCAACATGCCGCTAATCATATAACCGTTCACCGGCATAACCGGGAAGGTGGCAGGCACATTCGCCATACCCACGCTCACGCCTTTCTTTGAAAGGATCGACCAGATCGGCTCCTTCTTGAGCATGTTGGTGTTGGCCGTGATGCCGCCGACCACGAACCCTGTAACGCCATTCTCTTCCGGCTTGGTGCTGGTAAACATCGCCGTATAGGCCTTGGGGCAATTAGGTGCCGGCACGGTGCGGAATTTTCCATACGCGCCGTTCTTGATGATGTGGGCGAGGTTCGGCATTTGCCCTTTGAGGATCAAGGGCCGAATTACGTCCAATTCCATGCCATTGACCCCGACCACCATCACGCGGGGCTTGGGCTTCGTGCTCTGGTTCTGCGCAGAGAGAAACGGGGTAAAGAAACAGAAGAACACGAGAACGAGTTGCCACTTCCGAGCCAGCATTTTGAACACCCCCCGGGGAGAGGAGCAAATATCGTGCGATGAGACATTATACAACCACGACTAGAAGGAGACCCGAGCCGCTAATCAGCGGCTTCGCGAGCGGGCTGTGCTACGCTGATGCCTGATGAAACCCCTATCACTACTGGGTTTTTGCGCATTTGCCAGCCTGCTCTGCGTTGCCCAGAGACCAGCTGCCAAAGCCTCACATCCCGACGTATTCTTGATCACCATCGATACCCTGCGCGCCGATCACGTGCACTGCTACGGCTACGACAAGATCTCGACTCCCACGCTCGACCTATTGGCGAAAGATGGCATTCGTTTTGCCCAAGCTTTTACCCCAAGTCCGATCACCAATTCATCGCACGCGACTATTTTGACCGGTTTGCTTCCCAGCCGACACGGAGTCACCGATTTTGCGGTTCCCCTTGCGAATAGTCATGCGACCTTGGCGGAACTCCTCCAAAAGCATGGCTACCACACGGCAGCCTTCATTGGCGCGGTGATCTTAGACAGTAAGTCGCTGGCGCCCGGCTTCGATCGCGGTTTTGATTTCTACGATAATTTTCCCCAGCATCCCACCACCAAATCGAGATGGGGCAGAGTGGAACGGCGTGGTATGGAGGTGGTTGAGCGAGCGGAAAAGTGGCTGGACCAGCATCGCACCGGCCAACGCTTGATATGGCTGCACCTTTATGACCCGCACGATCCCTACGAGCCGCCACCTCCGTATTCTGAAACTTACAAAGACCGCCTTTACGATGGCGAGATTGCCTACGCCGATCGAGCGCTGGGAAAATTCGTGAACTACCTCAAAAACCACGGCTGGTATGACGGCGCCCTTATTATTGCCGTGGGCGATCATGGGGAAGGCCTGGGAGAACATCGCGAACAGACGCACGGAATCTTTCTGTACGATACCACCACGCACGTACCGCTTATCTTAAAACCTAAGCTTGGTGCGAACGCCGCACGCATTGTTCGCGCGCAAGTGCGCACGACCGATATATTGCCCACCATTCTCGATCTGACGGGCATCTCCCCTGAGGGTAGATTCGACGGCGCTTCACTCCAGCCTTTCGTGAGCGGCCAAGATTCGGAGGACCGCATCGCGTTTGCAGAAACGGATTACCCTTTGCGTTTCGGCTGGGCGTCCTTGCGTTCGGTCCGCGAAGCAGGGTTGAAATTCATCGAGGCACCGCGTCCCGAACTTTACGAGCTCGCATCCGACCCGCAGGAACTCGCAAATCGGTATGCTCCGTGGGATAACAACGTGCAGAAATTCCGCGCTCAGCTGGCAGAACTCAGGAACCAGCTACCAAACCCCAAGCAGGCGCCGGCGGGCGCTGTGGGGAAGGGCACTACCGACGAACTTCGAGCGCTCGGGTATTTGGGCCCCTCTGATGCTGATAGTTCTACGACCGTGCCCGCGCCTTCGTTGTTGCCCGATCCAAAAGACAAAATTGAAGAACAAAACCTGCTTCATACGGCCATGCTCGCCTCCGACGACGGGCGACCGGCGGATGCGCGCGCAGCCCTCGAAAAGATTCTTCAATCCGATCCCAACTCTGCGACGGCGCTCGTCGAGCTCGGTCATTTGGAGCTGCGGGCAGGAAATGGAAATAAGGCCGCCGACTATCTCCGCCGCGCCACCAGCGTCCGCCCTGACGATGCCATCGCCGCGTTCGATTATGCGCGGGCTCTTGCAGAGAGCGGAGACCTTCCCCAGGCACGCAACGCGCTTAACACCAGTCTGCAGCTGAATCCCTCTCAATTTCCTGCTCGGCTGCTGATGGGACAAATATATTTGCGGCTCGAGGACCCCAAGGCCGCCGAGGATCAACTCGAGGCGGCGCTCCTGCTTGCGCCCCACAACCCGGACGCGCAGCTTGCCCTTGCCCGGGCCATGCTTGCACAAAGAGAATACGCCGACGCCGCTAACGTCTTAGAGACCCTCGCGAAGTCTCAACCCAAGAATCCGGCAATCTATGAACTTCTCGGCCAAGCTTATAGTGAAACGGGCAAGAGTTCCCTGGCCCTGAAAATGCGCGCTCACGCAAAGGCGCTGCGCATGGGCAGGACCGTGAAATAGATCTTTTGACGTTTCCTCTGTGAAATCCTAAACTCCGCTTCCCCGCCGCGCAAAGCCGAACCGCTTGCGAGCTTAGCCGAGAACAATCTTGCATCGCCGGATGCACCACATTCATGTCCGGAAACTTTCGAGGTGACTCGAGCAAATCGTCTGCCTAGAAACAAACAAGGGGGCCGCCCGCTAGCGGCCCTCCAGTTTCAGCGCACTCGAGTGCCAAACCTGCCGGCCTAAAATTTGAAATGCGGGCCGAAGGTGATTCTAAGATTGTTTTGCACTCCACCGGCGAAATAGAGCTCGTCACCAACATCCAGACGTAGACCAAATGGCCCCCAGAAGCCCTCAATGCCGCCGCCTGGGTATAGGGCAAACTTGGTGTTTCCGTTGTTGATGCCGCCAAAGGCATTCTGGAAGCCCTGCTGAGCGTTTGC
>JAFATF010000139.1 GCA_019244045.1 Acidobacteriota bacterium
GCTGGTTGGCTGGAGCCACGCTGCAACCGAAAACCCACAGGGCGGCCAGCAGATCTTTGTCAACGGGCAACATTTCAGCGGGACAGGTTTCGAGTTGGATGGTACCGATAACCAGGATCCGATCTTGGGCATTATTGTGGTCAACCCGAATCTTGAAGCTATTCAGGAGACCAAAATTGCACTGCAAAACTACGACGCTGAGTTCGGCAAGGCTGTGGCTGGACTGGTAACGGTGCAGACCAAGTCGGGGACCAACCAACTTCACGGCAGCGGCTTTTGGTTCCGCCGCACTGACGCCTTGGCCGCCACCGACCCTTTTACCCAGTACCCTGGCTCAAACAAGCTTGGGCCCCGCATCCCGCATGCCAGATGGCAGCAGTTCGGTGCTACCCTGGGCGGCCCCATCGTTAAGGACAAGTTGTTCTTCTTTGGCGATTATCAAGGTACACGCCAGGTAGTTGGCATCACCAATCCACTGTCGATACCCACTGCGCGCGTTTTGTCCACTTGTACGCAGCCCTCAAGCCCGGCACTTTTCTGCGACCTGAGCGAGTATCTGGGCAATGTCAACGGCGGGGGCCAAGCTTACGACCCTACCACGGGCGATGCGAAAGGAAACTCTCGCACCCGCTTCGTGGGGAATTTGATCCCCACCGATCGGCTCTCTCCACAGGCGGTGGGTATCTTGAAGGCCTTCCCGCAGCCACAGAATTCAAGCCTTACACACAACTTCATTGCTTCGGGCTCGGGCCCCTTCAACCAGAACAGCTTCGATACGCGGGAAGACTACAACATCAGTCAAACCTTGCAAATTTTTGGACGCTTTAGTCTCGATTATTTCAATTTGTCGGGCGGCGCCTCCTTGCCCGCGGTGAATGGACTTCCCGCTTTGAACGGAATTGGATTTGGACCAGGAGGGCTGGCCGGCAGCTCGACCGTACACAATATCAGCCTTGCCGCCGGGTTTACGAAAACCTTCAGCTCAACTCTGCTCACCGATTTCCGCCTCGGCTATTTCAAATACAATCCCGTAACCGCCAAGCCCGATGGGGGCACTCCTATGAACACCTTCGGCATTCCTGGCCTGAACAATTCAGCCCAGGCGACGTCCACCGCTGGTCTGGCCGCCTTTTTCCTCGGTGGACAGGATCTGGGAAACAATGCGGCCCCCGCCAACGGGAATCAAGGCCAGGCAATCACCAATTTTGGCGATGGGCTCAATATCGGGCGCTGCAACTGCCCGCTGATTGAGAATGAACACCAGTATCAGTTGGTTAACAATTGGACGAAGATCATGGGCAACCACCAGATGAAATTCGGCGGTGACCTACGCTTTGCTCACAATCTGCGCGTGCCAAGCGATGCCAACCGCACCGGTCAATTGAACTTCAGCCCGGAAGGAACCGAGAATGCGAGCCTCAGGAAAAACAGCGGCGGTCTCGATCTGGCTACGTTTCTTTTGGGCGATGTCACCAGCTTCCAGCGTTACGTGAGCACAACCTTGAATGCGGCCGAAAGTCAGAAACGACTGTTCTTCTACGGCCAGGATACCTGGCGCGTTACGCCGAAGTTCACACTTAACTATGGATTACGCTGGGAGATCTACACGCCGGAGAGTGTGAACGGCAAAGACAAAGGCGGATTTGCCAATATCGTTGGCACGGGTACGAATGGCGGCGGTGTCATCCGGGTCGCCGGGGAGAACGGATTCGGACTCAATGGCAACATCCAGAACAACCTCACCGCCTTTGCGCCACGGCTAGGCATCGCCTATCAGCTCAGCCCGAAAACCGTGGTGCGCATGGGTTATGGCCGAAGCTTTGACATCGGGGTCTTCGGTTCGAATTTCGGGCACACAGTCACTCAGAATCTGCCGGTGCTCGTCAACCAGCAGCTGGCTGCCTCGAACCTGTTCTCAAGCGCGAGCGACAACATAGTCCCGGTGTTCACTTTGGGATGCCCCCCTGCTACGGGCGCTTGCGTCCCCTACGCGGGTGCAACCTCGGTTTTGACCACTCCAACGCCATATCAATTCCCAACCGTATTCACCAACGGCGAGTTGCCCCTCGAGGGCCCCGCCAACAATGTGTCTCCCAAGGTTCGGCCGACCAAGCAGGTGCTGCCGACTTTGGACGCGTGGAATGTCACCGTGCAGCGGCAGGTGACGAATTCGCTGTCACTCGAAGTTGCCTACATCGGAAATAAGGGAACGCATGTCTTCGCCGGTGATAGCCCCTCTTATAATGCGAATCCGCCGAGCGTGGTGGGGTATGCTCAGGGCGTTCCTCAGGCACAGCGCCGACCCTTGTATAACAAATTCGCTACTCCATGCGCAGATGTAACCTGCGTAGCGCCAGTCGTGCTCTGCTGCTCGAGCGACATTGGCAACTATCTGGGCAACGATGCCAACAGCATATACAATGCCTTGCAGATCAAGGCGGAAAAACGCTTCAGCCACGGCCTGCAGTTCCTCTCCCATTACACCTTCTCGCATGCCAACAAGTACGACAGCAACTATTATGCGATCAGCCATGCCATCGCATATGGTCCGGACGATCAAAGCCGCAATCACGTTTGGGTGAACAACATCGTCTACGACTTACCTTTCGGAAGGGGCAAGAGCTATGCTGGAAACTCTGGCCGAGTTGCGGATACTTTGATCGGCGGTTGGGAAATCTCGGACACCATGAACTGGAGCAGCGGCCTGCCTTGGACGCCGAGTACCAATGAATGTAGCGCGGAACAGGACGTCGGGATTTGTCGACCCAGCAGAGGGACGGGGACATTCCACGTGGGAGCCGGCCACTTCGATCCCATCAACCACGACGTGCCATTCTTTACTCCGTTAACTTCACTAAGCGGTCCCTTCACCGATCCTGGTAAGGGTAACCTCGGCAACATCGGTGTGTTCAGTTTCCGGGGGCCCCGCTCGTTTGCCGATGATGCGTCGGTGAGCAAGAACTTCACCCTCACCGAGCGGGTGAGAATGCAGTTCCGTGCCGATTTCTTCAACCTCTTTAACCATCCCGTGCTCGGCTTCAACTCAAATCAAAGCGGTAGCGGGCAGTGCATCGACTGCTCTGGCGCCGGCAAGATTACTGGTATCGAGGCTGACGCTTCGCCCGGCTCGACCACTGGCATGCGGCAAATCGAGTTTGCGCTCAAACTGGTCTTTTGAAGCCCGGGGTGTCTAATTGGCATGGAGGGAGTCATTTGAGCTCCCTCTTTTTTTTAGGCCGCAAAATGCAGCTCTCCTCGCCACTGTTGCTGTCCGCGGTCGGGATATGGTTATGGTTTGCGCAAGTAGCGAGACCACCGCTTGAGCATTGGACCCGCAGGACAGCTCGCCCCATCATCTCTCCGGAAGGGACTGGCTGGGAATCAGCCGGCACCTTCAATCCAGCGGTCGTCGCTCATCGCGGCAAATACGTTATGCTGTATCGAGCGCAAGACAAACAGGGCACATCGCGGCTCGGCTACGCCGAGAGCACCGACGGACTCCATTTCGTTCGCTCCCCAAAACCCGTGTTCTCTCCCGCTGCCAAATACGAGAAAGGCGGTGGTGTCGAGGATCCGCGGCTGGCGAGGTTCTCCGACATCTACTACCTGACCTACACCGCTTTCAACGGCAAGGATGCCCAATTGTGCCTCGCGACCTCATTCGATCTGGTGCACTGGGAACGCAAAGGGGTCATCCTGGCCGCCTACAAAGGCAACTGGAATGTTGGCTGGACCAAGTCAGGCGCGATCGTTCCGCAGAAAATCAATGGCAAATACTGGATGTATTTTCTGGGCACATCCGCCGACCACACCGACCAAACTGGTTTGGCTGCCTCAAGCGATCTCATCCACTGGAGCGAGGCTACCGAGACTCCGGTTCTGCCGCGCCGTCCGGGACGATTTGATTCACAGGTGGTCGAACCGGGTCCCGCGCCCCTCATCAGTTCGCAGGGCATTATTCTCATTTACAACGGTGCGGATGACAAACACATCTATCGAACCGGCATCGCGATTTTCGACCGCAACGACCCTAGCAAGGTGATCTTTCGCACCAACCAGCCGGTCTTTGAGCCCAGAGAGGACTGGGAAAAAATAGGGCAGGTGCCACAGGTTGTCTTTGTTGAGGGATTGGTGCGCCAGGGACGACGCTATCTCCTATATTATGGAGGGGCTGACAAGTATGTCGGAGTGGCGGAAGCAGCTGGGGCCGATTAGCTGCCTTCGTTGATGACTCGGTCGGAGGCCTGCCCTCTGACCAAGCAGACACAGAAGCGCCATCTCCGGATTCCCTAGGCGGAGCTCCTCTTTGCGGATGTCTTGGACATACACACTTTCAGTCATTCTCTTTCTAGTCATCAGCCTGTCCCAACCCTTCGCGCAGGCCGTGGTCCCAGATGTCTATTCACCGGCTGCTAGTGTCTCCCGCTCCGAGCCGGACTACACAGAAGCCCGCCATCTTATGGAGCAGGGCAAATTTGACGAGGCGCTCACCCAACTTGAACAAATCCGAGCAGGCAATCCTAACGCCAAAGGCATCGATCACGAATTTGGCACCACGTACTACAAGAAAGGGGAGTACAGCAAGGCCGTGGAGTCTCTCAAGAAAGCGGTGGCGGCAGACGCGAACGACAAGGAAGCCGTACAACTGCTCGGATTGTCCCACTACCTGAGCGGCCACCCTTCCGAAGCGATTCCGCTGCTCGAAAAAGTACAGGGCTGGTATCCGCGAGCGAACGTCGACGCTTCCTATATTCTTGGCGTCTGTTACATCCAGTCGAAGAATTACTCCCAGGCACGGCGTGCATTTGCCCGGATGTTCGAGGTTGGGTCGGATTCGGCTGCGAGTTACCTGTTTACGGCGCGAATGCTGCTGCGACAGGAGTTTGATCCGGTGGCGGAAGAGTATGCGCAAAAAGCCGTTACCCTCGATCCCAAACTCCCGCTGGGACACTTCCTACTGGGAGAGCTCTACACCTATAAATCGCGAGTTCCCGAGGCGATCGAGGAATTTGAGAAAGAGTTGGCCATAAACCCGGCTCATGCCGAGACCTATTACAAGCTCGCCGATGCGTACTCCCGCATGCAAAAATTCGATGATGCGGAACGGCTTCTGCAGCGCTCCATTTGGCTGGATTCAACTTCCACCGGGCCTTACGTCCTCATGGGCAAAATTCTCGAGAAAAAAGGTGAAAGCCAATTGGCAGTCCGAGCTCTCGAACATGCGGCTGCTATGGATCCCAATAATTCCATTACCCACCATTTGCTCGGCCAAGCCTATCGCAACCTCGGCAGGACCGAAGATGCGGCTCGCGAACTTAAACTTTCTGAACAACTCAAGCAGGCCGGGGGACAGAAGGACTAAACGCCACCGCCCGCTGGTCCCTGAAACTTCACAGCGGCAGGCAGGGGCAACAAACGGTTCGATGACGGTGAAAGGTGAGGCGGATATCATCATCGTAGGCGCCGGAGTGGCGGGCTTGGCTGCCGCTTGTGATCTGGCGCAGGCGGGCCTCGCGGTCCATATTGTCGAGGCACGAAATCGCATCGGCGGCAGAGTATTTACCCAGTCGGAGGCTCTCACCAAGACGCCCATCGAGCTTGGAGCCGAATTCATTCACGGCAGCCCGCCAGAGATCCTGGATCTCCTCAGAGCTTTGCAGGTGAAACCAGTAGCAACCAGTGGGGACGATTGGTGTGAGCAAGATGGGCAGCTCAGCGAATGTGATTTGTTCTCCGATGTGGATTCGCTTCTAGAAAAAATGGATGATCGTGAGCCGGATCAGTCGTTCCTTGATTTTCTGCGACGGTTTGGCCGCGCAGCTAGTGAGGATACAAGGCAAAGAGCGCGACGCTACATTACGGGATTTCATGCCGCCGATCCTGCCTTGATCAGTGTTCATTCACTGGTGAGATCGATACGCGCTGACGCAAAGATCCAAGCGGAGCATGCCTTCAGAATTCAGGGTGGTTACGCGGTTCTGCTCGAGTCCTTTCAAAACCAGCTGAAGCAAACGGGAGTACCCATCCAGCTCAATACCCCTCTCGAACGCCTGCAGTGGAAGAGAAATCAGGTCGTCCTGGACTGTAATAGTGAAGGTGGTCGGAAAACCTATTGTGCACGACAGGCTTTGCTCAGCTTACCTTTGGGGGTTCTCCAAACGCGAGGCGATCAAGTGGGGGCAGTCCGCTTCGCTCCCGACTTGCCGGCGACAAAAAAAAAGGCTTTGAACAACTTGGCAATGGGTAAAGTGATGCGCCTGACCCTGCGGTTCAAAGAACGGTTTTGGGAGCATCTACACCCTTCCGGGGCGAAAACCCTTGCCGAGATGCGCTTTTTGTTCTCACGCCAAGAGCCGTTTCCGACCTGGTGGACCCAAATGCCGAATCGGCAGCCCATCATCACCGGCTGGGCGCCCTCGCATTGCGCCGAAGCTCTGTCGGGAAAAGGTGCCACCGTAGTGTTGTCCTCTGCATGTCAAGTCTTGGGAGAGTTGTTGAAGCTAGCTCCACCGCACATTGAACAACTGGTCGAATCGGCTGCCTTTCACGATTGGCAACACGATCCGTTTGCCCGTGGCGCGTATAGTTACGTCAAAGTTGGTGGCGATTCCGCGCAGCAGGATCTGGCAGCTCCGATCGAAAACACGGTATTCTTTGCCGGCGAGGCCACCGATTTCTCCGGATATCACGGAACCGTGCACGGCGCCATACGCTCCGGTCACCGGGCCGCCGGCGAGATCCTCGCAGTACGAACTCAGAATCGGCCAAGGAGCATAAGCTGACGCGAAAAGGCAGCTACTGACTGCCCATCAGGGGAACTTGCGAGGGAGGAGATCCAGAGCCTTATCCCGGCGGGGGATAACGCGAATGGCTTCGGCCAGAAAAGAGCCCGGCTTTTCCGCACTCATGATGCCTTCGGCCTGATCAGCGGCGGAGCAGCGATCACGGGGGGGCTTTACTGGACCGCACTGGCGACATTCGAGAATACGGTGTTCGAATTGCTGCCGATCAGGCGGATAGTACCGACCACAATGATGAGAATAACCGCGACCATGACGGCATATTCTGCGATGTCTTGCCCAACCTGATCTGACCATAAACGACGCGCAAAATTCGACACGCAAGCCTCCGGGGAAGTGGAATGCGGAAGTGAAATTTATGATTGTGGCCGTCATCATGACCCCGATGGCGCAACGATGTCAATAAGTCGCTGCCAATTCGGCGAAATACCTGTGGAAAGGCTGTGGGTTTTTTCGAAAGCCTCTGGCATCCCCAGCTAAAATCGCAAGATGGTGCCAGCCCTCGAATTCGATGAGGTTACCAAGCAATATAACCGCTGGTACCGGCCGCAGCGTGTAACCGCGCTCGACGGTCTGACATTAACGGTTGAGCCGGGCGAGATTTTTGGTTTCCTGGGCCCCAATGGGGCAGGCAAGACCACCGCCATTCATCTGGCCATGGGATTCATGCGCCCAACTGCAGGCCGCGGGCTGATGTTGGGAAAACCCTTTGGCGATCGAAAGACGCGGCGCCGCATTGGTTTTCTTGCGGAGAACGTCGCCTTGTACTACCGCCCTGCCGAAGAGCTTGTTCGCTTTTACGGGGCTCTCAACGACGTGCCTGGGCCTTGTCTTAAATTACGCGTCCGCAAGGTGCTCGAGGCCCTGGGCCTGGTGGAATATGCGCGGCGCAATGCAGGTAAGTTCTCTCGCGGCCTGCTGCAGCGCGTGGGTTTGGCGCAGGCGCTCATCAATGACCCTGAGCTCGTCGTTCTCGATGAGCCCACTTCTGCTCTGGATCCCGTCGCACGGGTCACCGTGCGCGAGTTGCTGACCAATATGCGGAACCTCGGAAAGACCGTCTTTGTTAGCTCTCACTTGTTATCTGAGGTCGAATTGATTTCCGATCGCGTTGCAGTCTTGAATCGCGGGCGTCTCGTGCGCGTAGGCAAGACTTCAGAACTTCTGGCCAGCGATGAGAAGCTTGAGATCACGGTGCGTGGAATTCGACCGGACGTCTTTCCTGGTGGCCAGGCTTTGAATGGTGTGGTGAAATTTAGAATTGGAAGCCAACAACAACGTGCCGCACTGGAGCAGGTCTGGCAGCTCGGGGGAGAAGTTCTCAGCGTGAATCCCGTGCGGCGCTCCCTTGAGCAGGTATTCCTCGAGCTGACTGCCCCCGCGCCGGCGGGGGCCGAAAGGATATCCCATCGATGAGGCAAGTGCGCCTGATCGCGGTTAATTTCGTGCGCGAGCAGCGCTGGCCCATTCTGGTCCTCATGCTCTGGGTGGGCGTGCTCAGCATCATGGGGGTGGTAGTGGATGTCCGGCGATCGGGGGAAGACGTCTTACTTATTTTCAAGCAAGTGGCGGCTTACGGGGTCGCCTTCGCGGTTTTTTTTGGCGCTTCGGCCATCCATAACGAACGCAAGACGCGGCGTATTCTGTCCGTTTTATCGAAGGGTGTGGGGCGCGAGCAATACGTTGCAGGCCTGCTGTGCGGCATAACCTTCGCCGTCTCGCTGTACGCCTTGGCCGTGGCCATGACTGGCACATGGATCCTGGAGCCGGCCGGCTTTCCCGTTCGACATCTCTGGTTCCTCATGTTGTGTCTGCTGATAGCCTCAATCCTTGCGGCGGCCGTAGCCGTCCTGTTTTCCACCTTTCTTAACCCGCTCTTTGCCACCTTGTCGGCGATTCTGGTCTTAGGCATGCCGGCCGCCGCAGCCGCCGAGTTGGACGCCAAATGGGCTGACCTGATTCCAGTCTACGCCCTGCTCGAATTGCTAATGAAAGCCTCCTTCTCCCAGAAGTGGACAGCGCGCTGGGACCTGGTTCTGCTCGGTTTTTTCGAATCGGGCCTTTGCTGGGTTGCCGCGTCGTGGGTCTTCAGCCGCCGCGATATCGCAGTAGCCATTGACTAAATTAAGAATTCATTTGGGCAGTGCAAAGGCTGTCCCGCTCGTCGATGCACCCTGCGAGGGAAGCACCTCGGTAGCTGCTCGCTGCGCATAGCCCAGCAGACGGCCGGGGAGAATGCCGAGATAGATGGTGGCGGCCAAGCTGATGACGAGCGCCGCCCCTAGGGCAAGAGGAATATGCATGATTGGGACCTCTTCACGTTCCTCCCTCATGTACATCACTACAATGATCCGTAAGTAGTAGTAGGCGGCGATTGCGCTGTTGATGATTGCGATGATGGTGAGCCCAACCAAGTTCGCCCGCAAAGCGGCCGAAAATACGTAGAATTTTGCGAAGAATCCGCCGGTGACGGGGATGCCAATCAACGAAAGCAGGAAGATAGTCAAGGTGGAGGCCAAAGTGGGCGAGCGGCGGCCTAGCCCCGCGTAATCATCCAAGGTGACGTAACGCTCCCCGGCGTTGGCGAAGTGGCTGACAACGGCAAAAGCCCCGACATTCATGGCAGCATAGGCTGCCGCATAGAACATGGCTGCGGAAATTCCTACCTCGGGCGCGGTAGCGAAGGCGATCAACAGGTAACCGGCATGGGCAATCGAGGAATAGGCGAGTAGCCGCTTTATGTTCGTTTGCACCAGGGCGGCGATGTTGCCGAGGCACATTGAGAGCGCAGCTGATACCCAGATGAGCCACATCCGCCCGGGAGCATTTGCCTCAAACAGAATTCGCAGCAGAACGGCAAAAACGGCGGCCTTGGGAGCGGTGGACATAAATCCCACGATTGGCGCCGGTGCTCCCTCGTAAACGTCGGGAGTCCAGATGTGAAATGGGGCTGCCGCAACTTTGAATGCTAAACCAATGAACATAAGCGCGATGCCCACGTAGGCGAGAGCGGGCACGTGCTCGGAAGAGAGCACCTGGCTAATTTTGTCGAAGTTGGTCGATCCACTCGCGCCGAAGATTATGGCGATGCCGTAGAGAAAAAACGCAGTGGCAAACGAGCCCAGCAGAAAATACTTGAGGGAGGACTCGCTGCTCGCGGCTTCGCCGCGGCGGAATCCCACCAGTATATAAGTGGAAATCGACGAGATCTCAAGCGCAATAAAGATCAAAACCAGTTCTACGGCGGATGACATCAGGCACATACCTACGGTCCCCAGAAGAATCAGACTGTAGTACTCGCCGGCACGGATGCGCTCGACCGACATGTACTCGTAGGAGGTGAGAATCACAATCGCGGCAACGGTCGTGACCAGCACATGAAAAAAGACGCTGAAATTGCTGACCTTCACCATGTTCCAGAAAGCGAACCCGGGATAGGCTGCTTGATAAAGGGAGGCCAGGATGGCGGCCACTGATCCAATGAGGGAGAGCGTGCCGAGCGCTTGCTGGTTCCGGCGCTCGTCGATGAGCGGCTCGAGCATCATCACCACAATGCCGAAGAGGGAGAGCACCAACTCGGGCAAAATTCGCACGTAATCTGCCGTCTGCGGGATGGCCTCGACGCTGCTCATTGCTTCACCACGTTGGCTACCGTACGAGCGAAGGGAACTAAGGTGTTTTCGACCGCGGGGGCAATGGAGCTGAGCCAGATCAGGGGAGCAACCCCCATCACCAGCGCCATGGCTGCCGCCGGCCACAGCGCAGCCCGCTCCACGCCCCCCAAGTCGGGAAGGTTGCTATTGATCTCGCTGGTCACCTTGCCGAAGAACACACGCTGATACATCCACAGCAGGTAACAAGCACTCCAGATCACCCCGCTGGCGCCCACGATGCCGTAAACTGCCTGCGCCCGGAATGCCCCAGCTAGCACTAAGAATTCCCCGACGAAACCATTCAGGAGGGGCAAGCCAAGGGAGGAGAGGACGATGAATAGGAAAAATGCCGCATAGGTGGGCATGGGCTTTGCCAGCCCGCCGAACTCCCGGATCTCATAGGTGTGGCGGCGCTCGTGAATAATTCCTGCCAGCATAAACAGCGCGCCGGTGGACACCCCGTGCGCCAACATCACAAACATCGCTCCATTCAGCCCGGAACTAGTAAAGCTGAAGATGCCAAGCACCACAAATCCAAGATGGCTGATCGAAGAATAAGCGATCAGCTTTTTCATATTCGGCTGCACCATCGCAACCAGTGCTCCGTAAATAATGCCGACCAGAGCCAGGGCAACAATCCAGGACCGATTGGCGTACGATTGTTCGGGAAACAAACCCAGATTGAAGCGTAACATCCCGTAGGTACCCATCTTCAGCAGCACTCCCGCAAGCAGGACTGATCCGGCGGTCGGAGCCTCGACGTGCGCATCCGGCAGCCAAGTGTGCACCGGAAAGAGCGGCACCTTGACGGCGAAGGCAACAAAAAAGCCCAGGAAAAGCCATGGCGCAGCCGTGCCAAATCCACTCACCTGGCCCTTGCGAATGGCATCTTCGACTGCGATCAGGTCGAAGCTTCCTACTTTGGCGTACAGCCACAGAATGGCCGCCAACATGAACACCGACGCGATCATGGTATACAGGAAAAATTTCACCGCTGCGTAGACTCGCCGCGCGTGGCCAAAGACGCCGATCAACAACGCCATGGGAATGAGCGTAGCTTCCCAGAAGAAATAGAAGAGGAATAGATCGAGGGATGTAAAGACTCCGATCAGCGTGGTTTGCATGATCAAGAGCAGAATGAAAAATTCCTTTACCCGATCACGAACCGAATGCCAGGAGATCAGAACGCACAGTGGGCTGAGGAACGTGGTCAGCAGAACCAGCCACATGGAAAAACCATCCACTCCCATGTGGTAGTGAATATTCGGACTAGCGATCCAAGGTTGGTCAATTTCGAACTGGAAACCAGTTTGACTATGCTCAAAGTGTGCTGGCAGGTGGAGCGAGAGAATGAAGGCCAGAAGCGAGGTGACCAGGGCGAAGACACGTATGTCGCGGTCGCGTCGGGGGACAAATATGAGCAGAACGGCGCCGCCCAGAGGGATAAAAGTGACCAGCGTCAGAATCCAGCTGTTCAGGTCCGTGGTGCTCATGCCAAGGCAACCCAGATCATATATGCGATAACCACAGCAGCTCCCAAAGCAACCCAACCAGCATAGGAACGCAGGTTGCCGGATTGCATATGCCGGAGAGAATCGGAGACGCGACGCGCGCCTTCGGCCGTGTCGTTGACCGCCGCGTCGATTATCCTTCGATCAACTCCCTGCCACAAAATTTTCCGCGAGCCCGCAAGCAGGGGCTTAACCAATAAAATGGAGAACAGTTCATCCACGTAATATTTGTTGAGTACGGCGGTGTACAAGCCCCTGAAAGATGCAGCAATCCTAGCCGGCAGGTCAGGTTGGATCTTGTAAAGCAGCAACGCCAGCAAAAAGCCGAGAGCCGCCGCCAACACCGAGGTCAACGTAAACAGCAACTCGGTCCCGGTCGCGCCACCGATCGTCTTGCCCGCCTGAGTGGCTGTTTCCGTGAGCGTGTAAGCGGTTGGACCCGCTCGGAAGACAGGTTCGAGGAACTTTTCAAAGTTCTTGCCGATGTTCACCCATCCACCAGCCACCGAAAGCATGGCCAAAATTATCAGCGGAATCAGCATGACCTTGGGACTCTCGTGAATCGGGTGGTGTTCGGGTTCAGCGACTGGTCCTGTTCGCGACTTGTTAATAGCCAGCAAACCTGGGCCCTGTCCGGCCTTGTCCCCTTCGTTGATTGAGGTGGTGGTTCCACGATAGTGACCAAAAAAAGTCAAAAACCACAGCCGGAACATGTAGAAGGAGGTAAGAAAAGCCGTGAACTCGCCCAATCCCCACAGCGCCATGTTGACCCGCGAAGCTTGCCACAGAATTTCATCCTTGCTGAAGAACCCGGCAAAGCCGGGGACTCCGGTGATCGCGAAAGTGGCGGCTGTCATGGTCCAAAAGGTCCAGGGCGTCATCCGGCGCAACCCGCCCATGCGGTGCATGTCCTGCTCGCCGCCAATTGCGTGGATGACCGAACCTGCGGCCAGGAAGAGCAGCCCCTTGAAGAAAGCATGGGTCATGAGGTGAAAAATCGCCGCAGAATACGCCGCCACGCCACAGGCCAGGAACATATAGCCAAGTTGGGAGATGGTCGAGTAGGCGAGCACTTTCTTGATGTCGGTCTGCGCAATGGCAATGGTGGCCGCGTAGAAGGCGGTCAAGGTCCCGATCACGGCAACCACCGTGAGAGTGGTCGGCGAACGGTCAAAGATCGCGTGCGAGCGGGCCACCATATAGACACCGGCCGTGACCATAGTCGCCGCATGAATCAGCGCCGACACTGGCGTGGGACCCTCCATGGCATCGGGCAGCCAGACATAGAGCGGGATCTGCGCTGATTTGCCAGTCGCTCCTAGCAGGAGCAGAATGCTAACCGTGGTGAGAAGACCGGCTCCCGCCGTCTCGCTGGGAAGATGGGAAATCGAGCCAAATACCTCGGAGAAGGTGAGCGAGCCGAAATGCTTGATCAGCAGGAACAGGGCAATGAGGAATCCGAAATCTCCGATTCGGTTCACAATGAATGCCTTCTTGCCCGCCGAGGCGGCCGAATCCCGGGTAAACCAGAACCCAATCAATAAGTACGAAGCCAGTCCTACACCTTCCCAACCAATGAACATCACCAGATAGTTGTGCGCCAAAACCAGCACCAGCATGAAGAACATAAACAGGTTCAGATAGCAGAAGAAGCGATGGAAGCCGCCCTCTTCCCACATGTAGCCTACCGAATAAATATGAATCAGTAGTCCAACTCCGGTGACCACCAGCAGCATGATCATCGAGAGCTCATCGAGATAAAACCCGTAATCCGCATGAAAGGCGCCCGCGCGCAACCACGTCCCGTAGGTCTCGATATGAGGCAGTTGGAGGGCAAAGAAGTGCGATAAGACGAACAGCACCAACAGGAACGCGGTGCCGCAGAAAGCAACCCCAATCGCCGCCACGGCATGGCGGGAGAGACGGCCCCCACAAAGGCCATTGATGGCTGCGCCCAACAAGGGCAGGATCGGAATCAGCCACAGATGAAGCGAGATTTGATTCATAATTTCAGCAGGTTCACCTGATCGACATTCAAAGTCTCTCGGGTTCGGTAGACGGCAATGATGATGGCCAATCCGACCGCCGCCTCCGCCGCGGCCACCACCATGACAAAGAACACGAACACCTGCCCGCTGAGGGCGCGCCAGTGGGCGGCAAAGGCCACGAAGGAGAGATTTACCCCATTCAGCATCAGCTCGATCGACATGAAGATCGCAATGACATTCCTCTTGATCAGAAAACCTGTGACTCCACACCCGAACAAGATGCCACTCAGGACCAAATAATAAGGAAGAGGCACCATTAGCCTTGTCCCCTTTCTGCTGAGGTGCGAGCCGGTTCGCGGCTGGCCAGAACTACGGCTCCCATGATGGCAATGAGAATCAGCACCGAAGTGACCTCAAAGGGCAGGAGAAAGTCATGAAAAAGGAGCGGCGCAATAGCGGTGGGAGTCCCGGCGAGCGCGCCGACCCTCACCGCCCCCGTATCCGAGTAGCGAACCAGGATCCAGGCAATCAAGATGCTCGCGATCAGCATTCCGGGAATGCCGAAAACGATGGCTACGCGGCTACCCCGGGTTCGTTCTTCTTCCCCGGCGTTGAGTAGCATGATGGTGAACACGAAAAGCACCATAATCGCGCCGGCGTAGACGATGACCTGCACGGCGGCAACAAACTCTGCCCCCAGCAACAGATACTCCACCGCCAACGATGCCAGGACAGCGATCAGAGACAATGCACTGTTAATGGGATGCCGCTGGGCCAGCAGATTGACTGCGCCAGCAACGCTAATGGCCCCGAAGACCAAAAATAAAACCCAGTGAATCATCCAATCGGCTCTCGCTTCTCAGCCCTGCCGCCGCGACCCGCTCACCGTAGTGGCAGGCACTCGATTGCTACACAGGTCTCGCCTATTCGGAAGCCAAAAGAGTTGAGAACTGGAGAACCGAGACTAACTTCTGAATGCGACGACCAGACCCGTAATTACCAGGTTCGCTACCGCCAAGGGGAACAGAAACTTCCAGCCAAAATCCATCAACTGGTCATAACGGAAGCGTGGCAGCGTGCCACGCACCCAGATATAGAGAAAGATGAAACAGAAGACCTTGAGGCCAAACCAGACGACCGGCAAAATTTCCTGGACGATCGCCGGGCCAAACAAGGGTCCCATCCAGCCGCCCAAAAACAGGAGCGTTGCCAAGCAGGAGACGGTAATCATGTTGGCATATTCGGCCATGAAAAACATCGCGAATTTCATGGCGCTGTACTCGGTGTGATAGCCGGCGACCAATTCGGTCTCCGCTTCGGGAAGGTCGAAGGGTACCCGATTGGTCTCCGCATAGGCAGCCATTAAATAAACGAAAAATCCCACGATCTGTCCACGGAATATGTTCCAGTGGGGAATGATGTGGTGCCAGCTGCCGGCTTGCGCCTGGACAATTTGCCGCAAACTGAAGCTGCCCGACAGGATGAGGACGCCCACCAGCGATAGGCCAAGCGAAATTTCGTAGCTTACCATTTGTGCGCTGGCCCGTAAGCCGCCCAAAAGGGAATACTTGCTATTCGATGACCATCCGGCCAGCGCCACCCCATAGACCCCCATCGAAGTGATGGCCAAGATGAGCAGAAGTCCGATGTTGACGTCTGTGATCTCAAGCGGGGTATTGAGCTGGCCGATCCAGATCCAGTTTCCGATGGGGATCACCGCAATCGAGGTGAGTGCGAAAACCAGCGAGATCATTGGTGCCGCAATGTACAGTGGCTTGTACACGTGGGGCGGAGTCAGATCTTCTTTGAAGATGAATTTGACGCCATCGGCGAGCGGTTGCAGCAAGCCAAAAGGCCCGACGTAACTCGGTCCCCAGCGGTTCTGGATGTGTCCCACAACTTTTCGTTCCAACCAGACCGTGTAAGCAACTGCCGTCAGCAGCACGAACAGCGCAATAATCGTTTTGATCACCGAGACCAAAATAAATAAGCCGATGTTCACGTCGAGTGCCTGTGTTACCGAGTAGTAAGTTGGTCTTCTATGGATCGCCAATGATCAGGTCTGCCCTGGCTGTGCGATCCACGTGCTTTAGCCGGCGACGACTTCTCCCGCGGGTACTCCTTGGCGGTGTTCGATCACAGAATTCAGAAGCCTAGAGTAGCGCCCCAGCGTGCCCGAGGTGAATAAATCATCCCGGGCGGGAATGATGAGTGCCGGATCATGCCACATGCCCGGTCCTTCGACGGTTGTGTGTTGATCATTACCGGCTAATAAGTTGCTGCGCGAAACTTCGTAGCCCGGCACCAATCGCTCGATCTCATCTAGGATAGCCATGGGATCGAAAGGACTGAGTTTGGGTTCGAGTCCGTGCGCTTCCAGCCAAACGGCATGGCGATCGGCTTCGCCTGCCTGTGCACCCCGAGACTGCCCCATATCGGCATGCGTGCCACGTTTCCCAAAGGGTACCAGTTTGCGAATATCGAAGCCGGCCGCGGAGGCAAGGCGGACGATGATCTCGAAATCGGGTTTCGTTCCCGTAATCTCCCCCGCCTTCCGCACCAGCTGCAGGTCGCCGCAGGTATTGGTGAAGGTGCCGGATTTTTCGTAAGCATTGGCAGCAGGTAGGACCACATCAGCGATGGCCGCAGTTTCGGTCGGGAACATGTCCTGAACAACAATGAAGGTTTTCGAAAGCAGAAAGGGATCGATGGGGAGGCGCCCGAGGGGATTACTGCCTACCACGTAAAGGGCTCTCAACCCGCCCTCGTTGGCGATTCCGATCATCTCGCCGAGATCTAATCCCGTTGCTGCCGGCAGCTCACCCCAATCGTCACGAAATTTTGTACCCTGGTTCAGGGGCAGGTAGCCGGGCAAAAGATCGGGATAGAGTCCCATGTCGGCAGCCCCACGCGAGTTAGCATAATCAGAGAGACACACGAACTTCGCCTGGGCCAGCGTCGATCCAAACTTAACCAGCTTCTCAAGATCCCGACCGCGAATCTCAGACCCAAAGATAATGATGAGGTTCTGCTCGCTCCGGAGCTTCTCCCTTAAGTCGCGCCAGCGCTGAGCGGGGGTGGAACTGGTGGCCAGAGCATCCGCTGCGCCCTCCTCCCCGGCCAGAAACTCGACTGCACGAGCTTCCGAGCCTGCCGGAGGCTGCGCGAAAAAGCTCGCCTGCCGACGCAATTTAATGGGTTCAGAATTGATGACGTAGAGGCGAGAGCGGTGCAGGCGAACATTATTTCGGATCTGCCAAGCTAAAAGAGGATGGCGGTTTGTGGGATCATTGCCGATGAGAAGGATCGCCGAGGCATGGTATACCTCGCGCATGGTGGCCGTCCGATCACCTCTTCCGGCCAGAGCAGCTGCGAAGGCGGGGAAATCGGCCGTGCGATGGTGGTCGACATTATTCGTCTTTAGCACCAGACGAGCGAACTTTTGCAGTAAATAGTTTTCTTCGTTCGTGGTTCGGTTTGACCCGATGACGCCGATCCGAGTACCACCTTCCTGATCCCGCACCTGTGCGAAACGCTTTCCCACCAGATCTAAAGCCTCTTCCCAGGACGCAGGTGTGAGCCTGGCGTTCTTGCGGATCAGGGGTTGCTTGATGCGCTGTTGATGGTGGGCGAAATCGAACGCATACCGGCCCTTGATGCACAGGAAGTCGCCATTGATGCCGCTCTTATCCCGATTGTCACCGCGCACAATTTCCATGCCAGCGGGCGCACGACGAACCCCTAAGGTGGTCTTGCAGCCATCGGCACAATGCGTGCAGGTCGTATCCACGTGCTTCATTTCCCAAGGCCGAGTCTTGTAACGGTAGGCTCCTGAGGTGAGCGCGCCAACGGGACAGATGTCGATGCACATGCCGCATTCTTCGCACTCGAGGTGATCCTGCCGATTGGGGGCAATGATCGAGTTCACGCCCCGGTTCTCGACGCCGAGCGCCCACACGTCCATTCCTTCGCCGCAAATGCGGACACAGCGGTAGCACAGAATGCAACGTGGCCGGTCAAAGTAAACTACCGGAGACCACTGTTGCTCATCACGATGATTTTTAATATCGATAAACTTGGATTCGGCGGCGCCATAGGAGAAGGTCATGTCCTGCAGCTCACATTCGCCCCCAGCATCGCAAACCGGGCAATCCAGAGGATGATTTCCGAGCAAAAGCTCCACCATGCCTTTACGAGCCTGATGGATTTCGGGTGAGTCTGTGGTTACCGTCATACCCTCGGTAATCATGGTCGTGCAGGCAGTTTGCAGCTTGGGCATCTTCTCGATTTTCACCAAGCACATGCGGCAGGCACCCTGCAGTGACAGGTTGGGGTAGTAGCAGAAGGAAGGGACCTCGATGCCCGCTTTCTTACAGGCCTCGATGAGCAGCGTCCCTCCGGGCGCACGCACTGGCTTGCTGTCGATGGTGATGTTTACGTCAGCCATAAAAAACACGATCGTCCGCCGCCACTCATCGGTCCTTTCCTCGAAGATAACGCGAACCAGCAGCCATCAGGCCAAGACGGGAAGTTGCTCAACCACCCCCGCTTTCTCAAAAGGACAGCCTCTTGCCTCCAGGTGGGCTTCAAATTCGCTGCGAAATTTTTTGACGAATGCAATCGTCGGCATGGCCGCGGCATCACCCAACGGACAAAACGTCCGCCCCAGCATGTTCTCCGACAGGTAAAGCATGTTATCAATGTCTTTCCTAATGCCGCCGCCGGCGTGAAAACGCGCCAGCGTCTTTTTCAGCCAGTCCGTGCCCTCGCGACAGGGAATACACCAGCCACAGCTCTCGTGCTGGTAAAACTTCATGGTGCGCAAGGCAAATTGAACGATGCAGGTTGACTCATCCAATGCGATGACCCCCCCCGAGCCCAGCATCGATCCTCGTTTCATCAGGGAATCGAAATCCATGGGCACATCAATCTCGTCGGCGGTTAAACACGGCGTCGACGATCCACCCGGGACCACTGCCTTCAACTTGCGGCTGCCGGGAATCCCTCCACCTACCTCAAAGATCATTTTCTTTAGGTTATAGCCCATCGGCAGCTCGTAGACGCCCGGGCGTTCCAGGTGGCCGCTCAGGCAGAACAGGCGTGTGCCACCGTTCTTGGGCGGGCCGAGACTCGCATACCAGTCGGCACCTCCCAGGATGATGTGCGGAATGCTGGCCAGCGTTTCGGCATTGTTAATGACCGTGGGTCCACCCCAAAGTCCAACTACGGCAGGGAAAGGCGGACGGATGCGAGGGATCCCGCGCTTGCCTTCGAGCGACTCCATCAGGGCAGATTCCTCCCCCACCTCGTATGCTCCCGCGCCGCCATGCCAATAGATGTCCAGGTCGTATCCACTGCCGAATATGTTTTTGCCCAAGAAGCCTCGCGCATAGGCGTCTGCGAGCGCCTTCTGCATGATCAGCGAAAGATAGCGGTATTCTCCGCGAATGTAGATGTAAGCGGTATGGGCGCCCACCGCGAAGGCGGCAATCATCGCTCCCTCGATCACGGCGTGCGGATCATGTTCGAATATCAATCGATCCTTGCACGTACCCGGCTCGCTTTCATCGCCATTGCAGAGTACATATTTCGGTTTAGGCGCTTGCTTGGGTACAAAGGACCACTTCAACCCGGTGTTGAAACCTGCCCCGCCCCGGCCGCGTAGGCCTGAGTTCTTGATTTCATTGATGATCGTGTCGGGCTCCATGGCGAGGGTCTTCTGGATGGCCTTATAACCGTTCAGCTCCAGGTAGCGATCAATACTGATCGCGCCCAGACCAAAACGCTGGGAAACAATCTTCACCTCGTCCGGATGCGAGACCAGGAAAGCCATTGCGTGACTTTGATGCCTCTCGAGCTTCTGAGAAGGGGTTCCCTCTCTTGAATCCCGAATGGATCAGCTCCTATTGCGTTCCCTTCTTCTTGTAATGTCCCAGAATTTTGTCCATCTCCTCTCTGGTGAGGTTCTCATGAAAGTCATAGTTGACCTGCACGGCCGGCGCCCAGCTGCAGGCGCCGATGCACTCCACTTCTGCGAGAGAGAAGAGGCCGTCGGAGGTGGTCTCACCGCCGCCGATGCCCAGCGTTTGTCTGCAGTGCTCGAAAATCTCCTCGCCTCCGCGCAACAGGCAGGCGATATTGGTGCACACTTGTACGTGGTATTTGCCGCGCGGTCGGGTGGTCAGCATGGAGTAATAACTGATCACGTTGCGAACCTCGAGCTCGGTCAATTCCAGCCGCTCGGCCAATTCACGAATGACCTCGTCGCTGAGATAGCCGGTTTCGTCTTGCGCATAGAGCAGAGTCGGCACCAGCACCGAACGCCTGGTCGGGTAGTGGGAGACCATCTCCTCAAACCGTTGCTCGAACTGTGGGGAAAATTTCACCGGTCAATCTCTCCCAACACAATGTCGATCGAACCAATGGCGGCCACGACGTCGGCAATCAGGCCCCCTTCGCACATTGCGGGCAGCAGTTGCAGATTCGCCAGACATGCCGAGCGCATGTGCACCCGATAGGGCTTGGCCGTCCCATCACTCACGACGTAGTAGCCCATCTCACCACGCGGCGACTCGACGGCTTGATAGACCTCACCCGCAGGTACGGAAAACCCCTCGCTGACAATCTTAAAGTGATAAATCAGCGCCTCCATTTGCGTCTTCATTCTTTCGCGGTCGGGTAGAACAACCTTGGGAGCATTGGCCGTGATGCGGCCTTCCGGCATTCCGCCGAGCGCCTGTTGGATGATGGCAACTGATTCGCGCAGCTCCTGCACGCGCACGATGTAGCGCGCGAAGACGTCGCCCTCCTGCGCAATCGGTACCTTAAATCGAAACTTCTCGTAGCTCGAATAAGGCATGTCGCGTCGCAAGTCAAAGTCCAGGCCGCTGCCGCGTAAGGTGGGACCACTGGCGCCAAGTGCCAGTGCATCGGCCGCCGTGATCATGGCTACGCCCTTAGTCCGCCTCAGCCAAATCGGATTCGCGGTCAACAGATCCTCATATTCGTCGACTTTGGCGGGGAACCGATCGACGAAGCTTTTGACTTTCTCCCAGAAGCCGAGCGGCGGTTCGAGGGCTAGGCCGCCAATGCGAAAATAAGAAGTCATCATGCGCTGTCCGCTGATCATCTCAAACAGCCGCAGAATATCTTCCCGCTCCCGAAAACAGTAAAGGAACACGGTGAGCGCGCCGATATCCATCGCATGCGTGCCTAGCCAAACCAGGTGCGAGTTGATCCGGGTTAGCTCGTTCAGCAATACGCGAATCCACTGTGCTTTCGCTGGAATCTCCAAGCCCAGCAATTTCTCAACTGCCAGACAATAACAAAGGTTGTTGGTAAGCGGGCAAAGATAATCGATGCGATCGGTCAGTGGAACTACCTGTTGATAAAATTTTGCTTCGCAGGTCTTCTCGATACCGGTGTGGAGATAACCGATATCAGGCATGATGCGCACCACATTTTCGCCATCAATCTCCAGCAGCAGCCGCAGCACACCGTGCGTCGAGGGATGCTGTGGGCCCATGTTCAGGATCATGGTGCGATCCTGACCAGGTTCAATCACGGGCGTAGGGTTCAGGTGGGCCATACCTAGCGGTAGCCCTCCACAGGATAGTCTTTGCGCAAGGGATGCCCTTCCCAATCTTCCGGCATCTGGACGCGGCGCAAGTAGGGATGGCCGCTAAAGCGCACCCCAAAGAGATCAAAAACTTCTCGCTCGAAGAAGTTAGCGGCTGGCCAAACCGGAACTACCGAGTCGAGAACCGGACTCGTGCTGTCGAGCTTGACCTTCAGTCGTACCCGTTCCTTGTTGGGAATCGAGAGCAGATGATAGATCACTTCAAAGCGGGGCTCGCCCGGGTACCAATCGACACAGGTCACGTCGGCAAGATAGTTGAATGGGCACCCGGGATCGTCCCTTAAAAGGGCGCAGGTCTCGCGGATTGCTGAGCGCTGAATAGAGATGGAGAGTTCATCTCGATCGAACTTCGCTTCTTTAACTGCAGATGAGTTCCACGCCAGAATGCGGCTTAATGCGGGGTGAGTTTTCAGCTGTTCGAAGTCGGAGATGGGCGGAGCCAATGCCATTCAATTACACCTCACCCCGCCGGCCAGAAGCAGTGCTCCCCCAATCCAGCACGCCTTTTTTCCATATGTAGAAAAAGCCGACCAACACGATGACGATGTACAGCAACATCTCCCAAAAACCGAACATCTTCAGCTGTCGCAGGATAATGGCCCAGGGATAGAGGAATACCGCCTCCACATCGAACAGAATGAACAGCATGGCAACCAGGTAGAACTTCACCGAAAAGCGCTCCCGCGCATCGCCGACAGGAGTCATTCCACATTCATAGGGAGAGAGCTTGGCGCGCGTAGGTTTGCGATAACCGACGATCCCGGAGAGGATGACAATAGCGCCCGCGATCCCGCCGGCGACCAGAAAATGGATGAGCAGCGGCAGGTAACGAGCGAAGTAATTGTCGGGCATAAAGGAGCTATATATAATGCGCGCAACAGGGTTAGCTTTAAACATTCTAGGTTATTGTTCGCATCCGTTCAGTGTCAAGCGACGCGGGCGGAGTCGCTGGAGCATATGTGGGCATCCGCCGCATCTGGACACGATTCGCTGGAAACGATGCAATGATTTTTGGCTTCAACACGGACGTGAAACACGGGGACACGATTTACCACGTGCAAAGTGAAGCTCGTCAGGCGGAGTTTCTCTTCCAGACACAGGTATTCGTCCGCGGCCGCTGCGTCGGTAAACGTGCTACTTCGTACGCCGAGCGCGCGCCGGATCCGTTCTTTACCGACAAGCAGAAGGAGTCTTTGCTGCGCGACCAGCACCGCTACGTCCTCGATGCCATTCGTGATGGCCGCTTAGAACAAGTCCTCGATCCCAAAGATGCGCCCGAGAGCCTGGCCGCCATCAAGCAACTTGATCTTGAGTGGATCAATACCGATTCGGTCCACTCAAATCGCGCTCTGATTCTAAAAATACGAGTCAGCGATGGGCGCGCACCCGCACCAGCCGCTAAACTCGTTTCCCGGGTGGAAAGGCCCGAGCGCGAGCCTATCTATTGCCAGGCTATCTGCGACCATACCGGCACGGCGGAGATGAAAGTCGAGCTCGAGGAGTCCGCCCTCGCAGATTCGGCTATTCTGGTGCAAGCGGATTTCAACGGCCGCACGGCTACCCGGAAATTTAGGCTCAAAAAAGTTTAGAAGTGAAAGAGACCCCTTTCGGGCGCTTTTTGTTCTCAATCCCTGCCGTGTCGCAGGTACTCTCGGGGCAGTATGGATGCTGGCCTCTCGCTTCAGGGGCACAACGAGTTCCCGGGGCACGTCATTCACCTTCGCTCGACGGGCTCGGCTCTTGAAAACGCCCGTCGTCGTTGTCTGGGGCCGGCGATTGCATTCTTGAATTCCTCCACCGGATCGGGCGACGTCCTCCGGTACCAGAACGGGGCGAAATAGCTCAGCGGCAACCGCTCCTTTCGATGAACTCAGCACGGAGGACCCGAGGAGATGATCGTGGCAGAAGTTTGAGCCAGCGGGTCGAGGGTTGCTTCCCGCGTCAGGCCGCACAGCCGGAGCAACGGAACTCTATCCTTCTTCGTCGGGCGGCCCTGAGGCGCCTGCCAAATCCTGAGGTCGAATCTTTTCTGCATTGAACCTCGCCGCCCGTTCTCGCATCATGTCCAGGACCTCTTCGAGCCCAGGCGGTTCGGCTTTCATCCAGCGTAACGGGTTGATACGGGCGATTACAAAGGCGCGCAAGTAGGGGCTTACCAAACCGCGCTCCTTCAGCTTGGCGACCACGGCAACAACTTTGTCCTCGAGATGCAGCACCATGCTGGCACGTTTGTCGTGATTCTTGAGAGCGGAGTTGAGCGGCCCGCTGGTGAATTCTTCGAGACGTCGCAGGATGGGGTGGTAAGCTCCACCACCAAAGCGCGGAACTCTCTCATAGCAGATTCCGAGGGTCACCAGAGCGGCTTCTTCTAGATAAAAGGAGAACTGCGATTCCGGACGTGACCCATCCTCCTCGACCAGGCCACGGTAGATGCGTATAACCTCGAGCGAGCGCTCCTTTAGATTGTGCGCCTTCTCGGTATTCAGCGCCAGGATCTGCCAAGCAAGTTCGCGGTCGCGAACGATGAGAGCGGCGATTGATTTAGCGCCCAGTCTGCGCATGGCTGCTAGGCGGTGCCGGCCGTTGGGCGTCCAAAAGCCCCCGTCAGGAGCTTGAACGGCAATAATGGGATCAAGAAATCTACCCGTCTTGTTAAGGACGTCGGCAAGCTTCTTATGATGAGCGTCGGACAGATCGCGCTGGAACGGCGTAGGCTCCACGACCTCAATGGGAAGAATGGCTAGCAAAACGGGATGACCGCCTAGTGGTTCCTTATACGAGCCAACAAGGCACCCACCCGCCTTTTCAACTGCCGCTTTGACTTCGCCGGCCTCTGTCTCCGGGTTCTCTAAAAGGCATTCGGCAGGACCGAGTCCCTTGGTTCGCGGCTTCGCTTTGCGAGGACGGCGCCGCGGCGCACGCTTTTGCATGCCAGAGACTTTACCACTCTGAAGCATGGCAACGACTAGTTTCCGAGCACAGCAATCTTTCAGGCGGGGCGCCGCGCGCCCGAGCCCGTCCGGCTTCGTCGCTTGCGCTGCCGTGCTGCCCGGCGAGCCCGGGCAGACAGGGCCTTATGGGATACCGTGCTCCGTGCCTCCCGCTTTA
>JAFATF010000143.1 GCA_019244045.1 Acidobacteriota bacterium
ATCACCGTATTACGCAGCACTTGGATTTGAAAGTATGAGCCCTGAACTACGAAGATTCCAGACCAGCCGGTGTTGTAAACGTCGCTTGCCTGAATCGTGATGAGCGAACTGTCAGACAGAATGCCGATGCCGCAAGTGTTTTGCACCACCACATTGCTGACACTGACTTGATGCGAGGGTATGCCGGAGTTATATAAGTCAATCCCAGTCCCGGAAATCGAACAGTTCGCGGTTGAACCGCCATCAATCGTTAGGTTGCTTATAGCTACGTCATGCGTGTTCTGAACGGAGATTTGCGCAGCTACTGAACTCACGCCATTGTTGCTATACAGCCAGCTTGATGTCTGAGTATTGGCCACCATGCCTCCCGATGGTGGCGTGATGGTTGCTGCGCTTGAATTTTTGTACGAAACCCCTTTCAGAACAAGTGGGGTGCTTATGACAACTTGTTCAGGGTAGGTACCAGGACATACCAGTACATTGCCTCCGGGGGCTGCATTCACTGCTGCCTGAATGGTTGAGAAGTGTGGCGATCCTTGGTGGCACCCGCGAGGCCCTACCACTACAGTGGCGGCGAAGGCACCGCTAGGCAGGATGTTTAGCATCAGGACGAGCGCAGTAATTCCAGTTTTCATTTGGATGACTCCCATCGCGCTGGTGGCTGCTGCCAATGAGACTCTGCATTTTCTCCTCAGAGAACCCTGCTGGCAGGGGTTCCCTAGGAGTACAGGGCCGTAAGATTCTGGTCACAACAGCCCAGCTGAGCATGTCGGATATTCACTCAAGGGTGGCTTCGAAGGTGCGGGATGCAATTTATAGAGTTAGTTCCCTAGCAACAATGGCACTGAAGTGGTATCTGTGGGGCGTTGCAAATCGGTCGTTAGAGCGAGGGCACGTTCCCCGCGAAGGCTCCGAGTACTCGCCGCGCAGACGCGGCCACAGCGGGGAGGGTTGAAGCAGGATCGTGCGGCAACATTTATGGACGGGGAAACTGTGGCGACTCTTCCTTTTCTTCGAATACCGGAGCTTCATCTTGTTGCAAAACCATGGTGATCCTCAACCTGCGCTCGATCTCTTTGCCATAAGGGGTACCCTCAAGTTGTGTGCGGGTCATCGATACTGATGTAAGAGTGTCACGCGGCCCGAGATAAAGAAATGCGTCGGCACCATCCTTCAACTTTGGTTTGTTGAAGGGAGATCCGCCTTCCATCAACGATTGCGCGGGTAATTCACCTAACCAACCACGAGCGGGCACAACGCTTGGCGCAGGCCACGAATCGAACCGATGATCCACGTCGCAGCACTCGTTCGGCGTATTCGTGCCGGACACAATCACGTATGTTTTCGCTCCTGCTTTCCGCAATGTTGATTCGACGACTGACTTGCCGGAGTGTCTTGGGGAATTGCGGAGGAAATGCATTGCACCCATGATGAGCAAAGCACGATGATGTTTCGTCAGTACCTGGTCTTACACTACTTGCGCGTAAAACGGATCTCGCCGAGTTGAGTACAGAGAAACCGTATGCAAGCCCTTGACTGTATCACTGACCAGGTTCCAGTCAATGGCCGGATCACCGCAAACAATGCGCAGTTGGTGCCTCCGGGGTCGGCGCAAATTGGCTTCCCGGACAGCTTTATAAAAATCCTCGATCAAAGGCGATGGAGGGCCCGACAAGCCCACGGTGTTTCGCCATGCCTTCTGGACCTGCTCCAACGGAATGTTCTCGCCAGCCACATAGTGATCCACGAATTCCTGGTACAGCGAGTTGCCCGCCTCTACAACAATGTCGTCAACGCGATCTGCGAATTCAGGCGTGGTAAGTAACGTACGATACCAGTCGTATTCCTGCTTGTTCGAGTGGATCTCGCCGATCATAACGATATCGTGGTTCTCGAACGCTCGAAGCACCGCAATGACCGCACTTACCGGCTCTGGCGGACGGGGAGCGCCGCACATCGCAGCTTGTACCAGTGCGTAAACAAAAATCAGCAGGAAAGTCGGCTTCATCTCGCTCTCAGACCAGAATATTGTGACAACTACCGATGTGAATATCTCACATAAGCGGTTATCAGCAACATCGGCATCTTTGCTGCCCACGTAGCTAACATCCGGAGCCGTAGCGCGACCACCCTTGCATTATGACTCATTCTGGCCCATGCGTAGCTTTCTCGGATCACACGTTATCAACTTGTGCCATTATCGGTTCGGCCAACCGTAGAGCGGCAGCAACCATCGGGATCGAGTTCGCGGGCTGTCTCGCGTATCGAACAATTAATCTGCCGTCTCAGGTGACGTGCTACCAGGGTTCCCGTGATGATGCGCTAGGAGGCTCGTTGGCGGCCTTCCGCCACGCTACAGGTCCGTTTTTATTAGTCTTCTACACTCATCCCTGCCTGCCGTGAGTAGGCAGAAAAAGAGACGGCTTCGGATTTCTCGAGAAACACCGTCTCCCTGCGGCGTGAGCACTATCCAAAATGTGCGCGAATTTCTCAAGGATTGGCCAGCAAAGCTGACCACCGGGCACGCGTCCTCCACGTACCAGACCACCATTTTGACCCCTTGCTCGGCGAGAACATTATGCTGCTCTGGGATAGAACTCGAGTGATCTTCAGATCTTCATCTGGATATTCCCTCGTGGGCCATATTTTCAAAATCGTGATTTGACTGTGTGTCGTGGACTTAGAGGGCTCAAGATTGTGCCCATTTTTGTGCCCAGTCTGGATCAACAACCGTAGCACTCCCTAGCAACCCGCTACAAGGCGCTTATAAGGCGAATGCCGTCAAAACCCCCGCTGCGTAAAGGTGATAGCGAGTCATCGCACACCATCGCACATTAGCTGTATTTGCCCGGTGTAGAACTCATAATCCATTGGTCCCAGGTTCAAATCCTGGCGGGCCCACCATTTTGCAGTCGCGCTTTCAGCGCGTGATGCTTCGGCGCTGAATCATATTTAACATCTTGATCAGCCTTGGGGGTCCTCGTGCTTGTCGCGGTACGTAACCGGGCAGCAATCTCAGTCTGATTTGAAATAATGAAGCTCGTAGCGCCGTGATGGCGGTTCGAGGTCTACCTCAAAACCTCAAAAAGAGCTCAGGGACAGATGTAGGTCCCGGTTGAACCCTAACCGCCCGGTCGTCTCACGCAAACGACCCAGTCGCCTTTTGCAGCAGGGATATAGGGACTTCAGTTTTCGCCAAACGGTGCTCGATTTGACCTTCTTATGAAGGGAAAACACGATGAAGCTCTTTGTGTCGTTAGCGGCAGCTAGTGCAATTCTCCAAGCCTCTGCTGTTGCTCAGGCAGCATTCAATGACACCTTGGTGGAACACATGCTGGGGGCCTGGAAGGTAAGCGGTCAAGTAATGGGGCATCGTGCCCATCATGTGATCGAGGCGGAATGGGTGCTCAAACATCAGTTCCTGCGCTTACACGAGAGAACAGCCTCGGATGCACCGGCTGCGGAACAGCCATATGAGGCAATCTGGTTCCTTGGTTATGATCCGATCAGTGAAAAATATGTGCTTCATCTGATGGACGTTTTCGGAGCACGGTATTCGGAGACCTTGGGGTATGGCATCCGCGAGGGAAACCAAATTCGCTTCACGTTCGAGTACCCCGAAGGTCCGTTTCATACAACATATTCATGGAGCCCAGTCAACAACTCGTGGCAGTGGCTAATGGAGCAGAAGGACAAAGAGGGCAACTGGTCGCGTTTCGCGGATTTAACTCTTGCCAAGGCACCTTAATTAATTGCTACGATGAGGACCCGCACGCAATGAAGCCGCTCGATAAGCTGCCGCTTGTTAACATCAAGCAGATGATTGGCATACCTGCCTTCCTTGGCAGCTTTTGCCTGCTTTGTGCCTGCGCCTCCGGTCAACTACTCAAATCGGACTCGAGCGTGCCTTTAGTAGGCGCCCTTTTGTAAACTTCTGGCACGCGATTGCAATTGCTCTGAAGGTTTCGTTCGATACTGCGGGCGTGCGAACGACCGTGGCAAGTGCCTTGTTCAACGATCGAACAGCGCAACAAGATGCGCCGTTACGTAACCCACCAACTTTTTTCGTGTCAAGCTACCCGCGAAAGGACTTCCCTTCCGTTGGCGGTGCAAACTGTTCTCCCGGCTAAGCGTTCTTTATGGTGTGTGACGTTTCATCCCAAAGGACGGCCTTACCACCGCGAAAGTAGGATTCATTGGCCATGTGACATGCCAACGCGGCATGGTGACCAAAGACTACGTCCTCCACCACCGGCTTATGTGAGCCTACGCCCTCAAAGAAGGCCCATAGGTGCGGCTTCACGTCATCGAAATCCGGTCCCTTAATGACTAAGGTTTCCGGCATTGGCTCCTGCCCCATTTTCGGATCATTTTCCTCGTGCCACTCCTTTTCGTATGCTTCGCGCATCTCCCGCGGGAAGCTATTCGCGTAGTAACTGGGAGCGGTGTCTTTGCCGCTTTGGGGGGTAAAGCTCAGGCCGAATTCGGTCACCTCCAGTATTCCCTTCGTGCCCTGGAAGCGGTAGGTCTCCGGCATCTCCGTCCCAAGATTCAGACGCATATACACGGGAACTTCACCGTACTGAAAGAGAGTGGCGTGCACATCCGGCATGTTCCGCCCGTCTTTCCAGTGAAGGATTCCCCCGAGTGCCATAGCCCGGCGGGGTGGCTCGTTGATACCGAGGATAAACATCATGCCACTAACCAAGTGCACGAGCAGATCACCGGCAACGCCGGTGCCGTATTCCTTCCAGCAGCGCCAGCGCGCAAAAATTAACGGGTCGAAGGCGCGCTTCGGAACTGTGCCCTGCCAGGTATCCCAATCGAGGGTCTGTGGCGAGAGATCCGTAGGCGGGGGATACTCCCAGCATCCGGTTGGATCGTTGCGCCCCAGCCAGCCTTCGATCAGCATCAGGTCGCCCAGCTTGCCGCTTGAGACCATCTCTTTCGCTTTCTTACAGATCAAGGAGCTGACTCGCTGCGATCCGATCTGAATAATCCGCCCCGTCTTCTTTCCCGCCTCGACCATCTCAACGCCATCGGCTGGACTGTGGGACATTGGTTTCTCGCAGTAGATATCTTTTCCCGCACTGACGGTATCCACCACGATTTTCTTGTGCCAATGATCGGGGACGGCGGCAATAACACAATCAATATCTTTGTTAGACAGCAGTTCCTGGTAACGGCGGGTTACGGGGAGATCCGGCTTTCTGGTGATCTCGCGGGCGAGCGTGTGCCGGCCGTCGTAAAGATCACAGGCCGCGATGCACTCAATTCCGGGCAACTGAATGGCATTTGCCAGCAGCCCCGACCCCTGCATGCCTACCCCAATAATGCCAAAGCGCAGGCGACTGCCCGACGTAAGATCCTGGCCGGCAAACAACGGGTCAGGATGAAGCAAGATGGTTTTTGCCGCGAGACTTGCACCGGCGACAGCGGTCGTCACTCCCAGGAATTGACGGCGTGACCACGGGGGTCGTTTCATGTCTGTCTCCTCGCCTTTGCTACGGGTCTTCTCGCCCTAGTTCGAATAAAGTTCATGAATCGGGATACTATGCGGTCAACGCAATTTTCTGAGCGCCACTTCTTTGAAGAAAACCACATCTTGATCGCTGTGGTTCTGTAGCCCGATATAACCCTCGAGTGGGCGAGGACCGCGCTGCGGCTCGAAGTCAAACTTTCGCTCGGGTACAGGGTCACCTTCCGTGTAATCGGTGACCTTCACGCCATTCAGAACCACCACCGTACGCGGCCCGTCCAGCGTGATTTCCATCGTGTTCCACTCCGGGCCCGGCTTTCCCGGCTTGGCTAGAGGCCGAGTCAGCGAGTATAGGGTTCCGGTAACGTGATACTCATCCTCGCCCGAAGTCTCGGGATGATTGTCGATCTGCACTTCATAGCCATAATGCACCGGCATCCACTCTTCGCGCGGTTCGATCGGGATGCGAATAAATACACCGGAATTATCATTTGCATCCCGCATCCTGTAGACCACCCGAATGATCGAGTTTCCTATTTTGCCGCCGGTCCAGTAGAGCAGGCCCATGCCGCCATAGGTGCGGATCAGGCCATCTTCCACATTGTCACCACCCGGCCCCACGTGTTTCCATCCACTCAGATCTTTCCCGCCGAACAGTTGCTGCCAATCTCCCGCTTGAGCGATCGCCGGGCGATCCAGCATACTCATAAGGCAGAGCAATAAAGAGCAGAGATAACAACCAAGAATTCGCATGTTCCCTCTCATCGGTGTCTCGAAGGCCGATCGAGCGTAGATCGGGTTCATCTGAAATCAGAAGTCCTTTTCACCGCCAATCACTTCCTGTTGCTCATAAGAAATCGTATCCTGCTCGAAAGAGGACAACTCCAGCGCGGTTCCCTAGACTACTCCTGCCCGTGCTCGGAAGTCACTAGCGACATGGATGAGCAGAGAGATCTAATCCTCGAGTGCTGCCGCGCTTCCGCATGACCAATGGCTGATAAAGCGCAGAAACCGGCCGTCTTCCTCCTCGGCGGGTAAGGCATGTACAGTTCGCTGGAGAAGGCCAAGTTCGTGAGCAACGAGGGCAGCTCGAAAGCGTTCAGCATAAGTCAAAGCGCACGGCCGGGCAGTTCTCCGCTGAGATACCATAAGCTGGCCTTTGCGATTGGCCAGGAGATCCCCAGATGCGAGTCGAACCTCTCCTTCGATACGTGTTCTTGTTCTTGTTTGCTCTGCTTCTCACCTCCGCGTTGCTCGCCCAGACGGCACCGGTTTCCCGTCAGAAGATCATCATCGACACCGATATCGGCGATGACATTGATGATGCATTTGCGCTGGCGCTGGCCTTGTCGAGTCCGGAGTTTGAAATGCTGGGCGTGACCACGGCCTGGGGCGACACACAGCTGCGCGCCCGCGTTGCCGAGCGCATGCTCTCCGATACCGGGATGGATAATATTCCCATTGCCGCGGGAGCTTCGACTGAAAGCAAGCTCGTACTGGACCATGCTCCTTTTGCGCGCTCGTTCTGGAAACCGGTACGCCACTATGCCCCTGCTGTGGATTTCATGCTGGACGAGATTCGGAAATATCCCCATGAAATTACGCTCCTCGCTATCGCGCCACTCAAGAACGTTGGCGACTTGATCGGCCGCGATCCGAACACCTTTGGCAAGCTTAAGCGTGTGGTCATGATGGGAGGCTCCATCCGGCGTGGGTATAATGACCTGGGTTACACAAGTGCACACGGTCCAGATCCTGAGTACAACATCGCGTCCGATACCGAATCGGCGCGGCGCCTGTTAGCCTCTGGGGTGCCTCTCTATGTCATGCCGCTGGACTCAACCCAGCTCAAGCTGGACGAAGTCAAACGAGAAATCATCTTCCGCCAAAGCACCCGCCTCACCGACGATTTGACGCTGCTCTACCATCTTTGGGGCGGACAGACGCCAACCCTGTACGATCCGGTGGCCATCTCCTATGCGCTCGACCCGCAGCTCTGTCCGACGCGGCCGATGCGCCTCGAGGTCGATGACCACGGTTATACTCGCCCGGTCTCGGGAGCCCCCAATGCAGAGGTCTGTCTAGATTCCAAGCAACAGGAGTTCTTTCAGCTTTACATGGGGCGCATTCTGTCTCAGAGGCTGGCCGGCCAGAGTGGAAGGTGATTTTGCGTTAATTTCATTCGCGTGCGAGTTGAATTTCACGCGAGGTAGAGAGCCCCGGCCCGGTCATTTCGATCGTCGTTTTGGCCCGCCGCTGACACAACCACCCCTTTTCGTCTAGTATTCCGTCTTTACACTCCGCTGGAATAAGGGACTATGCGCCGAATGCTGCCTCTCCTGATCTGCTTTGTTATGCTGTGCTCCGTTTCGCTCAGCTTTGCTGAGAATGCGGCGAAGCACTGGTTTGGGCTCGACGATTTCGCGGCTTTGCGCGAAGTCGCCGACCCTCAGCTTTCTCCCGACGGAGAATGGGTCGCCTATACCGTGCGTACTGCCGATTCCGCGCAGGACAAGCTGATCAGCCATATCTGGCTTACCAACTGGGAAGGCACTCGCCATCGACAGATGACCTTCAGCAAGGAGGGAGAAAGCCACCCGCGTTGGACTCCCGACGGCAAGTACCTCAGTTTCCTATCGAGCCGCGGAGTGGAAGGGGAAAGCGACCAGGTTTGGCTGATGCCGCGCGACGGCGGCGAAGGCGAACGAATTACTTCCTTTCCCGGAGACGTTTCCGATTTCGCATGGTCGCCCGATAGCCAACGCCTGGCGCTCATCGTTGCTGATGCCGATCCGGACAAGCCGGGGGAAGGCGAGAAGCACAAGCCTCTGAAGCCCATTGTTATTGACCGCTTCTATTTCCAGGAGGACAAGATCGGCTATCTTCGCAACCTGCGCAACCATCTTTATGTCTTTGATCTGAGCTCGCGCAAAGCTGAACTGCTTACGCCGGGCAAATATTATGAGAGCCAGCCGGCCTGGTCACCCGACAGCAAGTCCATCGTATTCGTCAGCAAGCGGGAGGAAGATTTTGACCGTAATGAGAACTGGGACTTGTACCTCATCGTTGCCGAGCGCGGAGCCGAAGCGCGCCAGCTCACCACCTTCAAGGGCAAGGATTCGCTGCCCGATTGGGACGCCGCCCCCGCTTGGAGCCACGACGGTAAGTGGATCGCCTATGCGCAGGGTGCGGAGGATCGATCCATCGAGTATGCAGTTCGGCACCTCGCTATAATTTCGCCCTCGGGCGGGCAACCGACGCTTCTGACCGCGGCCCTCGATCGCAATATCAGCGAGCCGCGCTGGTCGGCCGATGACAATTACATTTATTTCACCATTGAAGACGACCGAGCCGATCGCCTGGCACGCATCAGAGCCCAAGGCGGATCGCTCGAGGATATTTCGAGCGGGCGCCGTGAACTCGCCGCCTACAACTTAGGCGCCCACAATCGCACTATAGCGTTGATCAGCACCCCGCAATTGCCGGCCGAAGTTTTTGCCGTCGAGGACGGCCATGCGCGGCAACTGACCCGGCAAAATGAGGAGCTACTTGAGCAACTGACGTTGGCCTCTACCGAAGAGATCACTTTCAAGAGCAAGGACGGTACCCTGGTGCACGGCTTGATGGTCAAGCCGCCGGACTTTCGCCCGGGAATGAGATACCCGACCATTCTGCGCATTCACGGGGGCCCGGTGTATCAATTCAGTAACGAATTCAGCTCGGAGTGGCAATTTTTTGCCGCCCACGGATACGTGGTGGTGGGGGCAAATCCACGCGGCAGCTCGGGTCGCGGCGAAGCTTATGCCAAGGCCATTTACGCCGATTGGGGCGCTCGCGATTCAGAGGACGTGCTGGCCGCGGTTGACTATGCGGTCGCGCAGGGGATTTCCGATCCTACGCGGCTGGCGGTCGGCGGCTGGAGTTACGGCGGCATGCTCACCGATCAAGTCATCGCCCGTGACCGCCGCTTCAAGGCCGCGACGAGCGGTGCCAGCATTGCCGATATCTTCGCCGGATACGGAACCGACCAGTACGTACGCGATTATGAGAACGAACTCGGCCGCCCCTGGGAACATCCCGACGTCTGGGTGCGCGTCTCTTATCCTTTTTTTCACGCCAACCAGATTGTTACGCCCACGCTCTTCCTTTGCGGAGATAAGGATGCCAACGTTCCCCTGCTGAACTCGGAGCAGATGTATGAGTCACTGCAATCGCTGCGGATACCGACGCAGCTGATCATTTATCCAGGTCAGTATCACGAAATCGCCGTACCCAGTTATTTGAGAGATCGCCTGGCGCGGTACCTGGACTGGTACGACAAATACGCGAAAGCCCCTGCCAGAGCAGGGAAGGGAGCCGGATTCCCCGGGTCAGCGCAGCTGAGCCATGGGGGAAGGCGATAGCTGAAGCCGAGCCACCCTCCTCAATCAGCGCTCTTGGCTTCGACATCATGCCAGGGCAGAGTCGCCACTACCCGGGTACCCTTTGCGCTCGAGTGAATGTCGAAGTGTCCGCCGAGCTGACGCACACGTTCCCGCATGCCTTGAATTCCCACCCCGGGCGTGACCACCCCGGAGTAAGTTCGATAATTTTCCGCCAGCAGCCCCTTCCCCTGGTCGGCAATCTCAACCGTCACTCGCTCGCTGTCAAGCCGCAACTGGATTTCCGCTGTACTGCTGCCCGAGTGGCGGTGAACATTGGTGAGCGATTCTTGCACGATGCGGAAGATGGTGGTCTCGATTTCTCGCGGCAGACGTCCGAGCCGATCGGGCAACTGTAGCTCAACAAAAATCTTGCTGCGTTGGGAAAATCGTTCGACGTACCAGCGTATTGCGGCCGGCAGCCCGGCTTCATCGAGTAAAGGCGGATGTAATAAATGTGAGATGTTGCGCAGCTCGGCGGATAACTCTTTGATCAGAGCCATACTCTCCGACAGGGCGAGGCTCGAATTCCGGCTGAGCTTGTCGGCCTCGCGCTGTAGCGTAACCATATTAATGTCGAGTCCCACCAGCATTTGCCCGGCGCTGTCATGCAGCTCGCGGGCAATGCGGCGCCGTTCCTCATCCTGGGTCTGTAGCAGGCGGGCGGAGAGCATGCGCAACAGATCTTCGGCCCGCTTGCGCTCCGTGATGTCACTGTTGATCTGCAGCCAACCCTGGGCATTTCCGTCCTGATCACGCCAGAGGGTCCAGCGACTGGCAACCGTGACCGTGCTGCCGTCACGTCGAGTATGCACCAATTCACCCTCCCACTTAGCGTCCTCGACAAGCGAGCGCTCAATTTCGGCTAAGGGACGCGGATATTGCGTTTTTAAGAACTGCATTAGAGATTGGTGCATAACTTCTTTGCGCGTCCAGCCGTAAAGCCGTTCCGCGCCTTCATTCCAGTAGCAAACTGTGCCATTCAACTTGCGTATGAAAATAGCGTCATTGGCAAGATCGAGCAGCTCGGCCTGGTCCCGCAACTTTGCGGCCTGCTCCTCAAGCGCCTTCTGGGCCTCGATTCGGCGTGCGATTTCGGCCTCTAGATGTTGATTGGCAACCGATAACTCTCGCGTGCGCGCCGCCACACGCGCCTCCAGCCGTTCGTGCTCCTCCCGCAAGCGGGTTTCTTGTCGCTTCCGTTCGCTGATGTCTTGAACGACGGTATTGACCGCCAGCACCCGACCATCGGCCGATTGCAAGGGGAAGTAACTAACCAAAAAGTATCCTTCGCCACCCGCCGCGCTGGGCGTTTTCAGTTCGCGGTTGAAGGCCGGCGTAGCCGAGGCAATGACTTCGGTCAGCAGGGGCTCAAGGGTCGCCGCCGCCTGAGGAATGACCTCGCGAATGGAGCGGCCCAGATGCTCAGCGGCGGAGACGCCGTTGATGTCGGCGAGCGCCTGATTTACGCGCAGGAAGCGTAAATCCTTGTCTATCAACCCTAGTCCCACGGGCGCGGTGGCATAGATCGCCTCAATCTCTGATTCCCACGCGCCATATTCGAGTACCCGACGAATCAGCGCCAGTGACGCCGCATCCCTGGGCGCGACACTTGGTCTGGTCCCCAAAGCTTCCCCTTGCTTGCCGCCGATTGTTTCCTCCTTCGGGTCCCGAAGCATTTCCATTTCCAGGCTAAAGGTTGAGAGCGGCGCGGATTATGATTAGAACAGCGGACGTTTCGGAGAGGTAGCACGCCGCCATCAGTAGAGGCAATTTACACCAGAGTAGCAGAGAAGTCACGTCTCCTGGAGCTGTGTAATAATAATTTTTCGAGGAACGCATGAGCAATGGTCATAAAGTCTTCTGTGTGAAGCTGCAGAAGGAGTTACCCGGTCTCGATGAGCCTCCGTTTGATACCGAGCTGGGCAAGAAGATCTACGAAAATGTTTCCAAGGACGCCTGGAACATGTGGATGGAACACTGCAAGATGCTGCTCAATGAGTATCGCTTAAATCCTGCCCGCAAGGAAGATCAACAGGTAATCGTCGAGCAGCTGGAACAGTATTTCTTTGGCGAGGGCTCGGCTGTGCCGAAAGAGTACATCCCGCCGTCTCGCTGAGTAAAGCCCTGGTCGCGATCCAGATCCCCGTACTTGCTGCAGCGGGGAGCCGCTCGCCGGCACCTCCGCCTCGCCACCCGCCGATCGACTGAAAACGTTTGCTTCTGGGCAAGAAGTACCCTTGCTCGGTGGTGAATGCCTGCATTAGGGGGACGGTTCCGCAGGGTTCAAGGCCCCGGCCGGCTGCAACTGCTCGCGTCGGTTTAGCTAAGCCAGGGCATAAACTTATTTCTCACAAGCACGCTGGCCAATCCACAGCCCGGGAAGGACTAGAATCGGCTTTGGGTGGTCACTCTCGGCTTTCAAACTCGCCTGAAATTCACCAGATTTTTATCTCCCCGAAATCTTTGCGAAACTTTGCGCCCGTAGCTTCGGCACATGAGAGGAGGAACTAGCGCCAAGCGCCAAGAACCAGATGAAGCCGCCGACCAAGATTCCCCGAGAGGCAGAGTTGTCCCTGAGTCTCAAGGCCAGCAAGTTGGGAGAGATCACAGTCGTCACTTGCCGCGGGCGCATCGTCTGGCGCGAGCGAGCGGCCGCCTTGTCGGAGGTTGTCGCAGGCGTGCTTGAGCACAGCAAGCACGTGATTCTGCATTTGGACGGAGTGAGTGCCATTGACAGCACCGGGATCGGAGAACTGGTGTCGCTCCATTTGTGGGCGCAAGGTTGCGGCGGTACGCTGAAGCTATCCGGCCTCAGCAGCCGACTGATTTACTTGCTCGAACTCACCAACCTCAGTACAGTGTTTGAAATATTTCCCACCCCGGAGGCGGCGCTGCACGCCTGTCATGCCGCTTAACTCTCCCGTTGAAATCGATATCTTCCCTGGCGTTCCAGGGCGGCCGCTTCGGCAACCTTTAGAAAAGCCCGCGCGGCATGGGAAAGGCTGGCCTCTTTGCGGTAGATGAGCCGCAGCTTGCGGTGGAGTTCGAGTTCCTTCACAAACACTCGCACCAACTCACCGCGCGATAATTCCTCTTCCACGCTGATTTCCGGCAGCATGGCCACTCCATTGCCCATGACCAGAAATCGCTTAATAGCCTGCAAGGTGGGTAATTCAACATCCATATGCAGCGGCGTTCGGTAGCGGCGGAAGGTTTGAATAACTTTCTCGCGATAAGGCGAGGAGACGATGTGCGCCACAAAAGGCTCGGCACCCAGTTGTCGAATGCTCACCTGCTTGGCCGAGGCGAGCGGGTGGCTCGGGGAAACCACGAAGGCCAGCTCATCGAGATAAATGATGACCGAATGCAGCAGCGCTTCCTGTGGGTCGTAGGTCAGCAGTCCCAACTCGACGTTGTGACGCAGCACGTCATCAGGAATACGGCTGCCCAAAGCTCGCTGCACCAGAATCTTGATCATGGGGTGCAACCGGCGGAATTCCGCTAGCCGGGGCAACAAGTACAGGACGGTCAGCTCATTGGCCGCCATTACCAGTTTGCCTTTGTGCAGCTCACGCAATTCGGCGAGCGCCTCCTCGGCATCACTGCGCAGGTTGAGCAGCTTCTCCGCGTACTCGCGCAGGACCTGCCCCGCATCGGTCAATACCCCATCGCGCGAGGTACGGTCAAACAGAGGCTCACCGAGCTCCTGCTCGAGTTTCCTGATGGCCTGGCTCACGGCCGACTGGGTGCGAAACAGCTTGTCCGCGGCTCGCGAAAAACGACCCTCGCGCGCCACGGCAAGAAAAACCTCCAACTGGCCTAGATCCACCGCCGCCTCCTGAACGCTGACTTCTAGCCTGATAAGCGACGCTAATACTGTGAAGTATAGCTAATGTTAATTGGAACATTATAAGCTTGATTTATTTGATGGTCCAAGTAGCATGAATGAGCGGGCTTGCGCCGCACTCCAACCCAGAAGAAAGCACCCGTTCTCGGGCACTCGGCCCCGCTCGAGCGGTCGGTGGCGAATCGACCGAGGCCTGCAGGGGGTGGCGCCAACCTTGATTCGGAGGCATGGCTTCATGGAAACAATCCCAATCACGATCTTCGACACCACCTTACGTGATGGCGAGCAATCTCCCGGCTGCAGCATGAATGTCGAAGAGAAGCTGCGCATGGCGCGGCAACTCGATCGCTTAGGGGTTGACGTCATCGAAGCTGGCTTCCCCATCGCCTCGGTCGGCGACTTTGAAGCCGTGCGCGCGATCGCCGCCTCCGTGCGCCGCCCCACCATTGCCGCACTGGCGCGCGCCCGTCGCGAGGACATCGAACGGGCCTGGGAAGCGCTCCAGCATGCCGCTCGACCACGCATCCATATCTTCCTCGCCACTTCCGATATCCATCTCGAACATAAGCTGAAGATCACGCGCCACCAGTGCGTGGAGCAGGCGCGCACGGCCGTGGCCTTGGCCAAATCGCTTTGTCAAGATATTGAATTCTCTCCCGAGGACGCGACCCGCACTGATCCCGAGTTCCTGCTCGAGGTGATTCAAGCTGTGGTCGATGCGGGAGCAACGACCGTGAACATCCCGGACACCGTGGGCTATACCACCCCGGGCGAGTTTGCCGCCTTAATTCAAAAGATTCGCCGCCAGATCCGCGCTATTGACCAGGTGAAGATTTCGGCGCATTGCCATAATGATCTTGGATTAGCCGTGGCCAACAGTTTGGCCGCCATTTCTGCCGGTGCGCGCCAGGTCGAATGCACCGTCAACGGAATCGGCGAACGTGCTGGCAATGCTTCTCTCGAAGAGATTGTGATGGCGCTCAGGGTTCGTCCCGAACAATATCCTTTTGCAACCGAGATCGACAGCCGACGGCTCTTTCCGATCAGTCAGCTGCTGACCGAAATCACCAAGGTGGCGGTACAACCCAATAAAGCTATCATCGGACGAAATGCCTTTGCCCACGAGGCCGGCATCCACCAGGATGGCATGCTGAAAAATCCGCTCACGTACGAGATCATGACGCCCCAATCAGTCGGCGTGCCCGACAGCCGCCTCGTGCTGGGCAAACATTCTGGTCGCCACGCGCTCGCTCTGAAGTGTGCGGCACTAGGTTTCGAATTGGAGCGGCAACAACTCGATGAGGTCTACCGCCGGTTCGTGGTTTTGGCCGATAACATCAAACAGGTCGAAGATCATCACCTGCTCGAACTCATCGGCGAGATCGAGGACAAGGAAATTCGCATTCCGCCCGCGCATGTCGAAGAGCTTCCGGTCAGTTTGGCGGTTGCAGCCGCCGCGGGCGGGCATCGCCCGGCCAGTGCGAAAGCCCTTGCGGTGTTACACGCCGAAAAGAAGCCTTCCGAGCTCCCGCTGCACCCCATGACCGACCATCATCACGAAGAAGATTATCTTTGGGGGGTCTAGCCGCTAGCTCCACGCGGTGAGCGCGGCGCCAGCCTCTTCGCGGAGCCCGCGAGAATCTGAGGAGCCGGGAATGGCAGGCGACGCCACGCATTCACATTCTCCGCCTTGTCCATTAGAGTAATGGCGGCATGCTCCTGAACATCACCATATTGCCCGGTGACGGTATCGGCCCCGAGGTAACGCAGGAAGCAGTTGGCGTCCTTAGCGAGGTCAGCCAAGCCTTCGGTCATAGGCTGGAGATCACGACTAAGAAAATCGGGGGCGCAGCCCTTGCTGGGGGCGGCGATGCGCTTCCCGGCGACACTCTCGAGGCGTGCCTGTCGAGCGGCGCTGTTCTGCTCGGCGCCGTTGGTGAGCCCGCCTTTGATAGCTATCCTCGCCATTTGCGCCCGGAAGCCGGCCTGCTGCGGCTGCGCAAAGAGTTGGGGGCCTTCGCTAACCTTCGACCCGCAATTTGCTTCCCCACACTCGTCGATTCCTCTCCCCTGCGCCCGGAGATCGTACGCGGAACTGACATGCTGATTGTTCGCGAGTTGCTGGGGGGACTTTATTTTGGAGAGCCGCGCGCGATCGAAGGGGCCCAGGGTAAGCGATCTGCTGTGAACACCATGCGCTACAGTGAACATGAGATCGAGCGAATCGCCCGTATGGCCTTTGAGCTAGCTCGGCTGCGCCGCTGCAAGGTACTTTCGGTCGACAAATCGAATGTTCTCGAATGCTCGCGCCTCTGGCGGGAGGTCGTCACGCGCGTTGCCCGAGACTATGCGCAGGTTCAGCTCTCGCATATGTACGTCGATTCGGCAGCCATGGCCCTAGTCACGCAACCGACAGAGTTCGACGTTGTGGTTACGGAGAATATGTTTGGCGACATTCTTTCCGATCAAGCTGGCGGTATCGTGGGTTCGCTCGGCATGCTAGCTTCGGCTAGCCTTGGCGGAAGAGTTGGCCTCTACGAGCCCGTCCACGGTTCAGCCCCGGATATTGCCGGCCAGGGCATCGCTAATCCGCTCGGTGCGGTTCTTTCTGCCGCCCTGCTCTTGCGGCACTCCTTTGAACT
>JAFATF010000154.1 GCA_019244045.1 Acidobacteriota bacterium
ATCGATGGTTGCCAGACTGAACCAGAAGCGAGTCGCGATGGAGTTGTGCCGGCCGAAGTCTCACGTGCAGCTCAGCAGCGGCATCAGCCGCGAAGGACGATCGATGAAACGCTGCCCCAAGGTATAGATGAGAAGGCGATCTGCCGTCTGCGCCGGCTCCCTAGGCGAACGCGGGCGTAGGCGTGTTGGGCTCCGTCGGCCTTTGCCGCTCGATGAGAGACGGGAGTTCCTGGCCGCTCTAGCCTTTAATCCTCTTTGCCGACTCGTCCCACACGGCGGGAGTGTCCTTAAAGTAGGAGTAGTTGGCTAGGTGGCAACCGATCGCAGCACGATTTCCGAATTCTTCGTTTTCGACTACTCTCTGGCGACTGCGCACAGCATTGAAAAAGTTGGCTTCGTGATCCGCCACATCGCTGTAGCCGTCGGGAACGCCGTAGGTTTCAACATCGTCGGCCGCTTTGAAATTCAGCGGATTGGGTCGCGGATGATCGGCCGCGAAGGCCTCGAGGTATTGCTCGCGCAGCTGCTTAGGCCATCCCAAGATCGAATAGTCTTCCGGCTTGGGACTAGTATCCTGGGAGGTATAGGTCAAAGTCGGACCTTTAATGATCAGGGTACCCTTGGTGCCGAAAAAGCCGATAAACTCGCCCTCATGATCATTGTTCAAGTTACAACGCAGGTAAACGCGGAAATTCGGGTAATCGTAAAAAGTCTCGATCAAGTCGGGGAACTCCCGTCCATCTTTCCAGCGGAAGATCCCGCCGGATGACTGGGCGCGCTTGGCGACCGTGTTTGTGCTGGTGATGAAGTGAATTCCTGAAATCAAGTGGACGAACAGGTCTCCGGCGAGCCCTTCGCCATAGTCACGAAAGCAGCGCCAACGGAAGAAGCGGGCGGCGTCAAAAGGCCGCTTGGGAGCTCCCTCGAGGAATGTGTTCCAGTCGATCGTCTGCTCATTGGCATCAGGAGGGATGGGATAGACCCAAGCTCCGCTCGGGGAGTTACGATCCCAGTGAGCTTGGATCGAACAAACCTCGCCGAGCCTGCCGGATTCGTAAATTTCTTTCGCCCGCTGATAAAGAATCGAGGAAACGCGCTGACTGCCGATCTGGACAATACGGTTATTCTTCTGTGCCGTCTCCAGCATGGCAAAGCCATCCTCAACCGTGTGTGACATCGGCTTCTCGCAATAGACATCTTTGCCCGCAGCACAGGCATCGCTGAACACCTTGCGGTGCTGATGATCGGTGACCGCAATGATAACGGCATCGATGTCCTTGCGCTCCAGAATCTCATGGTAATTACGCGTGGCGGGAACGTTCTTTTTTACAGCTTCCTGTGCCGCCGTGTGGCGCGAATCATACAGATCCGATACAGCCACACACTCGATGCCCGGCACGCGCAGCGAAGCTTCGAGCAATTCGCATCCGCGCACGCCTGTGCCGATCGCGGCAAAACGCACAGTATCACTGGCAGCGACCGGCTTGCCTGCGACCCCAAGGGGTTTGGGGTCGAGAAGGGTAAATTTTGCAGTGGCGGCCAGTCCGCTTCCGATCTGAAGGAACTGGCGACGAGTCCACGGATGATGATTCATGAGTATCTCCGGTTGCTTTCGATCCCCGTGCTGCAGGATCAAACGTTTCTCCCACCATATCTATTGCGGACGGAATTATCGCATAACCAAGGTCGTCGGCAGCAGACGTCAAAGCTCGTCCAAGAAGTTGCGATTTCGCTAGAGAATCGTACCTTGGGACATTGAAACGTGGGGCCTGATATTGGGTCTTGCTCCTTAACACAGTTTCAGGAAGAGGGTCGCGCTGACATTTATCGTTTACTTAGTTTTGTTTACTGGGCGGCTTCATCATCGGATTGGGCAACGCAGACCTACGAAAATGGGATTTGCAGCGAGCGAGCACATTCCGCGCTGGCTTTTCCCCACTTGGGTGTTTAAACTGCGTAACACCACGAAGATCGAGGGGTTCCCGATTTCTTACCCAAAGGAGCTATCAGATGTCCTTCACGCCGGACCCGACCTTCTATCCATCACCGCGCATGGCTATGCAGGCCCCGCCAGAGCGCCTCGGCTACGTCGCGCTGCTCAACGTCGGTCCGAACGGAAATCGCGACGCCATGGGCGTAATTGATTTGCAGCCGAGCTCCTCCGAATATGGTCGCCTCGTCGGGCAGGTGGATTTTCCCCGCGGCGATAATGAGTTGCACCATTTCGGTTGGAATGCTTGCAGCGCGTGCCTTTGCCCACAGGCTCCTCATCCGCACATGGAGCGTCGCTACTTAATCGTACCGGGGATCGGGTCATCGCGGATTCACATTCTGGATACGAAACCTAATGCCAAGCAACCGAAAATCGTGAAGACCATCGAGCCCGAGGAGTTCATCAAAAAAACCGGTTACACCTCACCTCACACGATTCATTGCGGCCCAGATGGTGTGTATGGAAGCGCACTGGGATCGGCCACGGGAGACGGGCCCGGCGGAATTTTCCTGATGGATGCAAATACATTTGAACTCAAGGGTCAGTGGGAACAGGATCGTGGACCACAGCAACTGGCCTATGATTTCTGGTGGCATCTGGGACATGACACGATGGTGACCTCCGAATGGGGCACACCCAACATGGTGAAAAATGGCCTCAACCCGGAGTTGCTGTTGAGCGGCAAATATGGACACAACTTGCATGTTTGGGATTTGGACAAGCGTCGGCACGTGCAGGTGCTGGAATTGGGTGCAGAACAACAGATGGTGCTCGAACTACGGCCGGCCCACGATCCCAAGAAGACGTACGGGTTTGTCGGTGTGGTCGTTTCGCTTAAAGACCTCTCGTCTTCGATATGGATGTGGTATCGCGATGAGGGCGGCAAGAACGGTAAATGGGCAGCCCGCAAAGTGATCGAAATCCCCGCCGAGCCAGCAGAGGCGGAAAAACTCCCGCCGCTGCTGCGCGGGTTTAAGGCAGTTCCGCCGCTCGTATCAGACATCAACCTTTCACTCGATGACCGCTTCCTCTATGTTTCGTGCTGGGGCACGGGCGAGTTCATTCAGTATGACGTCTCCGATCCCATTAACCCGAGGAAGACTGGTTCGCTCCACGTCGGCGGCATCCTACGTCGCGCGCCCCATCCCAAAAAGCCTCAACAGGCACTCAATGGCGGTCCGCAGATGGTCGAGGTCAGCCGCGACGGCAGGCGCGCCTATTTCACTAACTCGCTTTACTCTCCGTGGGACGAGCAGTTCTATCCCGACGGTGTGAAGAGTTGGATGGTGAAGGTCGAGTCGCATCCGAGCGGCGGGATGAAGTTGGATGAAAAATTCCTCGTGGAATTCGAAGGGCTGCGGGCACACCAGATACGGCTCGAAGGCGGCGACGCTTCCTCGGACTCTTACTGCTACTCGGACAAGCAATGACCGATGCGGCTCTCACTTCGCCGATGTTATGGCTGATGGTGCTGCTCGGTGCATACCACGGAATCAATCCCGGCATGGGGTGGCTTTTCGCGGTTGCGTTGGGCATGCAGGAGAAAAAGGGGAGCGGCGTCGCAAGATCACTGATTCCCCTGGCAGTTGGCCACACCATCGCCATCGGCGTCGTGGTGCTAACTGCTGTATTCCTTGGTAGGACACTGCCGCTCACGATCGTCCGCTACTCAGTCGCTGCGCTCTTGTTGGGAATGGGAATTTGTTATTTGGTGCGACATCGGCACATGAGATGGGTCCGTATGCAGGTAGGCTTCCGGGACTTGGCCCTCTGGTCTTTTATGATGGCCTCTGCACACGGCGCAGGATTGATGGTCGTGCCCGTCCTGCTACGGAGCACCAGGGTTGAAGCACACAGCCGACTTGCAGGCCACGATCACTTTCCGCCAACCATCACTCCGCTTACCGGGATGGTCGCTACTGGCGTCCATACGGCTGCGTACCTCGCGGTTACAGGGCTGCTCGCTTGGGTGGTGTATCAAAAGCTCGGCCTCGCGCTTTTGCGCAAGCTATGGCTCAATTTTGACCTGATTTGGGCAACCGCGCTTGTAGCTACCGGTTTTGTGACGCTCTTCATGTAGCCTGTTTTTGAACTCTGCCACTTCTCAATCTGCGATCCAGGAACTATCATGCGCCGGGTTCAAACCGCGGTGCGAAGACGTGTCTCTCTTTCCTTGCCGTCGGCGTTCTTCGCGAAGAGTGCAGATTTGCCCACACAGCTGATGCACAACATTTCAACAATTCCAGCCCCTGGCGGAGCCGCGGATTTGTTGTCTAGCAAGCCATTCCATGTAATTTACTGATTTCACAACCGGTGCGAATGCCGAAAAAAGGCAACCAAGGCGGGTTCTTCATTCCGGCTCTTCCACGAGAGTGCCAGCCTGGGGACCAAAATAATCATGATCATCAAACCTTTGCTGGTTCTGAATTCCTCACTGAGAGTTGATATCGACTGCATTAGTTTCAGGGACGGATCGAACCCCCATAATCCGCCGCGCCAAGAAGTTGAATGCGGGATGAGCCCATCGGCACCAAGGGTTCAGCTCCCAAAGTAC
>JAFATF010000163.1 GCA_019244045.1 Acidobacteriota bacterium
TAATCTCCCCGGTGTCGTAGCGGACATGGTTTAGATAGCTTGCTAATACAGTCTTTTCATTAAGGTGCTGAAATCTCAGCCTCTTGGAGTTCAAGCTTCCTTAAGACAAAATTTACGTTTTTAGAACCTAAGAAATCAGAGATTTTCAAACTTTGGATAGCACCACATAACGTCCTGTACGTCTCACTTGCTCTAAGAGTACCGACATCTTCCGTCATGGCAATTGTTGCCGCGATATATGTCAGTAGCCCCGGAAACGGCGGCATTCCTACGGTGGGCCCAGGTCGGCAAACTTGCGTTTTCGCGAGGTATAGCTCAGCTAATCAATGTTTTAGTGATGGTCGGAAACGAAGTTGGTAGGCGCCGAAAATCACTCCATGCCGTTAGGGAACTATGGGGGTCAAATCATCGGCAGTATTCTCATCTGCTGCAGCCTATAAGACCAAATTTGAATCTGGAAGCACTAAGGTGGAGAGGTATGAACCGTTTTCTGGAATCATTAATCTGAGTGGCGCAGGTCACCTCGTTTCTGCGCGGGGGATCCGAACAGGACGCTGCTCAGCTTGGGTTGTGATTACAGATTTCGGGATTTGGTCTACGAATGAGCCTGACGATCGATGATACCATAGCCGGCCTTCAGCGCACGATTGCCGAGCTGGAACGAAAGCTCAACGAGCGCAGCGCCGAGTTGAAGGAGGCGCTAGAACAGCAGACTGCAACCGCTGAGGTACTCCAGGTCATCAACAACTCGCAGGGTGACCTTGCGCCAGTATTTGATGCGATGTTGGAAAAGGCGATGCGCCTGTGCGAGGCCGCGTTTGGCGGGCTGTGGATCTTCGACCAGGACCACTATATTGCCGTCGCGCTGCGGGGCGTGCCGAAACCTTATGCAGAGTTTCTGGCCAAAACGAGCCTGATGCCGGGTCCCGGCACGGGAGCTTACCGGCTCCGCTGCGGAGAGCGCGTTGTACATAATGTCGACCTTGTATCTGAGGAACCGTATCGGTTCGATGACCCCCAACGGCGTGCATTAGTCGATCTCGGCGGCGCGCGTACCGCTTTGCAGGTGGCGCTTCGGAAGGAAAATGACGTACTCGGCGTCATCACGGTCTATCGGCAGGAGATACGGCCGTTTTCCGAAAATCAGATCACGCTGTTGCAGAGTTTCGCCACGCAGGCGGTTATCGCGATTGAAAACGCGCGGCTTCTCACCGAGACCCGCCAAGCGTTGGAGCAGCAGGCTGCGACGGCGGAAATAGTTCAGGTCATAAACTCTTCGCCAGGTGACCTCACCCCCGTTTTTGACGCAATGCTCGAACGGGCAACCCGACTGTGCGAAGCGGGGTTTGGCATATTATGGATTTATGATGGTGAGCGGTTCCGTGCAGCGGCCTTGCATGGCGTCCCTGCCGCGTATGCCGAATTCCTTGCCGGCCCAATAAACCTCGCGGATTCGGCCGCGCTGGGCGATATAGCGCGGGGACGTAGCTACGTGCACGTGCCAGACCTCGCAAGTCCTGGGAATCATTCGAAAAGTCTATTGCGTCAAGCAACAATTGAGCTTGGCGGGGCGCGAACGGGCCTGGCCGTCCCAATCCATCAAAATGACACGTTACTCGGTATTTTTGTCATCTATCGCCAGGAGGTGCGACCGTTCTCCGAGAGGCAGATCTCGTTATTGCAGAATTTCTCCGCGCAGGCGGTTATCGCCATTGAAAATGCGCGGCTTCTCACCGAGACGCGCGAGGCCTTGGAGCAACAAACCGCGACCGCCGAGGTATTGCAGGTCATCAATTCCTCGCCCGGCGACCTCGCGCCGGTGTTCGACGCGATGCTGAAAAAGGCGGCGCGCATCTGCCAGGCCGACTCCGGCTTTATCTTCCGACTGCAAGATGGCCTCAATCGCATGGTGGCCGCGTTCGGAGTTCCGGCAGAATACAAGGAATTCCAGGCGTGCAATCCGATCCCGCTAGGCCGCGGCACTTTGGCCGGCCGGACCGCGCTCAAACGGCGCGCGGTGCATATCGTGGACGCGGCGGCCGACCCCGAATACACCCGGGCCGAAGCGGTCCAGATCGGCGGTCAGCGCACAATGCTGGGGGTGCCGCTGATCCGCGAGGATGCATTGATCGGTGTCATCACATTCGGCCGCTCGCGCGTCGAGCCGTTCACCGAGAAGCAGATCGCACTGGTCGCAACTTTTGCCGATCAGGCGGTGATCGCGATCGAGAATGCCCGGCTATTTGACGAGATCCGCCAGCGTCAGGCCGAATTGCGCGTGACTTTCGACAATATGGGCGACGGTGTGGCGATGTTCGACACCGGACTGCGGCTGGCTGCGTGGAACATGAATTTCCAACAGCTGCTCGACTTGCCCGATGCGTTTTTGGCCGAGCGGCCCGATTATGAAAGCTATGTTCGCTATCTCGCCGGCCGCGGCGAATTTGGCAGCGAGGCGCTCGAAGCCGAGCTGAGCCGGCGGCTCGAAGACACCAACCAGGAATTGCGCTTCGAGCGCATACGGCCGGACGGGCGGGTCATCGAGGTGCGTCGCAACGCGGTGCCAAGCGGCGGCTTTGTGCTGATGTACAGCGACGTGACCGAGAGGAGGCACGCCGAGGCCGAAATCCGTGCCGCCCGCGACGCCGCCGAAAAGGCGCTCGTCGAGCTGAAAGCCGCGCAGGCAAGTCTGATCCATGCCGAAAAGATGGCCTCGCTCGGGCAATTGACCGCCGGCATCGCCCATGAAATCAAGAACCCGCTGAATTTCGTCAATAACTTCGCCGGGCTGTCGGTCGAATTGCTCGACGAATTGAAGGGCATGGCGCGGCCCGGGATCGCCACGCTCGACGCCGACACCCAGGGCGAGATCGACGAGACCATCGATATGCTAACCGGCAATCTCGACAAGATCGCCGAGCATGGCCGACGCGCCGACGGCATTGTACAGAGCATGCTAGCGCATTCGCGCGGTTCGAGCGGCGAGCGGCGGACCGTCGACCTCAACGAACTCGTCGACGAGGCCGTGAACCTCGCCTATCACGGTGCGCGCGCCCAAGACCAGAATTTTAACATCGCGCTCGAACGCGATTTCGTGCCCGCGATCCCCGGAGTCGAGCTGGTGCCGCAGGATATCACGCGGGTGCTGATCAACTTGATCGGCAACGGCTTTGACGCTGCCCGCCAGCGTCATCGGGAGTCGAACGACCCGGGCTTCCAGCCAGTCTTGAAGGTGACGACGCGCGATCTCGGCAATGCCGTCGAGGTGCGGATCCGCGACAACGGCACCGGCATCAAGCCCGAGCACCGCAACATGCTGTTCCAACCATTCTTTACGACCAAACCGACGGGCAAGGGCACCGGTCTGGGTCTCTCCATCAGCTACGACATCGTGACGCAACAGCACGGTGGCACGATCACTGTCGATAGCCGGGTCGGCGAGTTCACTGAGTTCACTGTTCGCTTGCCGTGTGCCTACCGGGCGACGACGGCAGAGGCAGCATCATGAGTGTAAGTATCTTGGTTGTGGATAATGAACCCGATGTCGCCGACCTGTTTCGCCAGCGCTTTCGATCGATATGCAGATCCTAAGTTGACGGTGCCATTGGGTTTTATGGAATGGCCCTATACTACAGTGTTCTCAACCATGATTATACTACTGCTGAGGATGATGTAAGCATAAAGAGGTGACACATAAATATTAAAAAGTTTATCAATTAGGGTTATAATGCCGTTTCTACCATTTCTTTACGCAGGTTGGTCCGTGCCAGATGAATATATTTGAGAGTAGTTTCCTTCTTCTTGTGCCCCATGAGTGTCTGCAGGGTCGCAATGCTCATGTGCTTGTCGGCCTTATGGGCGCCGAAGGTGTGCCTTAGCGTATGGACGCTGACCCGTTTGCGGATCCCGGCCTTCTTGACGTACTTGGCAACAATCGCCTTGACAGAGGAGACGTTTAAGGACGTGCCGTTTTTCGCGAGAAACAGCGTGTCGTCATCCAGAATGAGCTCGGTTGCCCGGAAGCGGAGATAGTTTCTGAGTGCCTTGACCTCCTCCTCGACCAGGGGGATTTGCCGGTCCTTGCGTCCCTTCCCCTGGCGGACTGTCAGGAGCCGGTTTTCAAAATCGACATCCTCGAGCGTGAGGTTCGCAAGCTCGGAGAGGCGAATGCCCGTCTGCAGGAAGGTCATGATGATCGCGTAGTCCCGCGGGTGCTCTGTGGCCTCGTAGAGGAGCGCTTTGTACTGCTCCTTATAGAGGATCCCCGGCTCTTTCTCCTCGCGCCTGGCGCCGCGGACGGCTGAGGCCGGGTTGGTCTGTAGGATCCCGTTCTCCTGCAGAAAGCTGAAGAACTTGCGGATGGCGGCGAGTTTGCGGGCTCTGGAGACCCCAGTGAGGGGGATGCCGGAGAGGTGGTGCAGGAACGCCTCGATATCGGTCTTCCCTAACCGTTTGGGATTATCCCAATCGACGCGGATCGTCTCAAGCCAGGCTATGAACTGGCTCAGGTCATCCCGGTATGCCCGGACGGTCTTTGGGGAGAAATTCTGTCCCTCAAGCGCTGTGACGAATACATCTTTTGCGTGTGTTGTTGATTGTTCTTCCTTCATACGCTGTATACTATACCCCAGGAGAATTTTCGAAAAGCCCCGGAGCGGCATCCAAAATCATTGGCTATAACCAGCAATATTCCCATTATAAGCCAAAAGGAGACCGGCCGCAACAGCCGCGCCGCGCCGGAGGCATTGGCTATAATGGATAGTTATAGCCAATGGGAAGAATAGGAAATACCGTGATAATAGGCTTTGGACAAAGCAGCTTGAGAGTCCAACGGAACGG
>JAFATF010000281.1 GCA_019244045.1 Acidobacteriota bacterium
ATTGAAGTTGCGATGATCCAAACCATCGCGGCAACTCTCGGCCTTCTGCTCACCGGCGCACCTGAACGGAGCGCGAAGCCATGAGCGGCGTCAATGTGTTCGGATTGTATGCTGCCGCCGCGGTCGGATTGGGGCTGTACGGCATGATCACGAGTCCGCAACCTCTCCGCAAGATCATTGCCTTCAATTTGCTGGGCAGTGGCGTATTTCTACTGTTCGGGGTCGTCGGACGGCGTGGTGCCGCTGCAGGCATTGGCAATGACCCCGTGCCCCAAGCGCTGGTGATTACCGGTGTTGTTGTCGCGTTTTCCGCCACGGCTTTGGCCGTCGCGCTCTTGCTCCGACTCTCCGAGAAGGCCAGTTCAACGACGCTGAGCAGCGGCCCAGCCGGCCGCGCTGGCTCTGATCCACCCGGTCATTGATGTTGTCCACCGCCGCCACACTGGACGCGACAGCAAGCACTGGGGGTTTCATGCTGGTGCTGTCGGTGGTCGTCCCGGTCTCAGGCGTCTTGCTAGCCTTCATTCTGGGCGACCGGTATGTAAGGCTCATCGCGTGCGCGATCGTACTTTTAGGCTTGGCGATTTCAGCGGCAATTCTCGTCGCGCTTCTGCACAGCAACGGTCCTATCGTCTACCTGTTGGGCGACTGGCCGCCGCCGCTGGGGATAGCGTTGCGCGCAGACGGGTTGGCGGCGGTGATGCTGGCCACGACTGCAGTCGTGATCTGTGCGGTGGCCGCCTTTGCCGCCGCGGATTTCTCCGCGACTGGGACCGGCAGGCGCGCGTCATCTACGTTTTGGATCCTGCTGTTGGCCATTTGGGGGGCGCTGAACACGATCTTCCTGGCTGGAGACCTCTTCACGCTTTATGTTGCGCTCGAACTACTGACATTTGCCGCAGTACCGCTCGTCTCACTCGATGGCCACACGGAGACATTGCGAGCGGCGATACGATATTTGCTGTTTGCGCTGCTTGGCTCCGTGCTCTACTTGCTAGGCGCAACCCTCCTCTATGGCCTTCATGGCACACTCGACATCGTATTGTTGTCGCATCGCGTCGGCGCGCAACCTGCCGTTCTCGTCGCTGCGGCATTGATGACGACCGGTCTTCTTGCCAAGACCGCACTCTTCCCGTTGCACCTTTGGCTGCCGCCAGCCCACGCCGGCGCGCCGACGGCAGCAAGTGCGATTCTGTCTGGCCTGGTCGTGAAGGGCTCTTTCTTCATCATTGTACGCCTCTGGTTTAACGTAATGCCCGGCGTGCCTGGATTTGCCGCGACGCAGTTGCTCGCCGGGCTGGGCGGGGCGGCAATCGTGCTTGGCAGCGTTGTCGCTCTGCGGCAGGAACGGTTGAAGCTCCTGATCGCATACTCGACGCTCGCCCAGATTGGATACCTTTTCCTGATGTTTCCACTCGCGTTCGGTCCTTCCGGACAGCTTGAGAGTAGTGGCGCGCTGGGCGGAGGTCTGTTGCAGGCGATCTCTCACGCGACGGCGAAGGCTGCGATGTTCATGGCGGCGGGGTGCATCTATGCGACGCTGGGGCAGGATCGCATCCCGGGACTGCGCGGTGTCGGACGGATATTGCCGATCGGCGTACTCGCTTTCGCGTTTAGCGGCCTCGCGCTGATGGGTTTGCCGCCGGGCGGAGCTTTTCTTGCGAAGGAGCTGCTGCTGCAGGCAGCAGCCGAGAACGGACAATGGTGGTGGGCTCTCGTGCTTCAGGCGGGGGGCGTCTTCACAGCCGCATACGTTGTGCTCGTGCTGGCACATGCAGTGGGCACTAGCGACGGCGCAACTACTCCGCACAGCGCGACATCGCGTATTCGAGAGCTGGCCGCGCTTGCGCTTGCGCTGTGCTCGCTATTGCTCGGCCTTGCACCCTGGGACGCGTTTCTGCCGATCCCGCAAGCCAGTGCTGCGGACAAGCTCGGTTTGGACGCAGTTTGGAAAATGCTCCTGCTCCTCGTGGGAGGAGCAGTGGTGGCAATTTTGCTGGGTCGTTGGGATCTTCCGCTAACACATCCATGGCGCTGCAAGGCACTGCGGGCAGTGGTCGGCCCCATCCGTCGTGCTGGTCTTTCCTCGAGTGCTCTCCTTGAAAACTGCGACGACCTTCTGAGGGAATGGCCGGTATCGTGCATCTGCCTCGTGTCGCTGGCGGCCGCGTTTGGAGTGCTCATGCGCGTAGCATATTGATGCGATCCGGCTTTGGGAGCATTCCTCCCCGCGTGCGAGGCTTTTGTCGGATCGCAATGGCCAGCTCACCAGACCAGTTTTGCGCACCGCATGCGATATCCTGGCTGCGCCGATCCGTCATCTCATGCTCGGAGCAATATTGCTGATCCCGGTCAAAGTCCAAGTACGACAAAACCGATCACGCGGCAGGCCGGACCGTTCATTACTCGATCAACTTGGCCCTTACTGCGTAACGCACGAGTCCAGCGACCGAATTTACGCCCAATTTATCCATGGCAGAGGCCCGATGAGCTTCTGTTGTTTTCACGCTTGAGCTCAGGATCGTGCTGATACCCTTGTTGCTATGCCCTTCAGCCACGAGCTTGACGACAAGCCGCTCTCGTGGGGAGAGCCCCGCACCTCCTTCTGTTTCCTCCAGTTCTCGGCGCGATCGCAGGAAAAATCGCCCTCCGCAGAATGGCCTGTGCGCCATGAGCGATTCGACCGCCGCTAACAGCAGCTTGTTTGCATCGGACTTCGCCAAGAAGGCGCGTGCGCCAGCTTGGAAGGCCTCTTGGGCCAGTATATGGGAGTCATGCGCCGTGAAAATCAGCACCTCCGTCGCGTGAAGATGCTTCTTGATCCGTCTGGTTACTTCCAGACCCGTCATACGCGGCATGGAGAAATCGACGATAGCAACATCGGGGCGCTCTTTTAGAGCGGCCTCAAATGCCGTTTTTCCGTCGGCCGCCTCCGCAGCAATGTTCCAGCCCGGGCGCTGCTCCAGCACCGCGCGTATTCCGCATCGTACCGCGTCATGATCGTCAGCTATGAGAATTCGCTTCACGAGAGCCCCTCCTCGATGATCGTTCCCCGAGAAAAGTCCAAACGAGCCGCGAGAGCGCGACTAACCGCTCTTCTTGAGGGCGCACCTGCGGTCAACAGGTTCGATGGGGAATGCACATGGAAAAGTCGCACGCACGGTCGTTCCTCGGCGCACCGCTGTCGGCGCGGTCAAGATCTCCAGCCGCCCTTCCATCTCTTCCAGCCTTGCTTGCATGATACGAAGCCCCGTGCCGAACGTCGCCGGACGCAAGCGACATACACGATTGTCGGCCATTATGCCTTGTCCGTCGTCGTGAATCTCGAGCTGGAACTCCCGGTAACGCCCCCCGATCGTTATGTCGACCCTTGATGCCCTTGCATGACGATAGACATTCGTCAGAGCCTCCTGAACAATTCTCAGCAAGGACTGCTGGTTTTCCCGCGACAGATGGTCAACGGCAGGCGATATCGAGGTCTTGACCACCAACGATGTTCGAAGAGCGAACTCTTCCGCATACCCCTCGATTGTGGTCTTGAGCCCTTCGTCAAACAGGTGCTGTGGGTGAAGCAAATAGGTGAGAGATCGCAATTCCTTCAGGGCGCGCTCGATCGAGACGTCGACGTGATCGCAGTGCTCCTCCGCCTTGACCGGATCTGCTAGCGCGCTTCTTACCTGCATCACGCCCAGGCTGGCCGCTATCAGGTGTTGGCAAGTTGAATCATGGAGTTCTGATGCAATGCGCCGATGCAGCTGTTCTCGCAGCGCGACCAATTCCGAGTCCAACTTGCAAGTGCGCCTCCGCCCGGCGGCGGCATTTCGAGAAATCCGAGTGGCCGCGATCTTGTGGTGGGACATGACATACTCACCTTTCTCCAGCGCCGAGCTGCTGGTTTGAGGCGCATCAAAACAAACTTGCCACACGTTGAGCAGATCATCCGATTGCAGGGTCCGCTTAGCGTACGTGTCAGCCAAACGTGCGTTGCCCGCTAAACGCCCTCATAATAAACCACTACGTACAAACCCCATAGGCAGAGAATCTCAGTGATGTGCTGAGCGTCCCAAGTTTGGCCAGTCCCATGATGGAGGAATTTCGACAATCGCGATGAAAGCGATTGCGCAACCTGGGGCTGATTGCGGCATTCGCCCAAACGCAGTCATCAGGCTGCTCGGGATGAGAGTCATCAGGCTGCTTGGGATAACGTATAAGGTTCTGTTCACACAAAATTGAAATCTGTTCTATGGCGCTCCTATCCACCGGCTCGGCGCCCCGGCTTAGCTTTGCAAAACAGTACTATATTACCTCGAGGAGGTTGTGATTTCAACTTCTCATAGGTTGTATTTATTATTGCAACGAGAGATTCGGGGCCTAGCTGACGCCGTGTAAGCGAGGGCCATATGAACCCGTACGCATTTTCGACTCAACTGCTCATTCTCCGGCATAGGGGTTTCTTTGACATGGTGACGGGCTCCATGATCGATACAGGAGCGGACCAACTGCTCGCTGATTACCTGCTCTTGTTGGAGCAAAGTCTGCCAAATCTGGCGCCCGAAGAGGCTGCGCGCCTTCCAAACGCAATTCGCGCGATGGTGGCCGCGTGCCGCACTCCCTCCGCCGATCGATTGGCATGTGCTCAGCCTCACGTCAAAATCACGATGTTGGAGAAGGTGCGTCAAGCGGTTGCCAGGAACCTCCGGTCCCCATCGCTGGGCCCACACAAGCTGTGTCACGAGACAGGCATGTCGCGATCGCAGCTCTATCGCGTTCTCGAAAGCGAGGGTGGCGTGGCCACTTACATCCAGCGCCGTCGCCTTCTGGCAAGCTTTTCCATGCTGTCTGATACGACGTGTACCCTGCCGGTCGGCGAAATTGCAGCTAGCCTGTGCTTTCCCGATCCGTCCACTTTCAGTCGAGCCTTCAGGCGAGAATTCGGTATCGCACCTATGGAGTTGCGCACGTCCTCGCGTTTGGGACGCCCCTTGGTAAAAAAGTGCCAGAAGCCCGGTTCGGAACAGGGCCGAATGCTTTCAGACTATCTCCGATCCCACTAGTGGAAGACATTGGCCCACGCCATCGACCGAGATCGATGCGCCGTTGATGAATGCCAGATCCACCATGCCGGTTCGCAAAGAGATTTGGAGACAGCATGCCAATACGCGGGCCTCGGAGACATGCTGCGCCGAACCCAGCCATTCCCCGCTGATCATAACGGCCCTGATCGGGTCCGCCCTCGAGTGGCCTGTTTACAGGCTTTCTGGGGTAGCCGCCCCCTTCGCAATGCTGTCGCCATAGCGACTTAAGATGAAAGCACCAACCGGTCTGGACGGGAAACCGGAAAACTCACTGCGAAAGTGGCGAATGCGCGAGTCAACAAAGGCCGCTTTTGCGACAATCTTCCATCGGTACACTCTCCCCGCGGGTTCAGGGTTTTTTGGGACGGCTCTCTAGACCATACGCGCTATATTCATGCCAGTTGAACTCCGACCATCGTCGGCTGGCTCGCGACCCCTACATGACGAGCAAGTCTGAAATTGAGGCAATTTCCAGTTTTAGCGCTCTTGCTTAGGTTTGCAGCAGCATCGCTGCAAACTACCCGGCGCGGTCGGCGAGCTTACGGATGGCAAAGCACGCGCGAATGGAGACGCAAAGCTGCTGGTTCTTCGAAATCCGATGCGGCCATCTGATCGAGCGGGAGCACCCTCGCCCACCAACTGACAGGCCGCAATAAGACCGGCTCGACTGTCCTTGGGAGAATTTGCGATGACGCCGGAGACCACGAGTGTCACGAGACAGCCCCGGGTTCTGATCGATCTAGCTCTGCAAGGCGGGGGGTCGCATGGCGCCTTCACCTGGGGCGTGCTCGACCGTCTGCTCGAGGAGCCTTGGCTCAGTGTCGAGGCGATCTCTGGAACATCAGCCGGCGCGATGAATGCCGCGGTGCTTGCTTACGGTTGGGGTCAAGGTGGTCAAAAAAGTGCAAAGGAGGCGCTCGAGTCCTATTGGCGCCGGGTCGCTCGCGCAGCTGCGTTCAGTCCATTGCAGCGATCACCACTCGATAGGCTGATGGGTCGCTGGTCACTCGACAGCTCTCCGGCTTATCTGGCGTTCGATTTGATGACGCGAGTTTTCTCGCCTTATCATCTCAATCCACTGGATCACAATCCGCTGCGCGCCATCCTTGCGGAAAGCATAGATTTCGATCGACTTGCCAGTTCATCAATCAAGCTCTTCATTACAGCCACGAGCGTGCGCACCGGGCGCGGCCGCATTTTCCGCAATGCCGAGATTTCCGCGGATGTGCTTCTGGCATCTGCGTGCTTGCCAACCATGTTCCAGGCCATCCAAATCGATGGAGAGTACTACTGGGACGGAGGATACGCCGGCAATCCGACCATTACGCCGCTCGTCCGCGAAAGCGACGCGCATGACACGATCCTGGTGCAAATCAATCCGCGCGAGCGGCCTGATGTCCCTCGTACCGCGAATGAAGTCCTTAATCGCCTCAACGAGATTTCGTTCAATTCGCCCCTCATGAAAGAGCTGCGGATGATTGCGTTGCTCAGGCAAGTCGCGGATCCTGGTCACGGAGAAGGGGCTCGCTGGGCCGGCATGCGCACGCACAGGATCTGGACTGACAAGCTCGCTGCCTTTGGCGCGTCTTCGAAGCTCAACGCCGAGTGGTCGTTTATTGCCGTGCTCAAGGAGGAAGGGCGCCGCTGCGCCGAGCAATTCCTCGCGGTCCACGCGTGTGATTTGGGACAAAAATCCACCGCCGACCTCGACGTGCTGCTGCAGGAGTGCTAAGGCGATGACCCTGCTCGGCCTTGCTGGTATCCTGATTGGCCTTGGTGTCCTGATCTGGCTGGCCTATCGCGGCTGGAGCGTGCTTCTCCTGGCGCCGCTCGCGGCGATGATCACCGCCCTCCTATCGGGCGAGCCGCTGCTCGCCCATTGGACGCAGACCTTCATGGGCAGCGCTTCGGGCTTTATAGGCCAATTCTTCCCGCTCTTCCTGCTTGGGGCTGTTTTCGGGAAGCTCATGGAGGATACCGGCTCGGTCGCGGCAATTGCCGATTTCATCACCACACGGCTCGGCGCTCAACGCGCCATGCTTGCCGTTGTGCTTGCCGGAGCGTTCGTCACCTATGGCGGCGTAAGTTTGTTCGTCGCTTTCTTCGTGCTTGCTCCAATGGCGCAGCGGTTGTTTCGCACCGCTGCAATTCCGCAGCGGCTGATGCCCGCCGCGATCGTGCTCGGCACGTCGACCTTCACCATGTCTGCCCTTCCGGGAACACCATCGATCCAGAACGCTATCCCGATGCCGTTCTTCGGTACGACCCCGTTCGCAGCACCTGGCCTCGGCATTCTAGCATCGTTGATCATGTTCGGCTTCGGAATGTGGTGGCTTGGTCGTGAAGAAGGGCGCGCCAAGCGCGTCGCTGAAGCATTCGCTGATCGTGATTCCCTTCAGGTCGAGCAGCTTGCCTTTGATGAGAAGTTGCGCGAGCGAGCTACGACCGCTCGCGAGTTCGATCCGGCGGAAATCATGCGTGCCAGTCCAAGCAAAACCCCATCGGCGTTCTTGCCTGCGGCGCTGCCGCTTGTTGTCGTTGTGTCGATCAACCTTTTAATGTCCACATATGTGCTGCCGCGGCTGGATGCTTCATTCCTGGGCCAAGCCCGATGGGGCGAGACGTCGCTTGCGGCAGTCGGTGGGGTCTGGGCCGTCATTACGGCGCTCGTCTGCGCAATTGTGACCGTGCTCGCAATCAACTATCGCCGGTTGCCGACGGTTCGCGAGACGTTAGATGCAGGAGCCAATGCGTCAGTACTCCCTGCGATGAGCGTGGCGAGCCTGGTCGGTTTTGGGGCGGTCGTGGCGGCAGTGCCGGCCTTTGGCCTCGTTCGCGATGCGGTGCTTGGAATCCAGGGCGGCCCGCTTGTGTCCTTGGCTATCGCAACCAACGTGCTGGCAGCGCTGACAGGTTCTGCATCCGGCGGGTTGACCATCGCACTCGATGCACTCGCAGGCACCTACATGCAACGCGCGGCGGACATCGGCCTGGCTCCCGACCTCTTGCATCGGGTAGCGGTTGTAGGCGCTGGAACGCTCGACAGCCTGCCGCATAACGGCGCCGTGGTTACGTTGCTCGCCGTCTGTGGATCAACCCATCGCGAAAGCTATCGCGATATCGTCATCGTCGGGCCCATAGTGGCGCTTGCCGCGATTATCGCTCTCGGCTCGATCGTCGGATCGTTCTAGAGCGAATGATGCCTCAGCGCGCGACGCGCATGACGACGCCTTAGTGCCCGGCTTGAAAAGCGAGTTGGAGAGGAGGTGCAAATGACGAGATTGGAGCAATTGGCGAGGCTGGGGCCAGTGATCGCACTGGCCTTTTTCACAAACGTCAGCGGCGCGGCGCCACTCAGTCACGGAGCAAACTCTTTTCTTGAAGAAAAGCCAACGCTGAATTTCGTGCAGAAGGTGCATGGCACTCACCGCGCGTGTCTGCGTGGATGGGTTCACCGCTGGCGAGTCGTCCGCTGGCATCGTCATGTGGGAGCGACTCACATACCCGTCCGTTGTTGACTTCTCAGAACGACAGCCTGTCTATGGAATTATGTAGTCCACCGGAGATCTTCTGTGTCGCCGTCTGGCTCAACCGCTACCTGGTGAAACTTTGTCCCCCGAAGAGGGCGGCGCGGTTTCGTACCTCTAGTCGGAGGGCGTGCCAATGATAAGCCACGAGCGCCCGGACGCGTATCGTCCTTCATTGAAGGCTTGTGAAGGAGGGAATACCCGGCGGGTGTTGGCGTTGCTTGTGCTCTCCCTTTGCGCCGGATTGCTTGCCACGATGGCGGGTGCCGCTCAAACCGGGCGCCTCATTTTTCTCTCGACCCAACTGCGGCCGATCGAGGAAGCGCAGAAGATGCGCAACCTGGTCCTGAAGGATTTCCCCCAGGAGGTCGATTACATCACCGACGTGCCACAACGGCTTCTGACAAGAATCGCGTCAGAGCAACAGACAGGCTTGCACACGATAGATGTCGTCGGCGCGCTACACGGTGAGTTGCAGTCGCTTGTGCCGCTTGACGCCTTGGTACCGCTCGACGACCTCATCGGAAAGCGCGCCGACCGCAGCATCCCGGATCCGCTGCTGACACTCGGCAAACTCGGCACTGTGCACCAGTTCTACATCCCATGGATGCAAGCCGGGTACATCATGGTCGCCAACAAACAAGCGCTGCCCTATTTGCCGCGCGGTGCGAACATCAATGCGCTTAGCTACGACGAGTTCGCGACGTGGGCCGGTACGCTCCAGGAGAAGACGGGCAAGCGCCTGGTGGGCTTTCCAGCGGGCCCGCAGGGGTTGATGCATCGCTTTCTGGAGGGCTTCCTTTACCCGTCTTACACTGGTGGCGTCGTGGTTCCGTTCCGCTCAGAGACTTCCGAGGAAATGTGGACGCAGTTCGCGTCGTTATGGAAACGGGTGAATCCAAACTCCACCAGATACAATTTCATGGCACAGCCCTTACTGTCTGGCGAGGTCTGGGTCGCCTTCGACCACATCGCCCGCGTGCTCGACGCGCTACGCCAGAAACCGAGCGAATTTGTCGCCTTCCCAGCCCCCGCCGGACCCAAGGGGCGCGGCTATATGCCGCTTCTGGTCGGGTTGGCCGTGATGAAAGGCGCAAGCGAAACAGCCAAGGCGATGGCGCTAATCGAATATCTCACCCAACCCAAAACGCAGTTTACTTTGGCGGGCGCCGTCGGCTTTCTACCGGTTGTG
>JAFATF010000712.1 GCA_019244045.1 Acidobacteriota bacterium
CATTCAGCGGAATACTTCCGCGCATTACGGCCAGTTCATTCGGAATCAGCCGGCACATGGACGAGCCGAGCCGCAGAGCTTTTCTCTCTGGCATAGGGCGTCACGGGATCAGAGCCTTCCACGCTTATATGCAGGACGCTCTCAAATCCAAAGCCATCTATGAGCAGGTTGATCGCGCGCTGATGGGCCCGTTTCGCCAACTTCCGTTATTCACGATAGTCGGTGAACGCAATGACCCGTTGGGATTTCAACCGCGTTGGCGGCAACGCTTTCCTGATGCTCGCCAGCACGTGATAGCCAACGGCAATCACTTTCCCATGTGCGACGATCCGGACCTGGTTGCGGCGTCTATTCGCGAATTGCATCGCGTGGCACAGTGACGGCAGCTTTGGCAATCTCAGCGATCGCAGCCTGACCACGAGCCCGTTGCGAGGCAGAATCGGCATCATCAGCATGCATACCGGCCGACATCACGATACTGGGCTCTGTGATCTTCAGAAAGAAGCCGCCATAAAAAGTCGCCGTCAGATCGAAGAAAATGCCCTTCTGGCGCAAGCTGGTCGTCAGTCACAAAATTGCCGTGCTCGATCGAATCCGCGCCGGCATCAATTGCGGTCTGTATGCTGGCAGTCTCGATGGCATGGACCGCAACCTTCAAATGCTGACGGTGTGCCTCTTCGACCACCGCCGCCAGTTCCCCGACCGTAAGGCTCTCACTCGCTGAGACCTTGATCACATCTACGTTCTGAAGTTCGTTCTGCCGAACCGGCTCGCACGTTCGTCTCTACTACACTGTACGTATACAGCACTACATATCCCGTAGCGCGGTGCAATTGGGCGACTCCGGATTGCACGGCGCTCAGGGCAGAGGCATCACTGGCCTTCGGTCGGGCGGCTTTACGGACAAATCGGCGAGCTTCAGCCCATGATTTATCTTGGTCCGTTCAACAGTGATGGCCGCGACCTTCGTCCCGTTATGGAAGCTGGAAATTTGCTGAGGGAACTTTACGCCCGCAAATGCTTGCCAGTTGGAAAGTGACCCCGAGTTCGTGGGAAGGAATGTTTTCGCGTCGAGCGTGAGTTTCTCTTTCAGGGAGGGGTCGTTCTTATCCGTTACAACGAGCACATAAGGAGCGGGCGCGGTGATCCGGCATTGTGGATTGCGATCGGCTAACCACACATTGAGGTTGAGGTGCCACACATAATTCTGTGCAAACTTTAACTCATCGCCTGCGAGATCGGCCACGGTCCCATTGGGCAGGATTTCCCATCCTGCAGTTCCGTCGAAATAGAGAACATAGGCGTCTTCGCGGCCCACCTGGTCGATGCGAAGGTAGGCGGGCCGGATGAAGCGCACTCGCTTCCGCACGACGCCCATTGGACGGCCGTCGTCATGCCACGCATCGGCGCGAACAACGTCCTCAAAATCGTGGATCGCGGCGACCTTGTCGGCGCCCCCTAATGCATTCTGCATCCTGTGGAAGAGCTGCAAAGAGTCTTGTCCCCGCGATGGCGTACAGAGCAAAAGAATGGCAATGCCAACGAAAAAGGAGAAAGGAGAACCTTTTTTATCTTCACGTCGGGTAAAGACCCGCTGCAAAGGTTTTTGCGAGTCGACCTTTGCTACGATGTTCTCCACTTGCCCAAGGTGATTCAGGTCATGTCCCGCATACAGCCTCACGATGTGAGCGATTGTATGCGAGGTCGATCAGTCCGTTATCAGGTCGAAGCCCTCGTCCTTCCAGCCCTCGATCCCGCCGATCATCTTCTTTACTTTTCTCCCGAGCCTCGCCAGATTGGCGGCCGCGCGATCGGCACCGTTGCAGTGCGGCCCCTTGCAATAGACCACAAAAAGAGTATCCACAGCATACGTGCTTAGATTCCGCTCATTGATCCTGCCATGCGGCATGTTGGTCGCGCCCGGCAGATGGCCAAGTTGGAAGGACTGCGGGCTACGAACGTCCAGCAGCACAAAGTCAGGGTTGCCGTCTAGGATCGCCTCGTGAACGTCCCAACAATCGGTTTCAAAGGTCAGAAGGCGCTCGAAATGACGAAGGGCATCGGCTGAATCAGCAGCCGCCAACTCGCTGATCCGAGAAGTCGCGCTTATCAAGTTTGGCATCGTTTTCTCTCCTGAAACTACTAAAACCTACTGTGTCCTAAACAAGCTCACATTGCGATAGGCAGAAATGACATTCTGCGCTAAAATCCTGCCATGCCTCGAAATAAGCGCAATGTGGTCGCTCTCGCGTACGACGGGCTTTGTACTTTCGAGCTTGCGATTGCAGTCGAGATCTTCGGCCTACCGAGACCCGAGGTGGGTCGAAATTGGTACCGCTTCGCGGCCGCTTCGCTGGATTCGGGGCCATTGCGGAGCACGGGAGGCATCCACCTTATCGTTGGAAGCGGCCTTTCAAAGCTTTCCACCGCCGGCACCATTATCATTCCCGGCTGGAAGGGCATCGATGTGCCTCCGCCACAGCGTCTAATTGCACGCTTGCGCGAGGCATATTCATCCGGCGCTCGGCTGGTCTCGATATGCTCCGGCGTCTTTGTGCTCGCGGCCACAGGATTATTGAACGGACGCCGTGCCACGACTCACTGGCGGCACGCCGACACGTTGCGCTCGAAATATCCGCAAATCAAAGTGGAGCCGGACGTCCTCTACGTAGATGAGGGTCGCTTGTTGACCTCAGCTGGGAGCGCAGCGGGGATCGATCTGTGCCTGCACATCGTTCGAAAAGATTTTGGTGCTGAGGTTGCCAATCAGGTCGCGCGGCGCCTCGTCGTGCCGCCACATCGCGACGGAGGACAAGCGCAATTCATTCCCGAGCCGATCCGAAAGACGCCAAATGGCGGACTCGCTCCAGTCCTCGCTTGGCTTGAATCACATTTCGACCAGGATCTTTCGGTCGATGATCTGGCTCGCCGCGCTGCGATGTCTCCGCGTACCTTTGCCCGGCAGTTTCGACGCCAGACTGGCACAACTCCGCATCAATGGCTGACGCATTTGCGCTTACTGGCTGCGCAGCGGAAGTTGGAGCAAACCAACGATGGCATCGATGAGATCGCCGCTGCCGTAGGATGGCAAACTGCGGCAACACTGCGGCAGCACTTCAGCCGAGAGCTGCGAACGTCTCCTATGGCCTACCGACGGAAATTCTCCACCGCCTCCCGACATTGAGCGGAGGCCTTCGTGTCATATATGAAGACAGTCGTGCGACGAGCTGAACTCGTGTTCAAGCGTTGTTCCCCGACGGCATTCGCCGGATTTGTGATTGTGCGCGCACAGCTCAGGTCCGCGTGGGTCTCAACCACTTTTTGTTGACCATCGGTTTCGCTGATGGACTGCTTCGGGGCATTCCGGCATACTCTTTGGTTTTTGCTCCTCCAATTGAAGTCGTAACCGATGAGTTCAGATATTCTTCTTTCCACTGCATTGCCTGGCACAGCTTCGGGCGAAAACCCTGCGCCCGGCACCGGCGCTCCTTCTGCTTTCAACGGCACCACGCAAACAATTTCGTTCCTGATTGCTCACCTGTTCGCTAGAGAATTAGAAGTTGAAATTTGTGACTTGAAGCATCGATTGGCCGCGATTGGAAGCATCGTTTGGCCGCACAGGGGGTCTGACTGCTTTAAATTTGAGCTCGAAGAAACGCTGGGCTAGCGCTTGGAAGCATCGAATGGCCGGAAGTGCAGAAAAGG
>JAFATF010000403.1 GCA_019244045.1 Acidobacteriota bacterium
CGATGCGCGTTACTAACACCACCGGCGCCGTCGCGCTTGCTGAGAAACTGCTTGCCGACTTCAAAAATGACCGGGTTATGCATTGAGCCGGAGGGGGAAAGAAGACGCAACAGAGAGAACCGTTTACCGGGTGGGCAATTCTGCTGATTTGTGATACAATCTGGAACAATTATGGTCAGATATACAGTATGTTTTTATTGCAATCGGGAATATACCGGAGAGGGGAACATATCCCAACGGGATAATAAGACGGAAATTTGCAGCATGTGTGCAGAGTTTGAAGCGGTGCGAGAATTCTTCGTGCAAACGACGCAGCGACCCACTGAAGCAACGCTTCAGACCTTTTTCAAAATCCTCTCACTCCATATCGGACCGGGCATTACCGAAAGCAATTCATCAGCACCGTTTTTGAAGATATCGCAAAAGGCCACAGAACCGCCCTACAGGGGCGAATTACCAGTTTCCGGCCCCATCCTGTTTCGGGTGTTTCAGGCCACCTGGCGCTTCGTAGACGCTGCTAGAGACCGTTTCTAAAACTTCTACCCATCTTTGAAAAGAGCAATCCGATACGCAATCAACAAATAATAAATCGGACGGAGTATGATACAATGGAGCTATATGCATGATACTGACAAAGTTTTACAAAAACTCGCAGAGTTAAGCGGCGATCTCAAATCTCTCCAGGGAAATGTTGCTCAGCTGCAGGATGGACAGACTGCACTACAGGCGGATGTCAAAGGATTGAAAGACGGGCAAACCACACTGCAGAATGGGCAAGCCTCATTGCAGCGGGATGTCAAAAACCTTCAGAATGGACAAACTGCACTGCAGGCATCTGTCAAAGGAGTGCAGGAGGCTCAGCAATCCTTTCACGAAACAGGCGAGCGACGCGGGAAACTCCTCACGAGCATCGCCCAAACCGTCAGTACAATTCTTGAGGAGCAGCACGCCCATCGAACAGATATCCGCTCGCTTCATGACCAAGGCCGTTCCCTTCACGATGAATTGCACGCAAGCAAAGAGGAACTCAAAAGCGAGATCCTTGCCGCCCGTGCCGAGGCAAAACGCGATATGATGGATTTGAAGGCAACCGTCGTTCGGAAACTGAAAAGCCACGAGCAGCGCATCGATGTGCTTGAGGATGCCGCCGGCATTCCGCATCCGGACGAGAACTGAATTCTCCTTTAAGGCCGTTGCTCAGGCCTAGTCCCGCTGGGATTAATCGCACAAGCGGGGAAGACCTCCTGAGGGCTAGAAAGCTAGCAATAATTACAGCTTGCCAGCAAAGGGGCATGGCCGCTAGACTGCAAGCTGCGAGGGGGGCAGAGCTCGTGAAAATCATCTCAGTGGTTTGCCAAAAGGGTGGGGCGGGAAAGACGACGATTGCCACCAACTTGGCAGTCCTCGCAGAACAGGCCGGCTATCCAACCGTCCTTCTCGATCTCGATCCCCAAGCGACAGCGGCGAAATGGGGGGACAAGCGGAGAGGAAGTCCGCCGGACGTGGTTGCTGCGCAAGCAGGAAGGCTGGTCAGGCTCCTCGAGGATGCGAGGAAGCAAGGTGCCGGGGTAGCGATTATCGATACTGCCCCCTCAGCTGATGCCGCAGCACTTGAGGCGACCAAGGCCGCTGATCTCGTGTTGGTGCCTTGTCAGCCGTCAGATTTCGATTTGGGAGCTGTAGGCTCTACCGTCCGAGTGGCGGAGCAGATTGCCGGAAAGCAGTCCTGGGTAGTGATGAACGCCGTACCGCCGACTTCCAAGATCACAGAGGAGGCGATTGCGGCACTGACAGAGGTTGGAGTGCGAGTGGCACCAGCGCGGCTCGTTCGCCGGCTGGATTTCGTCAATGGGCTTCCAGCCGGCCAGTCCGCGATTGAGTGGAACCCCAAAAGCAAAGCGGCTGGTGAGGTGGTAGAGCTTTGGCAGTGGGCTAGCCAGCAAGTGGGAATGCCAGCTCATCATCTTGATGACGTGCGGGAGTGAGGGCTTTTAATGTCAGGCACTAAACAACGCCCCCGGATGACCTTTGAGGCGCCTTCCGACCCACCGCGACCAACAGGAGAGGGAGACATCCCTTCTCCATCTGCAGCAGGAAAGGGAGGGGCGCAGGCCGAAGGCCGTCAGCGCTCACGCATAGGGAAGCGGGCGATCACTTTTTATGTGAGCCAGGAGGCATTCAAGCAAGTTGGCATTCTATCCGTGCAGACCGACCGGACGGTACAGGATCTCATGCAGGAAGCGCTGGATCACCTCTTTCAACAGCACGGCCTTCACCGTCTGGCCAGGGATTAGCGAATTACGCTGTCTACTTTTGGATCAGAAAATCATCCTCCCGCTTACCATTGAATCTCAGCTAATTTGAGGAAGCGGCAAGCCCATCTAAGGCGATTTGCCGTGTCCAAACCGAACAAAATGGCGATTCTGGCCTCAAAACTGCCGGCAATTTGGCGAATATCGGCTAAATGCATTTCAGAACGGGAGAGGCGCCATGATGCCGGATAATGCGAAGCCGTTTATCGCTGCGCGCGATCTGCTGCTGCGGCTGCGCACCGATTACAACCAGGCGACGCGTGAGTTCCGCTGGCCGGTTCTTGACCGATTCAACTGGGCGCTCGACTATTTCGACCACCTGCCGGCCGACGATCTCGCGCTGTGGTGCGTCGGCGCTAGCACCGACGAGAAGCTGACCTTCGGCATGCTCTCCGCCCGCTCGAACCAGGTGGCTAATCACCTCCGCCGGTTGGGAGTGCAGCGGGGCGACCGGGCGCTGTTGCTGGTGCCCAATATCCGGCAGCTGTGGGAAGCGATCCTGGCGCTGATCAAGCTCGGCGCCGTCTTCACCCCGTCTTCGATACTGTTGACCGCGGTCGAGCTCGACGATCGGGTGCGGCGCGGACGAATCAGGCACGTCATAGTCGACGCGCCGCTCGTTGGCCGCTTCGCTGGCCTCGCCAGTAGGGTGACGCGGATCGCAGTCGGCGGAGCGCCGGGCTGGCACCGCTTCGAGGACGCCTACGCGTCCTCGGATTGCTTCGTTCCCGAGGGCGAGACATGGCCCGAGGATCCGCTCGTCCTGTATTTCACCTCGGGCACGACCGCGAAGCCTAAGCTCGTGCTGCATAGCCACCAGAGCTATCCAGTCGGACAGCTGAGCACCACCTACTTCCTCGGCACGCAGCCCCACGACGTGGTGCTATTCATGGCTTCCCCCGGTTGGGCGGCGCATCTTTACATCCTGTTCGGGGTCTGGAACGCCGGGGGCGCGATCCTCACACTGGGCCTGCCGCAGTTTGATGCCCGGGTGGTGCTCGATGCGCTGGTGCGCTGCGGCGTCACCGTGTTCGGCGGGCCGCCTACGGTGTGGCGAATGTTGATGCAGCAGGATCTGGCTGCCTGGCCGGTCCGGCTGCGCGAAGCGGTCTCGGGCGGCGAGCCGCTCAACCCGGAAATCGTCGAGCACATCCGGCGCGTCTGGGGCCTAATCCTGCGCGATGTCTACGGCCAGACCGAGACCACGGCCGTGATCGGCTCGCCACCGGGGCAGCCGATCTTGCCCGGCGCCATGGGGCGGCCACTGCCCGGCTTCGCGGTCAAGCTGCTCGATGAGAACGGTGCCGAGGCGCAGGAAGGCGAAATCGCGATCGCGCTCGAGCCCCACCCACTCGGCCTCCTTCAGGGTTACCAGTTGGACGACGGCTTGTTCCAGCGGCTCGCTGGGCAATATCACCGCACCGGCGATTTGGCCCGAAGCGATGCCGAGGGACGGCTCACCTTTGTCGGCCGGGCCGACGACGTGTTCAAATCCTCGGGCTACCGCATCAGCCCGTTCGAGATCGAAAGCGCACTTTTGGAGCACGAAGCGGTCGCCGACGTCGCAGTGGTACCCTCGCCCGACCCGCAGCGGGCGATGGTGCCAAAGGCCTTCATCATGCTGGCGGCGGGGCATCGGCCAGACCGCGCCACCGCGCTCGACATCTTCACCCACCTACGCAGCCGGCTGGCACCGTATAAGCGGGTGCGCCGGATCGAATTTGCCGAGACGATGCCGCTGACGATCTCGGGTAAGATCCGCCGCGTCGAACTGCGCCAGTGGGAAGCAGCGCGGCGCCCAAACGACCGCCCGGCGGCCGAATTCCGGGAAGAAGATCTTCCGGAGTTGAGCCACCGAACCCCGCCGGCCGGCTAATTCTTGCGACTGGAAAACAAGGCTTAGCAGACTAGACAGGAGGGGATTTTTAAAAAGCCATTGTTTTAGTATGATACATTCAGACTGATTGCGGATTGATAGAGCAATCTTTACAAACCCCTACCTCCCGCATAATACTTATTTTCCTATGTATATTTATACCATTATCCAAACAGCCCTGCTCTGGATAGCAGGGAAAACAACTGGTGTGAGACGGCAGCTCACATCCGTTGGAATGGTCTTTCTGGCGCCGGTGGAGTAAAGCCCCAATGTGGACACCGGTTGTGGTAAATTCAAAGAGGAGCTATTCCCCCATCTTCACTAAATGCTTGGTCAAGTTCATCCATTAATCCGAACTTTGCCCGCTTTTAAGCACAAGCCATTGATATGGTTTGCATGCAAGGAGCCAGTCTGTCTACGCGGTGGGCGTGATGCCGAGCAGATCGAAGGCGCGGTGCTGTGTGCGGGTGGGGGTAGCGAGAATGGCGGTGAGGCGATCGCGCCCGAGGCGGACAACATTGCGGGTGAGCGTGGCGAGATCACCGAGCAGGGTATGAAAGCTGTGCACCGGC
>JAFATF010000058.1 GCA_019244045.1 Acidobacteriota bacterium
GCGCCCTTCCCCCCGGAGCAGCGGGCGGCGTTCCATCGCGCGGTGCTCGCCGAGATCCTGCAGGAGCGCGTTGTCTCCAGCCGGAACCGCCGCAATCCGCGCGGGGTCAAACGCAAGATGAGCAACTTCCCGATCCGCCGCAAAACCGACTGCCCCCTACCGGTGATTAACATCACCAAGGCAATTCAGATATCTAAATGAACAGTATTGACCCTAGGAGCAAACCCGTTTGTCGCACTCTGGCTGCGTTTGCCGGCAGCCGCCGAAGCCAGAGTGCGTGGACTTCAGGCCTATTCACCCGCGGTGTTGCTGACGATGCTGCACCCATGCTCCAAAGCCCAGCAGCGCCGCCCCCAGCAGGGCAAGAGATGTCGGCTCCGGAACCGGTGTTACTGGGGTAACCCCGATCGCATATACCGGATCCTGGCTGAACTGTTCCCAATCAGAAGTCGTGGGACCGGCGCAACCCGCCTGCCCATTAGTGCAGAAATCATCGAGGGTGTGAATATCTGCTGAGCCGAGCAGAGTTGAAAAGCCGCCCGTACCAAACTCGGAAGCGTCGGCTCCCCCGGTAATGTCGGCAAATCCCTCGGCGTGACCGCTGATCGGCAGCGTTGTGCTGCTGACTGTGGCATCAAAAGTATTGGTCGGGTCTAACGTCGTGCCCGGGACCAAGTTGAAATTGAGCAGATCGATGCCGCCGGTATTGGTGATGCCGTTATAGCACAGCCCGCCCACGGCGCAGCCGCCACCCGCGGCCGTATAGCCCGAAGTACCCTGGCTGGGGTCGAAATTGGCGCTGTCGAGCCAGAGCTGGAAGGTGCCGCCGCTATTCGTCGTAACAAAACCACTCGAGGTCGGTGTAATGCTGGTCACGGTGATACCGTCGAACACCGCCGAGAGATATTGCCCACCTTGACCTTGCACCCAGATATTGGCGCCGGTGGTCGGGTTTTGGATCGAGGTGACCTCGACAACCCCGAAATTCTGCACGCCGGGAGCGAGTGTGGTGCTCGTGAAGCTATCGTAATTTGCGAACTTGAATTCAAGCTCACCGGTATATCCGTTCAGATCGAGAAGTGTGGCGCTGGCTGCCCCGCCATAAAGGAGGGTTGCGGCCATCGCGATTCCGGCAAGCGTTCGGTACCTCATTCAAGCCTCCATCGAAGCTTTGCAAGGCGATGCGCTAAGGCTCTTGCGGAAGCTGTACCAGGCGATGCGCTGCTCACCCACGGTTAGTGTTAAGCAATTTTAAGGCCATCAACGGAAGCTCAGGAAAGGCAAGGAATTCTAGAGTGTTGTAGGCTCCGATCAGAGTGCCGGATATCATGCTGTAAAAATTTCCGACATTTGCACACGGTGCCCTGTCGACGATTCAATCCAATGCCCAGCAAATTCTCGTAAGGCTGCATGCCCTCCTTCTTGGTATTGTTCGGGGACGCTTGGAGGGGCTGCGACGATAGAAATCGGGTTTGGCAGCTAGATTTATCCAACCAGCTCGATTGCACAGATAATCCCAGGTTACTTACTGTGCAGATTTTGACCCGATACAGCTCAATGAGTCCGGAAGACCAAGACAAGAATCTATCTGAAAGCAAGTTCGTGTCTGGAAGTGAGGCTATATTATTGGTTCAATTGTGGTCAACGAGTTGTAAGGTTTTCCGACACCTGAGCAGCTGCCGATAGGTGTCATGGTTCAGTGCGGCCCAAGTCGGTAGCGATAGCCGGATCGAGGACTCATTCAAATGACCCGGATTGCCATCGTTTGATCACCTGACAGAGAGGGAGTGGCGGGACATGCGTGTCGGTCGTGTGCATCTCGGGATCGATGCTGGTATCGTTGTCGAGAATGCTGGTGAGCACGTAGATGGCTTCCCGCGGCGCGCAGGAGATAACCAGGGTGCCATACACGCCGAGCCGAGCCGATCGCTGGGTGGCTGTAGACGCTCACGGCCCGGTCGTAGTAGCCGAAATGCCGTGGCTAATAGGCGCCGATCAGAGTGCCGGGCGGTGCGGCAAAGCGCTGGCTGTCGGACGAAGAAAGCCGGTCGTCGCCCCAGACCGCGGCAAACGGCAGCCGATGCTGATGCTCGATGATCTGGGCGTTTGCGGCCTTCAATGTCGCGCCGCGTACCAGCCAGCGTGAGGCGTGCTGGAGATCGGCTGTCATCAGCCCCTCGACGCTGCTGCCTATGGTGGTGAGGCCAAGGCTGGTCCCGTGGGCGATCAGAGTGGCAAGCAACGCCCGGTAGGTCTCCGTGCCCTGGAGCTCGTAGCCGGCGAGCGGCCGGAACGTGCGGGTGAAGCCACAACGTCAATCGACATCCAGCAGGACATCTTCGAGCCGGATCCTGGGCATGCGGCTCTCGATCAGCTGGCGCAGAGACCGCAGCTCGGCGGTGACGGCGAGGGCATCGGGCCGGCGCAGGCTCAACTGGCCCTGATCGATGCGGGCAAAGTTGTTGGTTGGCCATCTATCGGAAGGCCGTAGCGGTGTCGCCAATCTCGCCGGCTAACCCGAACTTTGCCCGCTTTTAAGCACAAGCCATTGATATGGTTTGCATGCAAGGAGCCAGTCTGTCTACGCGGTCGGCGTGATGCCGAGCAGATCGAAGGCGCGGTGCTGTGTGCGGGTGGGGGTAGCGAGAATGGCGGTGAGGCGATCGCGCCCGAGGCGGACAACATTGCGGGTGAGCGTGGCGAGATCACCGAGCAGGGTATGAAAGCTGTGCACCGGC
>JAFATF010000072.1 GCA_019244045.1 Acidobacteriota bacterium
GCGCCCTTCCCCCCGGAGCAGCGGGCGGCGTTCCATCGCGCGGTGCTCGCCGAGATCCTGCAGGAGCGCGTTGTCTCCAGCCGGAACCGCCGCAATCCGCGCGGGGTCAAACGCAAGATGAGCAACTTCCCGATCCGCCGCAAAACCAATCGTACCCTGCCCACGATCAACCTGGCCGAGGCAATCCAGATATCTAAATGAACAGTATTGGGTTTAGCGCCGGTCCTTACCCTGGCTCCTCTACCCGCAACGTGCGAGCCGGCACCCTTGACGATACATCGTGGCTGCATCCAACTGTGCATTTCTGGACCCGCAGCAAGCAACCTTGGGTAGCGCTGCCGAAAGGTGCACAGAGCTTCGAGACACAACCGGTGGACCTGTTGGGATTTCTCTTATCGCCGACCGCAAATACCATTCAGTAACTAGCAAGCGGCAAATAGAATAAGGGGGGTGTGCTAAACATGAATGGCGGATACCTTTGAGAAGATATCCGGTATTCGGTTTCAGCCAGCCGACCGGAAGCCACATCTGCAGTTGCCAAGACTGTCAAAATCAGAGCAGATCAGCTTTTCTAAACTGAACTTTACCCCATTTCTTAGATAAGCATTTGAAGTAATTACAAACATCGACCGAAACGTAGTCATAAGCTACTGGTCAAATGACTTGACAGCGGATGCTCCGTCAATTCGAATGGGAGCTGACGCACTATTTGGACGTGTAAACACGGATCTGATCTGCAACAAGAAATCGTATTTGGCCGCGCAGTTGGGCTAAATCGGCCAACGTAGTCAGTACGCGCGAGACGATTCAAGTAATATCAATAGCTTACAGCCATTTCAGGGCAAAGTTCGGTCTAAACCGAAGTTTTTATTTGTGCATTACTTTAACTTATTGAAACCACATAAAGAATCGCAATGAAGTCTTGATTTTGTGTCCATGTACCTACTATAGGTCATTGGGACAGCGAGCAAAAATTCGGTAGACATGGCTGGCGAGATATTCAACCGAGTCAAATCTATAATAACATCAATGACTTAAAATATTTATAAGTAAAAACTTCGGTCTAAACACCTGCATACCGGGAGTTCCAACTGCACCCTTGTACTCTTGCAGTGAGCCCGCCACCGCTCTGATCTAAGAGCCTGGTCAACCAGCCACGCGAATGTTGCCAGAGGCCACAACTACGAACTCGCCAGCCGCCAGTTCATCAGCGTACTCATGCAGTACCTGATCCAGATGCTCGATCTTGGTCTGCAGCTTCGCCCCCGGAAGCCGGAAGAACAGGACGCCGGCGTGAGAAAAACCCTGGTTGAAGATCAGCTCCCCGAAATCGCGGTCAGCAACGACGAGGATCCGCCGCTCCTGCCGGGCAATTGACAACACGTCCTCATCCGCCAGGCTATGCGGGTAATCTCGCGATATGGCGGTAACGTCGTGGCCGCGGCCTCGAAGGTGCTCGATAAGGCGGAAATCAGCGCTTTGATCAAATAGGAATTTCATACCAGCGGAGCATCAGAGCGGGCTCCTTTAGGCGGCTTTGGAGCGACCTCCTCACCGGTCATCACTGCCTTGGCGTAGGAAAGGCACGCCTGCACATCCGCCCGCGTCAGGTCGGGATGAGCCGCCAGCAGCTCATTGATGTCCGGATTATGGGCGAGCTCCTCGAGCACCAGGCTCACGGCAATGCGGGTCCCCCGCACCACCGGCTTTCCCGCCATGATCCGGGGATCAGCAGTAATGCGTTCTTCGTAGATAGATCGGTTCACATCTTTCATAGTAATTCATTATATCATACGAATGCCATTGTATTTCTCCAACTCAAAGGCCGGAAGTGCCATTTTATCTGGTCTCAGCGTGCACAGCGATTAACACCGGTATACATTCCGCTTTTTAGTTGCAAGCCACCTCGCCCGAGATTGGCACGCGCTGCGAAATCGCCGCGGCTTCAGTGGCGCGATGCCCGCACCAGACTTTCGATCGGACGGAAAATGAAATAGGGGCCGCCCAGCCAGATCAACAGCAGACCAAGCGCTAGGCCGACAACAATAAGGACGAAGCCGACATTCGACGCCGCGCTGCGAAAGAAGGCGACGACTGTTGCAGAAGGTAATCCGTTCGCTTGTTGGCGGTTATAGTCTTATACCTGCTCAAATAATCGCTGGCCGACGAACTCACCCTTTGCGGTTCCGCCGGGACAGGCGAAGAGACCGCCGCCGGTGTGGGTCGCAAACTGGTTGAGCATGTCGAACTTCGACAGGCACCGTCAACTTGTGTGGCTATGGTCGAGGCGATACGCGCAGCTTGGGCTGGCTCCCTGAGGCTATGCCTAAGCGGCTGCGCCGGTGATCTCAAACCAGGTCTGAAAGGCCTGGGTCCGGGCAGCTCGATACTGATCGGCGGGGACGT
>JAFATF010000215.1 GCA_019244045.1 Acidobacteriota bacterium
CGATCTGGTAGCTTCGCTTCGCCCCAAGCCAGCCAAGCCGTTAGTCCGTTTCGAAGGTCTTCCTGGAGAGTTCAGCCAGCATGATTTCGGGGAAGTAGATGTGCAGTTCGTCAATGGCACGCAGCAGCGCATCCATTTCTTCGCTTCCCGTCTGAAGTACTCGCGCTGGGTGCGCGTCAGCTTGGTCCAGGATGAAAAAGTAGAAACCTTAGTGCGCACCCTGGCCGAGCATCTGGCCAGTTGGGGCGGGCGCCCGCTGCTGTGTGTGTTTGATCGACCGAAAACCATTGCTCTCAAGTGGCGCAAGAACGGAGAGGTGACGGAATGGAATCCGGTATTTGCCTATGCCACGCTGGAGATGGGGGTAGGCGTGGAGTTGTGCTGGCCCTATCAAGCCCGGCAAAAGGGCAGTGTGGAAAATCTGGTGGGATTTGTAAAGTCCTCGTTTTTCAAAGTCCGTCGTTTTTTCGATGTGGAAGATCTTGAGCAGCAACGGCGGGATTGGGAGCAGGAAGTGAATGAGGAACGTCCGTGCCGCGCGACCGGAATCATTCCCGCCGTGCGCCTGGCGGAAGAAGCACTACGTTTGCGTCCATTGAAAGTACAGCCGGACGAGTTGGCTCTACGCATTCCCGTTTATGTCGGCCCGACCGGAACGGTAATGCACGATGGCCACGCCTATTCCATGCCGCCGGAAGCCATCAGCATGCCGGCCACTTTGTACTTATACGCGCAACGAGTGCGTATCATGGCCGGGCGCTATGAAGCGGAGCATCCCAGGAAGTTCGCTGCGCAAGAGAGCTCCTGGCTAGCCGCGCATCGTGCAGCCATGATCTCTGCCGTCTCCGGCAAACGCGGAAAACGCTATTTGAAACGACAGCAGTTGCTGGAGCTGGGCGAGCCGGCTCTTCTCTATCTGACCGAGATTGTGCATCGTCGGCCACGGGAATGGTTCACGGATGTCGATCGTTTGCACCAACTGCTGCAGAGCCATGGCCCAGAGGTCCTGCGGCGGGCTGTGGAGGAAGGGCTGAAGCAGCAGATCTACGGGGCATTTTTTATCGAGCGAGCACTGCAAGCCGAGTTGAGCTTTTCGCAGGTGGTGCAATGAAGCGACCACTAGGGGGTGCTATGGGTCGAGGGAGTGGGCGATCGTTCCTGGCGCATCCTGACGCAAGATTTTATGCAAAAAGGCGAGCCCAGGCGCACACACCAGCTACGGCCCTGCCGGCTGGGCAAGGACAGAGAGGTCGTTTTTTTGGCTTTTCCTCCCTAAGCGGAGCGCGTGTTTGCAGCGGCCCGGAGCGGTCAAGGGCGCGCCGTGTGTGGGCGCGGCGGAGCGCACCCTTTACGGCGAGGACCGCTGCGACAGCCTCGAGGGGGAGGAAAAGACCTGAGTTTTGATCCCTAGAATGGAGGAAAGCTGTGCCCATGATCGCGAACCATCCCCGACCAGTAGCGAGCCTGAATCTACCCAAGCTATCGGAAGGACAACTGCAACCTCTATTCCGACGCTTAAACCTGGCGCACATGCGTCGTATCTACCAAGAGGTCGCGGACCGGGCAGAGAAAGAGAACTGGACATATCGCGACTTCTTGGGGTTTTTGCTGTCCGAAGAAGTGGCGCATCGCAAGCAAACCCGGCTGCAGCGCTTTACTCGCAAAGCTCACTTTCCCTTCTTTAAGACGATTGATGAGTTTGACTTCAGTCTGCAAACCAGTTTGCGCCAGCCCCTGTTCGCTTCCTACTTGGGCCCAGATTTCGTCACTGAGGGGCGGTCGTTGATTCTCTACGGCAAAGAGGGCCGGGGGAAAACGCATTTGGCTGTTGCCATCGGCTACCGTGCCATTCAGAATGGCTTCGAGACCCTGTGTGCCACGGCGGCGGAACTCATCGAAGATCTTTCTAATGCCAGCAAGACAGGATTGCTGCAGGAAGCGCTATTAACCTACACCCGGCCTCACGTTTTGGTGTGTGACGAAATTGGCTACCTGTCCTACGGACCGGATGCCGCTAATGTCCTGTTTCACGTGGTCAATCATCGGCACTTGAAAAAGCGGCCTATGATCTTTACCACCAACAAGCCTCTTAACGAATGGGGGAAGGTCTTACACGACGAAGATTTAGCAGCCGCCATCCTGGATCGTGTCCTGGAGCGGGGACGGTTCATCCAACTGAACGGGGTATCGGGCCGCACGCGTCATCTTAAGTTGGACGAGATATGGCCCGCGGCGGCAGACCGTGCCAGAATTTCCGGAAAAAGCGTGCCAGAATTTCCGGAACCCACAACGTTCCCCGAATGCGCATGTGAATAGTGGGTTTGGAGGCGCTTACGCGCTCCTTCTTGCTACAATTTTGAGGCTCAGGCGACCTTGAACGAGACCACTCATTGCATGGATGGCACAAGCGCCGGGATATAGACTCGAGGTACACACGGCTTCGCGTCCAGGTGAGCCCAACTTTTCCGACTGGTTAGAACACTTGCGCGTGTCACGCAGCAGGGTGCGGCTTCCAGTCCCGTCGTTCCCGCCAATTTTGCGTTCAGCCATCGTCGTCATTTACCAGAGACGCTCGCGGCGGCGCTTAGCGTGGCTTCCGGATTACCCGCTGTTAGCCAGCTAAGCAAGTACTATGCAACCACTCACGGGCAGAACGTCGTTCGCTACTGCAGCTTCGCGTACTCTGCCTTGGCTTTTTTCATGATGGGAACGTCAGGATCGGCGTTTTTCCAGATCGAAAAGAAGTCCTGGTAATAGTTTTTGGCTTTCGCGCTGTTTCCGGTAAGAACGTAGGCCCGGGCCATTTGGAGGTGGGCGAGCGGCGCCAGCACGCTGTTCCCTATCAGGTCGGCGTGCTCGTAGAACTTCTGGAACTCGCCGATGGCTGCCGGGCCATTCTTTTCGGCGAGATATGCCACGCCGCGAACATAGGCCGGATAAATGATAGTGGCACCGCCTCCACCAAGCTCGTAAGGGATTGTGGGTGCGAGTGTCACGACCGCTCGAGCGGGTTGTTGCTGGTTCAGATCCAGAGCGGCTTCGATGACTGGGAACCAATACAGGTTCAGCATCGTGTTGGTGGGTTCTGCTTTTCGAAGGGCCTCAAACATGGTCTTCGCGTGGGCTGTGTCGCCGGCGCGAGCCAGAGCCAGCGCGGTAACTACCTTCACGTAGCGGCCCGGAGCCAGATCGAGAGCGCGAGTGACATCCTGACGGGCCGCTACTGGATCGCCGACTTCAGCGTGATCCGTCGCCTGCAGTGCGAGCCACAAAGCGCCCGTTTCTTTTGAGTCGGCACGCACTGCCGAGTCCACGGCGCGGCGGAAAAGATCACCCGCCCTTTGCATCTGTCCCCGGTAGGCCATGGTAGAGGCATGAGCGCTGAGCATCTGATCCTCATCCCCGGGACGCCCTGCCGCCCAGGCGACCTGGCGTTCCATTTCCGCCTCGTCTCCCGCCAGGAAAGCAAGATTATATAAATCGCTGCGAATGACGAGCCCATCCATCCCTTTCTGTTGTGCCTCGGCGAGGAGATGGTGGGCGTCCTGGATCCGCCCAACCGACGTGTACCAGCTGGCCAGATTGCCATAGCCGACAATGTTGGGCTCGATTCGCATGAAGGCCTCGGCTTCGGGCAATCGCCTTGTCATATTGCCCCAGTGCCATGTAATCCACAGCCAGGTTCCCGACGGGCACCGAATCCCGGGGATAACTCTTGCCCCACATTTCATAAATCTGCGAGCCCTTTTCGATATCACCCTCAACGTCGTTGAAGTAGTAGGCAGAGATGCGGTACCTCTCGCGCTCGCTGACCCGGTCGCGGAGATCGTAAGCCCGCTTGCCGTTCTCGGCGGCGAGACTCGCCTGTCCCAGATTTCCGTACTCGATCCCCAGCGCCTCGTATGCGATTGCGAAATTGGGATCGAGTTCGGTGGCTTGTCTCATGAAAGGAATAGCCTCGGCGTCCCCCTTGGTGCGCGATGTCACGATACCCATGCTGTAGGCCTTCAGGGCGTCGAGCGAGGGAGTGGTCGCTTCCACGGGCACATCGAATTTCTGCACGGAAGCGAGCGACTCTCCAAGACGCGTGCGCAGGCTGGCGGCCGCCGTGCTGAGCGCCTTGAGCACTCCTTCTTTATTCGAAGCTTCGGCCTGCTCTTTCGCCAGATTGTCTCCGCTATTACAGGCGACCGCCTCCAGGCCCACGACGTACGAATTGCCCAGGCTGGAGATGGTTCCTCCGATCACGGCCTTACTGCCGGTGCGCAAACAGAGCTCTCGGGCCACGTCGGCGGTCACGTGATCGGTCGGCGCCCGGCCCATCAGTTTTAATGTCTGGCCGACTTTGCGGTCAGAAAGGATATTCAGGAACGGTGATTGTCCGAGATCGACGGCGAGAGCCTGCTTCAAAGTGTCGTCGAATACCACATCGCCGGTGGAGTTGATGAAGTCGGCAAGCACGACGGAGTCTTGTTCCGTCAGCGAGGACCGCGGACGCCAGCGGAGATAAAGCGCGGCGACGATCGTCGCTGCAACGAGAACTAGGGCTACCGGAGGAACAGTCTTCCAGCGGTTGCGCGGCTCAGGAACTGCGCTGCCAGAACTGACCGAGAGACTCGGAGTTAGTGACGGCAGCGATCCTGAAGCAGGCGCCGTAGGCTGTACATCAGAAGCCGGGCGCATTGCCGAGCCGCTGTCCTGAACGGCGGGAAGCGAACCCGAACTGGCTCGCGCACCAGGCCGCGATTCCGTTTCCCGTTTCAGACGCTTCAAGTCAGCCCGCATGTCCGAAGCGTGCTGGTAGCGCAGGTCGCGATCTTTCTCCAGAGCCTTATTGATGATGTCTTCGAGTTTCGGGGGAAGGTCTGGATTTAGCCGGAGCGCAGGCACAGGATCGCCCACTAGGACCTCGTGAAAGATGACGCCCGAGCTTTCGCCGCGGAACGGCAAGGTTCCGGTCACCATCTCGTACAGAACCGCACCGAAAGAAAACAGGTCGCTGCGGGCGTCGAGTTCTTTGGCGCGCACCTGCTCCGGCGACATATAGGCGACAGTTCCAAGCGTGGTGCCGGGACTAGTGAGGTGATCCTCCGTCAGCGCCATCGAGGGAGCAGTGCGGTCTACAGCTTCTGCTGGCCGGGTGCCCGTGGGCGTCACCTTGGCCAAGCCGAAATCTAGGATTTTGGCGTGCCCGTATTTAGTGACGAAGATGTTTGCCGGCTTGATATCGCGATGGACGATTCCTTGCGAGTGCGCGGCCTCGAGAGCGTCGGCGATGTTCACGGCGAGTGACAAAACCAGCTCGATTTCCATCGGACGTCCGGCGATGCGATGCTTCAGAGTGACTCCGTCCAGAAACTCCATGACGATGAAGGGCTGGCCGTCTTCTTGCCCAATTTCATGAATCGTGCAGATGTTGGGATGGTTCAGAGCCGAAGCAGCCCGCGCTTCGCGTTGGAAGCGGGCCAGTGCCGGGGCGTCTCTCGCCACATCATCCGGAAGGAACTTCAGCGCAACAAAGCGCTGCAGGCTCAGGTCTTCGGCCTTGTAAACCACGCCCATCCCGCCGCCGCCGAGCCTTTCGATGATGCGGTAGCGCGATATGGTGTGGCCGATCATTCGAGCTGTCTGGTTTTCCGTCGCTCCATCTTACGAACACGATATTCTTTAGTCAAAAAGGACGATGCGGGGTTGAAGTCAGACACTGATTACATTGGCGGCGATGACTCCCGTTTTTAGGCTAACAAGAAACTGACGATGACTTCCGATGGGTTCCGGATAGCCCGTCAGAACGCAGCCGATCGCGCGGCCCGGGCACTGATGTAACGATCAAATTGGCGCCAGGAGGTCGGCGTGTGATTCCATTCGGGCATCTAGCCTTAGCCTAGAACCCCGGAGGCCTCTCGCCGGCAACGTTCAACGAGCGTTCCAGTGCCATGCCGACGCGGGCGATGGTGCCCTCTTCGAAGAGCCTGCCCACCAGTGTTATCGGCTGCGGTACCCGGCGAGGCCGATCGAACTTCGGCAGGGGACGGCTCGGATCCGGCGCCCAGTCGCTACGTGCTTGCGAGACTTCGACGAAGCCTGCTCGCAACGTGAGCGATGGCTGGCCGGTGAAGTTCGAAATCGTCAGCATCTCGTCGCGCAGTGAGGGAACCAGAAGCAGATCGACTTCCAATAGCAGCTTTTGCATCTCCATGGCAACCATCCGGCGTAGGCGGTCGGCTTGCACGAAATCTACCGCCGACAAAAAGCGGGACTGGCGGAACGTGTTGGGCCAGGCATCGGGCGTCTGCACCCTGAGTTCGGCGATCTCCTGGCCGAGCGTCAAGTCTTCAAACGCCGCCGCTGCTTCAGCGAACAAGATGATATTGAGCGAGCTGAACGGCCAATCCGGAAGCGCCACTTTGACCGGGACCATGCCAAGTTGCTCGATCTGTTCCAGCGCCTTGCGATCGATTTCGGTCGCCGGTGGCTCGTTCATCCATGCCGGAAAATAGCCAACGCGCAGTCCTTTTACGGGAGCATGGGCGTCGAAGTCCAACCGGCTCGGCACACTGCCCACGTCGTCCGGATCGGGTCCGGAAATCGCTTGCAGTACCAGCATGGTGTCTTCGACGCAGCGCGCCATGGGACCGAGTTTATCGAGGGACCAGCACAGCGTCATCGCGCCGCTACGGGGCACGCGCCCAAACGTCGGACGCAGTCCGGTGACCCCGCAGCGCGCGCTAGGATCGACGATGCTGCCCTCGGTTTCACTGCCGATGCCAAAGGCGACGAGCCCGGCCCCTGTGGCGGCGCCCGGTCCCGCGCTGGACCCGCCGGAACCTTCTTCGAGCAGCCAGGGGTTCATCGTCTGGCCTCCGAACCAAATATCGTTGAGCGCCAGCGCACCGAGGCTTAACTTCGCGATCAGCACGGCCCCGGCTTGTTCCAAGCGGACCACCAGCGCCGCATTCCGCTTGGGCACGCGGTTGCGGTAGGGTTCGGCGCCGTAGGTGGTCGGGATTCCGGCGGTGTCAAGAAGGTCCTTAACGCCGAACGGAATGCCGTGAAGAGGACCGCGGTATTTTCCGGCCGCGATCTCCTGGTCGGCTTTCCTCGCATGAGCGAGCCCGAGTTCCCGGGTCAGCGTAATCACGCAGCGCAACTTGGGATCGAAGCGCAGGATGCGCTCCAGATAGATATTCGTCAGCCTTTCGGAACTCAGTTTGCGTGACTCAATCCAGCGCGAAAGCTGCCACACGGGAGCGAACGCAATATCCCCATCGTTCGGAGGTAGCGGGCCCGGATCGACATCGCTGCGCAAAAACCGGTTGCTTGCCGGACCCGCCTGATGGCCCGGCAACACTGCGTTGACCTGCGACCATGGGGCAACGGATTGAGGGATTGCCACCTTGCGCGGACCGGTGCGACGCTCATACAGCGCCGCCATGCTATTCCGCCAGTTATGCGCGGCTTCCGCGCGATCCCGATCATTCAGTTCAACTTGCACGAGCTTCTCGGCTTCCGCGAAAGTCGCCGCCGAGACCTCCGGGCCAACGGCGGGCGCCGTACCGAACGCAGGTGGCGTTCCGGCAGGAGGCGGCGTTTGGGTCTGGGCTCCGGGCCTTGGCGCGACGGCGGCGATGAGTGCAGCAGACGATGAAACCAGGAAATCACGGCGGGATTTGGACATGAAGTTCTCCGGAGCAGGGATTGTAGCGCGTACCGCCCGCCATCGAACTCCAATTTGTGGGGGCCCCCCCGCCGCCGCCATACCGTCCTATCCATGGCTATCATCTGTAAGGATTGCCCGTCTCCTCGCAATGGCAACCGGTTGCAATGAACACCATTCTCGCGGCGCATCCGTAATACTCACCTTGCCATCGGTGTGCTTTTGGATATCTGCTCAATGGCTCCGGCCGAGCGAATCCGTCTTTACAGCCGGAGACTAGGATTCTTGCGCTGCGCGGCAATACCACCCACAATTCAAATTCGCATCCCGTCAGCCCCGTTTAACATAGTTGTACTCGCGCGGGACAGGACGGCCACTTGCTCGCTCAGAGACCCACAGACATTGGGGCAGGGTGTGACGGTGAGTGGGAGAATGTTTCCCAGCAATTGATTGCGCTCGCCCAGGCCACACGGCGGAAAATCCGCAGGCTGCCCAGGGGTGGAAGTTTGCTCGCCTAGCAACGTGTGCATGCACTCACGCCCTCGAATCTTTACTTGTTGAGCGTCACCGGTCGCAAAATGCCTGGGGACGAGCCTTTTAGGGGCGCGGCTCCGCCGTTAGGGAATGATTGCCTTTATGCAATCAGTGTTCGCTTGGGGCGTATTTCCCCCGGCAGAGTGCCTGTTGGCTTGCGCATCAACCATCCCTTAGCCGGTCAACAGATACCGCAGGGCATGGCCTAGCTCCCTCGAAATGATTCTCACACCTCAAGATTTTGGCAAGGAGACAAAGAAGCCCCGCTCACGATTTTGATACCTCTTAGCGTGCTGACGATGCCTGACGCCTATGCTGTCTCTGGCAAGGCTTCGCCGCGGGCAGGCTGAAGGGTAACGTAATACCCCAGTCCGATCAGTTTTTTGACCAGCCGGTGGGTTACGGCTTCCTCGTTTAGGAGGTCGAAATAATCAGGTCCTAGATCTTGGTACGTGCACTGCCGCTTTAGAAGGTAGTAGGCAATGATCAGCATCGAGTGGGCCATGGCCACGATAGTTCTTTTCTTGCCTTTTCTCACGATCAAACGGCGGTACTGTGCCGCCAAGTAGGTATTCTTCGTACGCGAGGCGGCCCATGCCGCTTGGCAGAGCGCACGCCGCAGCCAGACGCTGCCTTTGCGAATTTTTCCCGAGCGGCGCTTCCCCGCGCTCTCATTATTGCCAGGGCAGAGGCCCGCCCAGCTGGCCAAGTGATGGGCACTAGGAAACTGATCCATGTTGGCCCCGATTTCAGCGACGAGAGTCGAAGCTACCAGGTGATCGATGCCAGGTATGCTATCCCAGAGCTCGACCGCAGTGTGTAATGGGCTCATCGGTCGTGGCGGGTTGCCTTCGTCCCCTTCCGCTACCATCCCCTGGGCAGGGACCGGTAGAGAAGGGTCTGCCTGAACCTCTGTGAGCAGAAGTTGGATTTCTGAGTCCAAATTGCTCAGCTGCTTCTCGCCGAATTCCACGAAGTCTAGCAAGAGCTTGAGTTGTACGCGATGATGTTCAGTGAAATGACCTTCCAGGGCTAGTCGTAGCGGTTCGATTTTTTTCCGTAAGTGCCCTTGTGCCAGTTTCGCCAGCTTCTGCGGATCCTGCTCGCCTGTTAGCAGCGCTTTCAGCATGTGCCGTCCAGAGACTCCAAGCACATCACTGGCCACTGAGCCCAGTTTGATGTTGGCGTCTTCCAGTACCTTCTGGATGCGATTGGCAAAACTGGCCAGGGTCTGCCGGATCTTGGCACGCATACGCGTCAGATCGCGAAGGCGCCGGATCTCTGGCCGAGGCACAAAGCTAGCCGGCAAAAGACCATGCTGTAACAGCTCGGCAATCCACTCGCTATCCTTCTGATCGGTCTTGCGCCCTGGTACTTGTTTGATGTGTTGTGCGTTCACCAGCAGCAGCTCGAACTTCTTCTCGGCTTCCAAGATGTTCCACACCGGTTTCCAGTAAACGCCGGTAGCTTCCATGGCAATGGCTTGCACACCCTCGCTGGCTAACCAGGCGGCCATCTGCTTCAGGTCACGAGTCATCGTACCGAACTGATGCGTAACTTTCCGAAGCTCTCCATCCTTATCGATCAAGAGCAAGCAGACCGTTACGCTGTCTTTATGTACATCCATACCGCAACAGCGCTGATAGACTATCCGCATACAGGCTCCATTCTGAGCTTGGCTGCGGAGGACGCTAGGAGTAAGGGGAGTCTCCCTCTCGTGCTCTGAAAAACAGCGACAATCTGTTGTGCCGTACAGCGTCCAGGTCAAACTTAGCTGCGGGCTCATCCGCGCCAATCTAGAAGCGACCTTCAGTCCGCGCCAGGCTCAGAGGGAGCTTACAACAGTGCCTTCCATTTCATGATCCGTTGTGAGCCCTGGATCATGAAAAGCTTAGCAGATGTCGCACCTGGTGTTTCGTCCGGCAACGGGGTATTACGTTGGTAATCTTGGGCGCGCTTACCTTGCGCTATAGTGTTGTATCCATTCGCAATTGGCCACACACAGTCTGTTGTCAAGGAGTTGAGAACTCGCGCATGAAAACATCTCTTGCTTTGCTGCTTACAGTATGGATGGTCGCCCTGGCGCTGGCCCAGCAGGATGGGCAGACGCTTGAGCCCACGGACCAGACCCCAGTGTTCCACGTGAAGGTTATCTCCCGAACAACGAAGGCGGTGAACTACCGTCACCGTGGCGGATCTACGAGCGTAGACTTCAAGGGAACAAGCCTCATGCCAGCCGTAACCGGCAAGGCCAAGGTCGATAGCAAGGAAGGGCGCCTCGAAATCAACTCTGAACTTGCGCATATGATGCCAGCCGAAAGCTTGGGGGCCGAGTACCTTACCTATGTCCTGTGGGCGATTACGCCCGAGGGACGAGCGGTGAACCTCGGTGAAGTACTGCTCGAGGACGGCAAATCGAATCTGCACGTCACCACCGATCTACAGGCGTTCGGGCTAATTGTCACCGCCGAGCCCTACTTCGCGGTGACCCGCCCAAGTGACAAGGTTGTGGCGGAGAACATCGTCAAGTATCAGACGCAGGGATGGGAAGAGCCCATCGATGCTAAGTTCGATATGCTCGCAGCCGGACAGTACACAATCGATGTGCCTGCCAACCAACTCCCGGCAACCAGTGCCAACCCTAAGACTCCCCTCGACCTGCTCGAAGCGCGTAATGCGGTGGCCATAGCGAAAGCGGCCGGAGCTCGTGAATATGCCTCCGACAGCTTGGCCAAAGCGGAAGACAACCTGGCTCGCGCCGAAGACTACCTGCGGCGCAAGCAGGGTAGGACTCCCATTGGCACGATGGCACGCGGCGCCACGCAAATGGCGGAAGATGCCCGCGATCTAACCGTGCAAAGGAAGGAACAGGAGAGAATAGCCGCCGAACAACGCGCTACCGAAGAACGCCGCGCTAAGGCCGAACAGGATGCCAAAGATGCCGCCGAAAGAGAAGCCCAGGCCAAGGCTCAGGCGGAGGAGGACCTGAAACGGCGCACCCAGGCCGAGGCCGACCAGCAAGCTGCCGAGCAGGCCAAGGCGGAAGCCGAAAAGGCCAAGGCCGACGCGGAAGCGGCGCGGGCCGCTGCTCAGGCAGAACAGCAGAAGGCGGAGCAGGAAGCGGACAAGGCCCGCCAAGCTGCCGCCGATGCCATCCGCCAGAAAGAGGAAATGCGTGCTCGCCTGCTGCACCAGCTCAATCAGGTTCTGGAAACTAGAGATACCGAGCGCGGCCTGGTGGTCAGCATGCCCGATGTCTTGTTTGACACCAGTCAATACAGCTTAAAACCGGCAGCCCGCGAGAGGCTGGCTCGCATCGCCGGTATCGTGACTGCCTATCCGGAGCTGATGTTCGAGATCGAGGGACACACGGACAGCACCGGCAGCGACCAGTTCAACCAATCACTCTCGGAAAAGCGTGCCGCCAGCGTTCGCGACTACCTGCTCGACGCGGGAGTTTCCGTCAATAATGTCGTGGCGCGAGGATTTGGAAAAAGCCGACCCATTGCCCCCAACGCGACTTCGGAAGGACGCAAATTGAATCGCCGGGTGGAGATGATTGTCTCTGGCGACGTGATCGGCACCCATATCGGAGGAGACCCTGGCAGAATTGCGCCCCCGCAAGCCTTGCCGGTGAGTGCACCCCGGTAGCTTTCCAGAAGTCGAGCCGACCAACGCCGAAGGCTGCAGCTGCTAGATCTAGCCTGCCGCGGTGGCGGGCTGCTCGCGAGCAAGTTCTTGGCGGCGCAGCAATTCGACTAGGGAGTGGTTCAGTCGGGCGTGAAGTGCGTAGCGCTCTTGCGCTCGGCAGATATAACGTACCTCGACTTCAATACCGGATGGGGTGGGGCGTAAATTTACCGCTGGCTCGGCCGAAGCCGCGCGCACGCGATAGCGGCTGGTAATCCGTTTCCATTCTAGCTCCGCCTGACGGACACTACTCTCAGTCTCTTTCCCCACGGTTTTCTGAATATCTTCGAGCAGCGCGTAGGGATCCCGATCGGGTGGAATGAGGAGGTGAATCGAATCCCATAGCCACTGCCCGTTAGTGGTGAAGTTGAAAAAGTGACCCTCGATGGCATAACTGTTCACAAATGCCACTTTGCGTCCAGTGGGATGGCCGGTCGAAGTCCAGTTGCCGGTTTCAAGCAGTACCGTGCGCAGCAGGTTAATCTCGATCACCTCGCCGGCCACGCCGTTGATTTCAACCCAGTCGCCCACCCGGATACCATCCTTGCCCATCAACACAAACCAGCCAAAGAAAGCCACAATAAAATCCTTCAGGGCAACGGTCAGCCCGGCTCCGGCGAGGCCGATAATGGTCGGCATCTGGCTGGGCGCGCCCAAAATGACGAGCAGAATCAGGAGCAGGCCCACAGCCTGAACGGCGAACCGAATGACAGCCCGTAGAGTATGCAGGCGCG
>JAFATF010000269.1 GCA_019244045.1 Acidobacteriota bacterium
ATGATCAGCCTCAGCACCTTGCGGTCACTGATGCGTCGTCGCACGCCCTCCATCATGACGTGGTGATCAATGGCGTCGAAGCAGCCCTTGATGTCGCCTTCTATGACGTAGCGATAGACCGAAGGTCCGCGCCTTGTCGGGTGAAGGACTTTCTGGATTCTCACCAGAGCATCGTGGGTGCTCCGTCCTTTGCGGAACCCGTAAGAGGTCGGATAGAAGTCCGCCTCGAAGATGGGCTCCAGGATCAGCTTCAAAGCCATCTGCACCAGGCGGTCGATCAGCGTGGGAATGCCGAGTGGCCGGAACTGCCCCGGCTTGCCGGGCTTGGGGATGAGCCGTTGCCTGACAGGCTCCGGGCAGTATGTTCCGTTGCGGAGCGCCTCTCGGATTTCTTCGAGGAACGCCGCTGCGCCACCGGGACGCTGTTCGACCGTGAGCCGCGTCATCCCGTCCGTGCCTGGTGTCCGACTGCCGCTGTTGCGGGCGAGCCTTCGCCAAGCCTCGTTCAGAGTTCTGCGGTCACATACGAGATTGAACAGATCAACAAAGACCTTATCGGGGTCTTCGTTGCTCCACCGATACAGCTTGCGCTGCATGTCGAGGACGATCGAGATATTCACCTCGCCGGACATGCGTCCACCTCCTGCCTGCTTGCTGTATCCACTGCCTCCCTTCGCCATGTGGACGGCTTTCCCGTCCTCGGACTACTACGAAGGCTCCGTCCCTTATCGCCACGATCGCTGGTCACTTCAGCCATCCGGTGTCGGAAACCGCCGGAAGCGACGACAAGGTTCTTAGGTTTCGTAACCGATCTCTCGCCCGCTTTAGGCGCCGACTCTACCCCGTGCGGAATCTGGCCTCGGTACCACGCAAACCCATATCGAGGCTGGCGCGCAGCATGCAGCGCGCCCCCGGTCCATGTACGCATAGGATGGACCAACACTCCACCGATCGGTGGTTCGCACCACAGATCGACCCGCCCACTTCCGAGTTGGCGAGTTCGCGGTTCTACCGGGGCGTCCGCCATCGGTTCGGTTTCCCTCGCCATGGCAGGCTTGCTGGCCGGACCGGCTACGGGATCGGAAGTCCCCGTCCGTCCGACTTTGATGGGTTCTGCTGATTTATGGCTCCCCGGAAGCACCCGGTTTGCCTCACCCATCTGCTCATCGCCGCACGTTGCGTCATACGGCGTGTGGGGTCTCTCACCCCGCGAGATCAGGAACGACAGTAAAATCAAAGCACTCCTTTCTTTGATAGGGACCTAACGCACATGCGCAAGCCGCGAGACTTTGATGCCGAACTGAAGGCACTTGGGGACAAGGCGCGTGATCTCAAGAGCCGCAAAGTGCAGCAGCTCGGTGAATTGGTCATCGCCACCGGGGCCGACGCGCTGAGTGCCGATGAGCTTGCGGGTGCGCTGATCGTGCTGGCCGAGACAAAAGAGGCCGGAAAGAGGGAGGCATGGGCCAAACGCGGGGCTGCCTTCTTTCAAAGCCGGACCCGGCGACCTATACCGGCAGCTGAGCGCCACACTAGCGGCGCTCCGGCGCAACCGGGCGGCGCGCAACCGGCATCAGGCCGCAAGGGCGCGGCATGACATGCGCACGTGGCAAGTCGAGCGCCGCAAGCGCACTCGGCACCTGATCGAACTCGGCGGTCTGATCGTGAAAGCCGGGGTCATGGACCTGACTGGCGACGACCGCGCCACGATCTATGGCGCGCTGCTCTGGATGGCCGACAAGCTCCGAAGCGCGCAAGGCGAGCACGCGCGCGGCGTCTGGACAAAGCTAGGGAAGATGGCGTTCGAGGCGGAACGCAAAGGAGAGAAGCTCACTGTTTCGCAGCAACAGCAGGACCGGGCGTGACCAATGGCGGGCGGCGCGCAGACCAGTGGCTGGATGCGTTCCGCAGGAAAGTTGGAAGGCCGTGCGGAAAAGTGAGGTTCGGCAAAATGGCGATGGAACAGCATCGTGCGGTGGCCGGCAGTCAGGCCTCGACTGTCTGTCGATACCCGGCGACGCCAACCACCACGATCACGACCAACGCATCAGCGGCGCTCCTGAGGGCGCGCGCGTCCCGTCACCGACTGGGTCAAAGAACGGGGCGACCCTCAGCGCTAAGGGTCGTCCGATCAGGCAGGAGAGGCGACGAAGGCAGGTGCCCTAGTCGATTGCGCCGAGACGTGCAGGGCGGCGTCCCGTACGTCTCCGCGACTTATTGCGCCCATCCTCCCGCCGACTACAACCGTAACGCGTCCCTGCCGTTGCTGTTCCGGCTTCAATCGCACGAATCGTGCGATCTAAATGACGAGCGGCGGATCGCGCTATATTCTTTGGCCAGGTCGCGTCGGGACGCGGCTCTACTGACCGCCGCGATCCAGGCATGGCAACTCGTATCTCCGCGCTCGCCGACATCAGCTACTGGCCCGAGGCGGCTGTCAGCACGTCATCGCCCGTCTTACGTAGTCCCAAGCAGTTGGCGGATCAGTGCGCGGCCTCCCGGATTAGTTCAATCGGATAAACTGGCTTCGAAAAGAACGTGACACCGTCGGGCAATGGGCTCGTCGGAGGCTGGCCTGAAATCACCATGACGCGCAGCGCGGGGTCAGCCGCGCGCGCAAGCTGAGCGAGTTCTATGCCGCTCATCTTGCCCACTAGGTTGATGTCGGTGATCAAAAGAGCTGGGTGACGAGCCTTGAGAGCCAACGATGCGGTTTCAGCGTCCTCACATTGGATCACCCAAAAGCCGCTTTCCTCCAATAGCAGCGTGATCATCTCGCGTTGTATGTCCTCGTCTTCAACCACAATTGCGAGGCGCCGGAATGGTGTTGATTGACCCATGGCAGTCGCTCCATGATTAACATGAGTTAATCGCCGACGGTGATCAGTGGTTTTGGGAACAAACGAAAAAAGTTTCGCGGTTTCTATGCGGAACTGGTGCTGGTGCCTTCGACCTGGCGCTAGTGCATTCGGGCCGAGGGTCGACCATCCTCGCATCTCTGATGCCGCTGCAGGGGCCTCGGCATGGCGACCGGGGACATCAGCCCGTGAGCCTACACCGCTTCACGCTTCCACGGTTGATAGGTCTGGATGATCCGGCCGTCGCGCATCTCGGCAAATGTGACGGCGGCTACGATCAGTGCCAGCGATGAGCTCGCGCTGATGGTGTTGCCTCCCCCGTCAGTGCCGAGGATCAATCCCTTGCCAGCCAGCGGCGGTTCGAGCCCCGCCATCTTAAAGTGGCGAACCGGACTTTCGAGCGAGCCCTGTTTATCGACATGGATCGCCTCGCCGACCCGAAGGAAATGGCAATAGGCGAGCGCGTGGGAGCGGACTGGGTGGACCTCGTGGCTGAGTGTCCGGTGCAGATTGGCAAGATCGATCGGGTCGAGTTCAATATCGGTCACCGTGCAGGCAAACGGGTCGATCAGGATGCTGACCGGCCGTGTCATTGGTCCAGCCAATCGCGGACCCCTCCACATAAGGTCCAGCACGAACCCGGTGCCAAACAACCCGAGTTCGGCGGATGGTGTAGATCGGACATAGCCCAGCTCCCGGTCGCCAAGCAGAACATGGCGATTTGGAGACATCGACACGATGGAGAGCGTCGGCAGCTTCGCTGTCCACACCTGAATGTCACCATGCTCAGCGCCGGGAGCGGGCCGAATGCGAGCGGTGCGCTGCCTGATCCGCAAGATCGGTAGCCCAAAGCATGCCGATCACCATCTCTAGGGTGTAATGCGGGTAGCGTGCGCGGGCCCGGTATGGGTAAGGGTATGCGGCGGCAAGGTTGCCACGAGGGGAATGGAGCCTGTATCGCGCCTAACGATGTCTATGGCTTTCTGGAAGTCTCCCAATGCCTCACGGCGGATAGCCGTGCACGGCCTCGGACGTGGCAACTATAGCGATACACTTCAATTGCCGATTTGCTCGTCGGCAAGCTCCAAGATCTTCCGCGATCAGCGGAGCCGGCTTCAGCAAAGACGCGCGGGGACCACGTGACGCTGCCGTGCGAGCGCGGCGAGGCCCTGGTCGATAGGCCCCGCCGGCTCGCCGCGCAGCGACATCAACCCCGTTAGCATCAGCCACATGATAATATCGATAGCGGCGTATTTTGCGGCCGGTTGAGGGCCGCCTCCGAGGCCAAGCTGTGAGCAGCGGCTCACTCTCGATCTCGACCGCCAGAGATCGGTTTCGGAGAGCGCGCCCCCCGAAGTCGCGCGGAGGACGCGGGCGTCTCGAAGCATAATGATGACCTCTTCGGATATAGCACGTCTCCGCAAGCTATGCGTCTCAAAGCAGCGAAGGATTGCGGGGCGCTAGCCTCGCGATCAATGCCCGTCGAACGTCATCAGTGTTCGCACCGGTACGTGCATCGCTCGCAATTTGGCGGCGCCGCCGAGATCCGGCAGATCGACAATGAAACACGCGGCCATCACGTTGGCGCCGATCTGGCGAAGTAAGTTGACGGCCGCTTCCGCAGTGCCGCCAGTGGCGATGAGGTCGTCGACTAGGATCACGCGCTCGCCGGGCCTGATGGCGTCGGCGTGCATTTCCATTTCGTCTAGACCGTACTCCAACGAATAGGCGATCCGCACTGTAGCATGAGGCAGCTTGCCCTTCTTGCGAATCGGCACGAAGCCTGCGGAGACCTGATGCGCCACCGCACCGCCGAGGATAAAGCCGCGCGCCTCGATGCCGGCGACTTTGTCAATCTTGGAACCTGCCCAGGGATCGACAAGTTGATCGACGGCGCGGCGGAAAGCTCTCGCATCACCAAGTAGCGTTGTGATGTCGCGAAAGAGAATTCCCGGCTTCGGATAATCGGTAATAGTGCGGACTGTTGCCTTCAGATCATGGTCGTAATTTGTGTAATTCATATTGTACCGCATCCCTTATGAGGACCTTCGACGTGAAGTTAGGTTTCGCAATTTCGAGTTCCGGCGCGGCGACACTGTTACGCCGTCCCCAGTGGGGACATCGGCGGCGGTCTTGAGGGCCCAGTCAGCACGCCGAAATCGGCGTCTTCTGGTCGGGATGCCCGCAGTCGAAATCGGTCATGGCAACGCTGGCCTAGCAGATCTCCGTTCCGCGAGCGAGCTTTGCCTCCGGCATGTTGGTCATGCCGATCACCGAATAGCCGATGGCGCGGTAGATCAGGCTCTCGGCAAGCGTGGAGATTTGCGGATCTTCCATGCACAAATAGGTGCCGGTGCGCGCGAACGGTATGCTCTCGGCCTCCACCGCGGCGGTCAAATGCATTCGCGACCGCGGCGACACTGGATGCGCCATCGAAACGCGGGCGACGCAGCCGTTGCCGAAGAACGAGCTCTCGCGCCTGTAGGTTCGGTCGACGAACTGATCGATGACGTTAAAGGTACCCAACGGCATTTCCTCCTTGAACGAACCGCGGGCCGACAACGAAAAGCAGCCTGCTTGACAGGACGAAAACATATTAGGGGGTTAGCTGAAGGCTGCGAGCGCGTGAGTTGATACAAGAGTAGCCGTGATCAAACATTTCCGTAGATACTGTTCTTTATCATGGCGAATCCCTTCAACAGCTCCTGAATACCCTGATCGAGGGAATAGGTCGGTTTGTATCCCGTCTTCTCAATTTTCTCATTCGACACGATGTAATTTCGTTGGTCGGGATCACGACCTACTTGCGCATCCACAAAAGTAAAATCCGGTACGAATTTCTTGATGTGCTCACAGAGTTCTTTCTTTGAAACGTTCGCATTGGAGAGGCCGACATTGTATATCTGGCCCTTCATCGTCTCGAAATTTTCTAGACCATGTTCGAAGACGCGAGCAACATCGCGGATATGGACATAATTCCGTTTGAAGTGGCCTTCGAAGAGCACCACAAAGCGATCGTTGACCGCCCGATACACGAAGTCGTTGACCAACAAATCGAGGCGCATGCGCGGCGACATTCCGAACACGGTCGCTAGACGAAAACTGATGACATTGGGATGCTGCATCAGTTCTTTTTCCACAGCGACTTTGTCGATCGCATATTTTGAGATTGGCTTGAGGGGAGAGTCTTCCGTGCAACAGTTATTTTCGTCGCCGGACCCGTAGGCGCTGTTCGTCGTCGGCATCAGAACGCGCTGTTCTCGAGAGACATGCTTCAGCATCATGGTAATTGCATCATGGTTGGTCGTTGTCGCGCCAACTGGATCCAGATTGCAGAGCGGAGCGCCGACCAAGGCTGCAAGCGGGATGATCACATCAGCCGTCTTCAACAACGGCAGCATTGTGCGCTCGGTCCGTATGTCCCCTTTCACCGGAACAAAATTATCGTAGTGACAACAATTGTTCAGGCTAGCCTGCTTGAACAAGAAATTGTCGAGCACGGTGACCTTGTGGCCTGCCTCTAGCAGCCGGGGCACGAGCGTTGATCCAATATAGCCGGCGCCGCCGGTCACCAGAATGTTGTAACTCATCTGCGGTAATCTCCCTGAAGGGCCTTTGTGCGCAACAGCGAGCGTCCGCTGCTCTCGGCGCCATGACTATTAGGTCGGGAACATCGCATTTTCGACGCACTCGCACAGTGCATGCGAGAGGACGATGTGGATTTCTTGGATTGTACTGGTAACATTGCTCGGCGCCAGCAAACAGTAATCGGCTTCCTGCGCAACAAGACCGCCATTGCCACCTGAAAACACGATGGTGCGGATTCTCAACTTCCGGCAACTGCGCAGTGCGGCGAGGATATTCTTCGAATTGCCGGATGTGGTTATTCCAAGAAAGACATCCTTTGGCGTCATCTTGCCCTCGATCTGGCGAGAAAATACGTATTCAAAACCGTAGTCGTTGCCGATTGCCGTCAAGATGGATGTATCGACAGTCAACGCTTCTGCCGGCAACGGAGCGCGGTCCCTGGCAAGTCTGCTGACGAACTCGGCGGCAAGGTGCTGGGCGTCGGCAGCGGACCCGCCGTTGCCAGCGATATAAAGGCGCCCGCCGGACTTGTATGAGTCAACCGCCAGCTTGACCACGGCTTCGAATGTTGCGAGCGCGTTCGAGTCGGACAAAAGAACCTGTTTCGCCGCAATCGACGCAGCCAACTTCGCTTGAAGAGCCGCTCTAGCTTCAACCATATCGAAAACCCTCTGCGTGCCGTCGGCACTGTCAGTGCTTCAACCTTAATGCATCGGCAGCGCGTCGATAATCGTCGGGAATGCCGATGTCGATGAAGCGACCATTGTGATGAATTCCGTAGATCGCCGCTTTCAATTCGATCAGGGCCGGAATTATCTCTCCTTCGAGCGACGCCTCACCCTTGAAGCGCTCGGCAATCAGATCGAGCACTCCCGGCGAAATCATATAAACCCCGCCATTGGCCCAGATTTCGTTCTGAACCGAGCGCGACACAAGCGATGCCATGCGCCCGTCATCGTCCAAGGTCACGCCGAGGTAGCGTTGTGTGTCCCTGGTTGGAAACAGTCCCATTGTCCAGTCGGATTGCTTTTCCTCATGAAATCGCGCAAGGTCAGATAACGGCAGGTCAAAAAACGTATCTCCGTTCACAACGAGGAAAACTTGATTCCGCTTCAACTGGGCTCTCGCGTAGAGAAGAGCCCCCCCTGTTCCGAGCGGCTGATCCTCAACGGCATAGACAATCTCAGCATCGCAAAAGCGAGCGCCAATGCTTCCTACAATCATCTCCGCCTTATAGCCGACCGATAGAATAAATCGATTGACGCCCTGGGAAACCCAGTAGGCCATTTGATGCTCAAGGAACGGACGTCCGGCAACCGGCGCGAGTGGCTTTGGCAGATCGGGGACCTCGGCCCGGAGACGCGTGCCTTTGCCACCTGCCAAGATAATCGCCTGCATTTGCCGGAGCCCCTAATTCACCGAGTTGATAACATCACAAATCTGGTCGACCTCCTTGATACTGAGGTCCGGAAAATTGCCAATGTAGAAGCCGAAGAAATGGATATGATCGGTTTCGGGAAACCTCTTGTGGTGCTCGTGAGGAATCACGGATTTCAAGTAGGGCTGGCGAAGCTGGTTTCCGCCGCCCGCGCTGCCCCTGCGGAACTCTATGCCGGCACTGCGAAGCGCAGACATGAGGCGTTCTGCAAAATCCATATCCGGGTCTCGCAGAACGAGATTGAAGGCATAGTTACTGGAGCCTTCAATTTTGAAGTCCGTTCGAAACTTTTCCGGATTTATCCGTGACAAAAAGTGCAGGAAATTGGCGGTTCGGCGCTCGACATTGTCATCCAGCCGACGGAGTTGCCGCCGGCCGAGTATGCCGCCGATTTCGGTATTTCGCACGTTATAGGCCGCATGAGCGAAGATGAAGTCCGGATTAAGATCCGGGTGATCCCTCACGTACGCGTCCTTCGTGGGTCCGTCGTTCGATTCACGTACCATTCCATGTGATCGCAGCATCCGAGCCGCCTGGTACGCTTCGGGATCGTTGGTGCAGATCATGCCGCCTTCAATCGTCGTCATGTGATGAGCGTAGTAATACGAGAAGTTCGATATCCAGCCGAAGGTGCCGAGCTTCCTCCCGTTATGAGTTGCGCCATGGGATTCACAGACATCTTCGATTAGCGGAACGTTGGCTTGTGCGAGGTGCCGCAGCAACTCGTCCGTCAGGCCATCAAAGCCCTGCACGTGGGTTATAAAGACCGCGCGCGTCCGCTTCGTCAGAGCGTTGGCGATCTTCGAAGGCTCCAGGGCGAGGGTAGACGGATCGATGTCGACGAAGACCGGCGTGAAGCCGTTTTGCAGCACTGACGCCACGTCAGAAACCCAGGTGAGCGGCGGCACAATGACCTCACCACCTTCCGGATGTCGAAGCTTCAGAATGGCGAGGGTCAGCAGATTCGCCGAGGCGCCCGAGTTGACGAGAACACTATATTTGGTGCCCAACCAATCGTTCCATTCCTGCTCAAAAGCCCGCACATTGGGACCATTCGTGAGGATCGGATCGTCTTGCTTGAGATGCTCGATGAGAGCGTCAAGATCTTCTCTCGCAATATTGTTGCGCATCAGTGGGAATTTCATCAGCTGCGGTCACCTTTGATGGTCTTGAACGTCCCTTGGCTCGATTTGAAAAGGTCCAGTATCCGCCTCGTCACCACCTCTGGTCCAATGCCTACTTGCTCGTGCAACTCCGCTCGGGTGCCCAGTTCGAAGCGATAACTTCCCTCAACCCCGATATTTAGCAATTTGACGTCGATTGCGTTATGGCTAATGAAGTTGTAGAGCAGCGCGTCGAGCCCGCCGCGACCGGCGAAGCCCTCTTCCATACTGACGACGGTTTCGTATCGCGACAGCTCCTCACGCAACTTTTCAGTCGAAAAGCGTGCAAGGTCAAACAAGTCGATCAGGCCGATTCTAACCCCGTTCGCCTGCAATCGTTCTGCGACCGTGACAGCGGTGTGCAGCATATAGCCGGTGGCTATCATGCAGATCGCGCCCTCCTGACGATGCACATGGAAACCATCCGCTATATTCGGCGCAGCGTCAGTGTAAATGGCTGGCAGTACCTGAGCGTCAAGGCGCAGATATTTTGGACCGAGTTCGCCGACGCACCTGCCAAAAAGCAATTCCGCTGTTATGTGATCGGCGGGCGACATCACCTGAAAGTTTGGCAACGCCCGCATCAGGGTAATGTCTTCATAGCACTGGTGGGTGGGGCCCGAAACGACATAGCTGTAACCAGCGCCGACGCCGATCAGGTTGACATTCATCGGCCGTACTTCGGAAAGCAGCGCCAGGCTGACCCTAATCTGCTCGAAGCATCGCATGGTGATGAACGGAGCGATGGCGTACGCAAAAACTTTGTATCCCTCAAGCGCAAGACCCGCAGAAACATTGATCAGATTTTGCTCTGCGATGCCGACATTCACGAACTTGGTGGGGTGATCGGCACGAATGCGATCCAGAACGGGCGAACCAAAATCAGCCGAAACAAAAAAAATACTGGAATCCGAAGCCATCTCTCTGTGGATTTGCTCCAGCAACGCGTCCCGCATTGCTCTCGGCTTAGCGTGCATCGTTAGCCTCCAGCAGAGAATCGAGCAGTTCCGCCTTCGGCATGAGAATGTGAGCGAGGGCCTCGTTTTCGAGACCCGGAACACCGCGTCCCTTCAAGGTTCTGGCGACGAGAGCCTTTGGTCGACCATCGGCGATTGCCTTGAGGCTCAGGAGTTGGTTCTGAACCTTCAGCACGTTGTGACCATCGACCTCGACGCATTGCCAACCGAATGCCTCCAGACGCCTGACCAGACCGTCATGCGAAACGATATCGTCGGTGAATCCGAGCATGCTGATGCTGTTATTGTCGACAATAAGGTGGAGGTTGTCCAATTTGTGCTGAGATGCGAACATGATCGCCTCCCAATTCGCCCCCTCATGCAATTCGCCATCACCCGAGACAACAAAGACGTTTTGTTTCTTCCCGTTTCGCTTGAGACCGAGGGCCATGCCTGACGCCACGCCTAGGCCGTGGCCAAGCGAGCCGTTGATGGTCTCGTAGCCAGGAATGATAGGGTCGGGGATACCGCCCAGGATTCCGCCTGCCTTGCAGACTCTCTGGAGTTCAGAGGCGGGAAAGAAGCCGAGGTCGGCCAGGATCGGATACATGCAAATCGAGCCGTGTCCCTTGCTAATCACACAGCGGTCGCGTTCATCCCATCGAGGATCGGTAGCATCGATGTTCAGAACGCCACCGTAGTAAAGCGCGACGAATATCTCGATGGCCGAAAGGGACGAAGCGATCCGGGTTTCGGGCGCGCGGCGATGGACCGCCAAAGTCTCGCGCCAGACCCAATGGGCCTTCTCCTTAAGGTTGACGCTGTTGCTGATCAAGATACCGCCTCTGCAGCTTTGATGTTCTTCTGATACCACGCATACGTATCAAATACGCCAGCCCGCAATCCGATGCGCGCGCTCCAGCCCGTTGCCCGAAGGCGGCCGCTATCCAGAAGCTTCCGCGGCGCGCCATCCGGTTTAGTTGTATCCCAAGCGATGACGCCACGAAATCCGACGACGGCTGCGACTAGTTTCGCCAAGTCTCGGATGCTCAGATCGCATCCTGAGCCGACATTGAGCGGAAGCGGTAGTCCGGACGTGTCGGCTTCGAGCAGAAGCGCGCAGACATCTGCAAGGTCGTCCGCGTGGAGAAACTCTCGCTTCGGGTTTCCGCTTCCCCACAGTACCACTTTATCTGTATCACTGACCTTCGCTTCGTGGAACCTCCTGATCAGGGCGGACAGAACGTGGCCCTTCTCCGGATCGAAATTGTCGTTCGGTCCATAGACGCTGTTAGGAATTACCGGGATGAACCGATGGCCGCCAAGCTGCTGATTGTAAGCAAGACACAGCTGTAAGCCGGCCATTTTCGAAACGGCATAAGCCATGCTGGTCGGCTCGGGGCAGCCGGAGAATAGTCGCTCTTCGCTCATCGGCTGCGGGCACTCGCGCGGATACATACAGGACGATGCAAACAACAGTAGCTTTTTGACTCCAACCCGACGCGCCGCGGCCAGCACGTTGAGCTGAATAGCCAGATTCGCACTGAGAAAGTCGGCAGGGTAAGTCATGTTCTCAAGAATGCCGCCAACTTTTCCGGCAGCGAGAATGACATAGTCGGGCGAATTTCTATCAAAGAAAAGCTGTACCGCCTCGGCATCCTGCAACTCAAGTTCACGATGCGTCGCCGTCAAGACCTCGTATTTCTCGTCGCAGCCGAAGCGCCTCAGCGCTGCAGATCCGATAAGCCCCGTATGACCGGCAACGTATATTCTTTTCGGCATCGACATTTCAAAGACCGTTCGGCTGATACAGGACGACACGGCTACCGGACTCTTCGAACTCGAATGGCACCTGAATCAACGCTTTTAACCGTTCGCGAATTGCAGCATGATACTCCGGCTTCGCGAATAGGAGCATGAAACCACCTCCTCCGGCGCCGAGTAGTTTTCCTCCGATCGCGCCGGCATTGCGCGCCGCCTCGTATATTTGATCGATTTCGGGCGTCGTCACCTTGTTCGATAGCGAGCGTTTATTTTGCCAAGCCTCGTGCAACAATTCGCCGAAGGCGTCGATGGGCACGGAGGAATTCACGAGAATATCTAGCCCTTCGTCGACCATTTGCTGTATGCGCTTGATGTGCTGCTGCTTCGCAATCATGTTGTCTAATTGGGACTTGGCTACTTCGGAGGCAAATCGCGAAAATCCCGTGAAGCACAAGATCAAATGAGCAGCTAACTCCGCCTTGCGTTCCCGTGGCACAACAACCGGTGCGACGTCAAACGCGCCATCGGCGCGAAACTCGATGTAGTTGAACCCTCCGTATGCCGCGAGTATCTGATCCTGTGACCCGACGTTCTCTCGGAGTAAATCTTGTTCAATGTGGATCGCAACTTTCGCCAACTGGCTTTTGTTTGTCATCTGCCCGCGAAGTGCCTCTAGGGCATGAACCAAGCCGACGGTAAAGGATGAACTCGATCCAAGCCCCGACCGAGCGGGCAGATCACCGTCGTGATGGATTTCGAGCCCGTCAGTCACCTTGGCCCACTGCAACGCCGCGCGAACCGCGGGGTGTTGGATCTCCTCGTTGTTCGAAACACTCTCGATCACCGAATAAACAATGCGGTGCTTATGCTCGAAAAACGGGGGGAGCCTTCGGCATGTGATGTAGCAATATTTGTCGATCGTCGTCGCCAACACCGCGCCGCCGTGCTCTAAGTACCACGCCGGATAGTCGGTGCCACCTCCGAAAAACGATACGCGGTAAGGGGTTCTTGTAATGATCACTCTTGGCTGGCCTTGTCGATTCGAGCAATCAAGTTGACTCATCTGCCTGTTGCAAATTGACTAAGCAGCCGATCAACCAGCCGCTAGTCTCCTAAGAGGCGCCTCTTCAGCCGAATTTCTGACATTTGCTCGATGTTGCGACGCTCAATCGCGCCAAACTTTTTTTCAATGACTGAGAGATATGCCGGGTTTCTGAAATAGGTCTGCCAAGCTCCGTCGCGAAACTTTAAGACCTCGGCGGCGGAAAGATACTTTGTCCGCATAGGAGTGCTTTCGTAGGACAAAAACGCAAACCCTTCGAACGTGTTGGGCAAGTCCCACCCATTTTCTCGGGCCGTGTGATAAAGTGGGCTGCCTGGCAGAGCCTGGCACGGGTACATGTTTGCCATCTCGGTATTCAACTCTAGGGCAAGGCTCAGGGTTTCGCGCATCGTGTCGTAGTTGTCCTCGGGGAAACCGAAGATATAATTGCTGATGATGTTTATGTCCGAGTTACGGATCGTCCTGCAGACGTCCCGGATGTTGACTTCCTGAAACGTGCCCTTCGACACTTCCTGGCGGACCGATTGATTGCCGGCCTCGATGCCTAGCGCTAGCCAGTTGACGCCGGCCTGCTTAAATTTGTCGAGGACGTTGGCTCGCACAGTATCGATGCGAGAATAGGTCCACATGTTGAAGCCGTACCCGGACTGAACGCAGTCGTCGAGGATGGGCACGTAGTATTTCCGGTTCAGGAAAAACATCTCGTCGCTGATGCGCAGCGTCTTGACGCCCATGTCCGCGAGCTTGCGCATCTCGCGCGCCACCCATTCCGGACTCCAGAAACGCATGCCGCGGGAATGGGAGGCGTTCGTCGCGTCGTCATTGTCGACCCGATTGACGATGTTGATCATGCAGAAATTACAGGCAAACTGGCAACCGAGTGAAGTGTAGATCGCAGCGAAGGGCGTTCGCTTGTCATGGTTAAATTCGGCGTGCCAGAAATGAGCCCTATAGAGATCCAGCGGCCGTTCTCGGTACGGCAGCAGGTCCCAGGCATAGCCGGGCAAATCAATGTCCATGCGGGCTTGTGGAACGACCTGCTCAGGCGGATTCAGGACGAGCTCGGGCGCAAACCCGTTTGGACGCTTGTATCCAATTCCCTTGATTGTTCGAAGATCGTTCTTTAGGTCGGACCGCAAGAGATTGTGCAATGCATAGACGCCCTCATTGAGCAGGACGATATCCACGCAAGAATATGCCAGCACTTCTTTCGGAAGCGCGCTGGTATGCGAACCAACGAAGCAGATAGGCGCGCCCAGGCCAGCAGCCTTTAGAGCGGTTGCTAGTTCAATCGCCCCGATCATGCTGGTGGTGCCGGAGTTGGGATTCTGTCCGTAAAGCACCATCACGAGGAGACGTGGCTTTGTGTCCACTATCCGCTCAACGGCGGCCTTCAGCGACAACCGCTCGGCATCACTGTCAAGGATGCCAACATCGTATCCCTTGGCGCGGCAAGACTCAGCGAGCAACAGAGACCACGTGGGCGGTTCGATTGCTGAGTACGTTTTGGCTAGCTCTTGATACGCTTTGGCCGACGAATCCGGCGTAACAAAAAGTGCATCCATCCCCGAGTCCTAGGCTACTTTGCAATACCTCAGTTATTGCGGCCTAACAACCCTAAAATGACAAAAAATTGAAAGCTTCTCTGACGTGCGCAAATTGAAGCTCTGGCCTTACGTTATCCGGCAACTTATCGGAGATAAGAACCGCAGTTCCCACGCCAGCCGTTTTCGCGGCGACGACGTCCCACTCCTTGTCGCCTATTAGGATAGAATTCTGCAAGCAAATGCTGTGATCATTCCGCGCCTGCAAGATCATTCCGGGATTTGGCTTTCGGCAGAAACAATCGAGCCTGTACGGACCGGTGCCGCGCACGGGATGATGCGGGCAGTAGTAGACTTGATCGATCGTCACGCCCCGGTCAGCGAATCGGGCAGTCATCCAGTCCGTTAGTACGTAGAACTGTTGTTCGGTGAAGAGCCCTCGTCCTATGCCAGCCTGGTTCGTCACGACGATGATTGCCATCCTGGCCTCGATGGCGGCCTTGCAAAGATCGAAGATGCCATCGATGAAATGGAAATCCTCGATGCGGTGGACGTATCCGCGGTCTTCGTTAATGACA
>JAFATF010000413.1 GCA_019244045.1 Acidobacteriota bacterium
GAGCTATTCTGCTGTTGGCAAACGCCATGGGCAAGGAAACAGCTCTGACACAGAGTTAATCGGAAGCGGCGCGGACTGAAGGGGTCAACATAGCAGGTACCAAACCGGATTTTCCAGATCGCAAAATCAGAAGAAAAGCAGGCCAGACCGGAGGACGCGACACAGCGTGCCTGCTTCCGCGCCGGTTGTTTGCCGCTCCACCGCGTCGGCAGGGCGCTGTTCGCCGGCCCGCGTCGATTGAGCACGTTCCGATTTACAAAAGCGCAGCCTATCTCGGTTGCAAACAGCGGATCGCGGTGCTCTAGGGACAAAAATTGTTATAGGCGCCGGACTGCTGGGTCGACCTGTATCGCTTGCGACTATTCAGCTGTAATCGATCTTCCTACGGCAACAATGGCCTTGAAACTCCGAAGGCCTACACTTTCAAGAAAATCTTCTTGCGCCACAAGAACCACAGCATTACCCAGCAAATCAGCACCGCAGCGAAAGAATAGACCAAGGAAGCGCTGGCGACACTCAAACCGACCGCTTCGAGATGGGCTTGAGCAGCTTCATGCCAATTTATTTTTGCGCCATTCACGGCCGTAACGGTAAACGTATAGCCCGGACCGTAGATCAACGAATCGGCGACAAAACCTGCGATGGCATTCATGCCGAACACGAGGATCGGCATGGTCCAGGTCCCGTGCCAGCCCTTCGCTTCGGTTACCCAATAGAGCAGCGAGAGGAAGAGGAGGCAAAACCCGCCACTGAACAGGACAAATGAACTGGTCCACAAATTTTTGTTGATGGGAAACCAGTGACTCCACAGCTCGCCCGCGACCATGCCCAAAATTCCAAAGAACACCATGCCGCCGATTAGCCGCGAGGTACTTCGCTTCGATTTGAGCCAGTGACCCGTGAATACTCCGATCAGTGTCGTTCCTATTGCGGGAATTGTGTGAATGATTCCCTCCGGATCGCGGACCCGGTCGTAGAGATGACCCATAAACAGCTTTCGGTCGAACCAGGCAGGAAGATTCTGCACTGGGTCCATAAAAGGAATGTCTCGGCCGGGAAGGCCGGCCCCGGGCACAGGTACAAAGCGCAACAGGGCCCAATACCCAAGCAGGCTCCCAAGAAACGCCAGCAGTTGGCCGCGACGGCCGTTCCATAATTCCAGGATCGCGGCCATAAGATAGCAAAGCGCAATACGCTGGGTGACACCCTCAAAGCGCCAGCTGTGCAAGTCCAGGCCATAGATCGGGGAAGCGTTGACGAGCAATCCGATGACAATGAGGACCAAGCTTCGCTTGACAGCATGCCAGAGAATCTGCTTGTTGGTCTGCCCGCGCTGCCGGCGCGCATCGAACGAATACACCAGAGAAATCCCCACGAGAAACAGAAAGGAAGGAAAGATGAAATCAGCCGATGTCCAACCGTTCCATTTCGCGTGCATGATCGGTCGGTAGGCATTCTCGTCGCTTCCGGGGTTGTCCACGATTATCATGCCCGCGACCATCAGACCCCGGTAGACATCGAGGCACAGCAAACGCCCAGGAAGTTCGGTGACCGCGTTTACCCTTAAATCTTTTGCTAGTTGAACGTTGCGCTCCGTCGTTGCCATGCGGCCACTATATCCGGGTCTCTCAATAGCAGCCACAGCGAAGTTTGCAACCATCTGCTAATGTCCTAGTTCTAACCGACAGTTTGGAAAAGAATTGCGTCGATTTCCTGTTCTCAGCATGTTACCTAAACGCTAAAAGTTCCACTCGGAGTTTCTCCCATACCGCGGTAATTCTTTGTACAGCTACGTCGTCAGGAAACAGTTACGAGTGTGCTTTTGCGGCCGGCTGTTTGTAGTTGCAATTTCCGCTATCACGTTACATTCAGGGGGACTGGCCCGACGCGAGCAAGGGGGCCGCGGCGAGGGAGCGTGAAGCTGCCGTGCACGATGTACGTCGGTGAAAACAGAAACTAATATGACGCCGGTGGTGGCCGATGAATTCCAGCAATGGTTGGATCGCCGGGCCAACCATTTGGGAATCGAGAGATAGATTTGCTGTGTGCATTTCTCACGGCTGCTCAATCAGCGTTGTTCGCCATGGAACCTGGTCGTTGCAGCCCAGTCCGGCCGTAGCACCTGGCAAGGCCGCCAGCTCACCGGCGAATGGCGATACCGCATTATCCGGGCTCACCTCAAGCACCACTGCTCCTTCGATTTTCTAGTCACAGCAATCCAAAAAAATGTGCGCCAGCAGTTGCAGTTTTGCCGACCGCGCGGAGGCGGTGGATCTAGGCGGCACGACACGGCGCTTCCTTGATCGGCCTAAAATCGAGTTATGAGCATCTTTCGGCTATTGCGCGCGGGCTTCTTTCTTGCGGCTGCAACCGTCACTGCTTTTCTCATTTCTTCTCTGCACGCCGGCACGGCGGAGCAGAGGGCGGTCCTCTCGCCAGTACAGACATTGTTTGACGGCATGGCAAAACGTAACGCGGAGGCGATCAAGAAACCTTTGCTGACGGGCGGCAGGATCTTGCTTATGCGGGATGGCAAGCCGACTCAGATGACGTTTGAAGCTTTTGCAGACCAGGTGGCAAGACCTGGAAAGACGCACATTAGTGAGCGCATTCATGATCCGCTCGTGCGGATCGATCACGATCTGGCAGTGGTATGGGCCCCCTTCGAGTTTTTGGTAGACGGCAAGGTGGACCACTGCGGGACGGACTTGTTCAACCTTATTCGCACTGACGGGAAGTGGCTTATCGCAAGTCTTGCTGATACCGGGAGGAAAGATTGTTCAATCAGATAGACCGGGTTCGACGGAGCAGCTGCCATCTGGCAATCATGTGCTCGCACCCTACAGGAATAATAGACTACGTTCTTTTTGCCCTGGCGAAATGATGGCAGTGATGGCCTTCCGTTGAACCCAACGGCGACAATGTCGTGGGACGCATCCAAA
>JAFATF010000422.1 GCA_019244045.1 Acidobacteriota bacterium
ATTCCGGTAAATCGCCTGTCCACCTAGCCGCGTATCTACTCTGGCGAATCAACTGGATTCATCTGTTCCAGGATGGGAACGGCAGAACCGCACGTGCTGTATCATATGCGGCTCTGTGCATTGCTCTTGGCTATGAATTGCCCGGAACCAAGACCATACCGGAGCAGATGGCCGAAAATAAACAGCCATATTACAAGGCTCTTGAGGCGGCGGACGAAGCGTACAAATCAAGGCAGATCGACGTTTCTGAACTGGAAAATCTGATCGAAGATCGTCTCGCCAATCAATTATTGGCCGTTCACGAAAAGGCTACCGGAAAGAAGTTCGATCTGTAGCACACACGCCTGGTTTGCGTGTGGTCGGTGCGCGGCCCTTTCCTGAAAAAAGAGATTTTGAACCCGTCTGGGTCGGCGAGCCGAGCCGTGCACATACATCGCGAGTTTTCCGCTCCGTGAGGGCTGGATGAACCGGGCGAGCGAGCCGCCTTGGACCGCGGTTAAAACCAGTTAGATCCCAGAGTTAAGATCGCGCGCGCGTTGTTACGCCTCGAAAATGGCCTAAAAGTATAGGCAACAAAGGGCAAATTTCCGCAGGCGGTCGCTGATGGACCGAAGTTGCCGGTCGCCAATGGACCGAAGGTCCGGTCGTTGATAGACCGAAGTTCGGTCGTTGTTGGACCGAACTGGTCGCTGATGGACCGAAATCATCCCGCAGACTGTGTGCAGCTTGGGGCAGGCGGTCGCTGATAGACCGAAGTTGCGTTGAGCCCTAATCGGCTGAAAGGTTCTCTATGGGGCGGTGGTGTCCTTGGTGTGAAACGTCATCTGGTCCTTGATCTGGGTGTATTCGAGCCAATAGTCCGGCAGGGTATTGGCGCTGGCGATGCGTTTCACGGCTGCTCTGAAGCGTTTCAGGAGGTCCGTTGAACCACTCTTTTTGTGTAGCAGTTCCATGCTGATGGCCCATTTGGGGCTGATGCCCGCAATGTTTGCGGGCGAGCTCGTAGAGCCGCCGCTCGAGGCCGCCATCGAGTCGAAAGTAATCACGGCTTAGGGTCAGCACCTCGCGTGCCAGGACAGCGTTGAATAGCCACTCATTGAGCGTGATCTTGACCGCGGTCATTGTGCCGGAAGGCGCCCGCTCGATTGTCCAGTTATCGATAAGACCAAATCCCTGGTCGATGCGTCTGCCATTGGTGGCGATGTTGGTCTTGATGCGGGTTCCAGCTAGGCGTTCGAGGCTTGTCTTGAGGCGCTCATAGTTTTGGCCGCCGGCGTGGCGGTTGGTAGCAACCAGAAGGTCGTATGCCTTCAGGTGCACTGTTCGGCTTAGCGACCGGCCCTGGTTGGCGGCCTCAACGAGCTGGCTCACGGCATATATGAGCACGTCCTTGTCCCAAATGTTGGCGCGTCCGATTACAGGGGGCGTTACAGTGACGGTGATGCCGTTGTGTTCGTAGTTGCGGACCTTCCGGTCGGGAGTTTTGGACAGCGCAAAGATGGGGTGTTCCATTGAGCTGCGATCATCTTTGACTGCCCAATGAAGAATGTCAGCGACGAAGAAATCCGGCGTCGGATGCCGATCAGGCAGGAGCTTTGCTGTCTCGGGCGGCTTCGGCTTTTCAGGTTCGGCCGGGCCGCGTGCTACGACCCGGGCGATAACATCTTTGACTGATTCCGCCACCACCACTCCTCCACTGCCGCTGAGAGCCTGCCCTACGCAGCCATTGATCCCTTGGGTATGTGTGGTCTCACGGCTGCTACGTGCCGAGCGCCGGATAAACTCTCAAATCTCGTTCAATCGCCGGCCATTGATTTCGCGCGATCCACCATACAGGTGCTCCAATCATCAAAAGATAATTGACTATGTGTGCCTGGCCCAGCGGAGTAAACGTTATAAGACCGGTTAAGGATATCAGAATAGTTAAATTCCTCAGCCAACAGCCTTCTTCGAGCAAAAGAGCCAAGGGGAAAAAGCCGCCGAAATACCAGGGGTACAGTTTAATCGCGAGAACGCAGGTCAACAGGAGGTACGCAAACAGCGCATTGGCCACAAAATCGACCAGGGAACCAGACCACCGTCTAAAATATCGTATGTAATCGGTGGTTAGCGCCGCGCACCCGAACAGCGCGAACAGCGCAACCAGAATCTTGTGCAGTAAAGGTAGCCCATTGCGCAGCGCCGGGATTGGTTTCATTACCATATCGAACGGGTAATAAAGTACCGACTCCAGAGAATTCGCGGTCGAGAAGAGATTGTCAGCCGTAGCTGAGGGTTGAAAGTGACGGTAATCATGGAGGTAGGGTGAGGCGGTCCAGAGAAACAGTCCAATTGAGATCGCGAAGCCTGTAAGGAGTGCGTCGAAACGACGCCGACGAATCATTTCGATGACGGCGAATGGGATAACGACGGCGGTGCTGTATTTGATGAGTGCCCCCATCGCCAGGAGCGGAATCACGAACAGCCAACGATCGCGTGCCGCCGCGTACATCGCGAGCATCATGGCGAGCGCCATAAGGACGTCATTATGCCCATCGGCCAACAGCAAGAGTATTATCAGAGGGTTCCAAAGAAAGAGGTATAGCACTGAGTCATCTTTCGATCCTGGCAGCCAGCGCCGCGTTGCCACTACTAACCAGGCGATCACGCCATAGGCGGCAGTGTTCATAAGCTGGAACAACAGGAGCGTCGAACGGAAATGGCCGTCACCGGCGGTCACGAGCCATCGCGTCACGAGCGCAAACAGAAATCCATACGGACACGGATTCTCCAACCAGACCGGGGTGATCATCGGATCGTGTTGCAGATCAGGTACATCACCGATCGGATGGACATACGGATTAAGTCCATACCGGAACTGGCGCCAGCCGAGATTGAGGTAGCAATACAGGTCTTTTGTATGGAGTGCTGGAAGGAGTAGCGCCAGAAACGCGAATATCATGGCGAAGCCAATCACCAGGCGCTGTTTTCCAGGTTCTGGTACGGTCGCGATGCTTCCTACCCAATACAGATATGACAGAACCAAAACAAAGATGGTGGTAAGTGCGACCCACAACCGGCCCGGTGAAAGGCCGGCCCAATAACAAACCACGAGCGCTCCATAGCAGAACGTGATCGCAATACCGACGCGTACTAATGATGGTGCCTCACGCGTTCTCCAAAGTGGTGGCTGGGAGCACAGCGCAGACATGACATCGTCGTTTTGCCAGGACGGCAGCCCGCAGATCTTCTGGATTTGAGCAACAAGCGCCATTAATTTGCCTGCGCAGAGCTGATGCCACGGCATCTTCGCCCTAACCCTCGTGGATCAGACGGATGCAATCATCCCGAAGAGAAGCAGCCTCTTTTCATCCCTCTTCGCGCCGCCTACATGCTAAAACGCAAATCCATGAAGACTGCGCCCTTGCGCAGCAACAGCTGGCAAAGTCTCATCAGCCATCGCATCACCTCCCGGCTCACAATCTCCCGGCTCTTCGCCCGCTCTGCTCGACGACCTGGTCGGCGTGCTGCTGGCAAAGCTCCCACTGCCGAATCGGTGGGCTGCCGCTGTCATAACTCCGGGCGACCATGGTTGCGGGGCGCCTGCACCTTGTGCCATTCGCCCGGCAGGTGATGCGAAACCTGCACGGCAGGGAGCTCGATGGTTTTGACGGCATATTCCTCGGCGAAACATCAGGCGGAAGACGGTGTGCTCTTTGGCGCTCATAGTCATTCGAGAAGTACCGGGCGCGGCAGTGATTCCGAAGGCCGCGCCGGCGTATAGGTTGGTGACGTTACGGATCATTCGCTCGCCGCGAAAGCTAAAGAGTGCGTCAAGTCTGATACGACTGAACCTGCTTCACCCGCCATCGATAGCACGGCGTAAAACAGCACGGCGGACATGGTCGCCGCGAGTTCGAGCAGGCGTCCCACGTAATGTCGAATAGTCTTGAATAATTTCATCATCTGAATAACTCTCCTGTCGGATTGCGACTTTCGGTTTCCAGTATCTCAACAATCAGCCCGCCGCTGGCGCTTCGGCCGGCTTCGGCGTCTTTAATTGAGCGGCCAATCCAGCTTCAGCGATCGAATTGTCAGCTAGGAGCTTGCCTTGCAATATGCAGGCGACGTTGTCGGGGCCTGCCTCGCGAATGGTGGCGATCGCTTTCCGCACCGACTTCGCATTCAGATCTGCCGTGACGACGCGGCCGGCAACGCTGACGCGTATC
>JAFATF010000730.1 GCA_019244045.1 Acidobacteriota bacterium
CGGCGCGAAACGGAAACAGCAAGCCTCCCACCAGGTGGAACCGCAATTTTTACACATTCTGGGCAATCGTACCCTTAGTCTCTTTAAAATCACCAAGACCTACAATAGCGCTATTACTACCATGCTATTGGGCAAGCACGGAAGAAACAGAATCTATGTCTCCGATGATGCCAGTCCAAACGGCAAAAAATTAGTAGTCGTGCGCAAACAACTCTGCTGGATCCATGAAATCCGCCACTACCTCAAACTCTCGCCCCGCTTCACATGCCACCGGGAAAAACTTCAGGCGGTCATTCTCCAGTGGCGGGAGCTCTACGCAGCGGCAAACGCCTATGGTCGTGATCCAACCCAGGAGAAAAAGGATACCATACGACAGGCGTTTGACAGGATGACCACTACCACAACCGGCTACGAACCAGTGGATACGCAATTAGCGCTGACCCGGAAAAAGAGAAAGCGCCTACTCCTGTTCCTCGATTATCCCTTTGTTCCGATCCAGAATAATCAGGCTGAGCGTGATTTACGGGAGTTTGTTATTCTGCGTAAAATCAGCGGGGAGACCAAATCGCTCGCGGGAGACAGGAGTATTGAGCGGCATCTGTCAATCATCCAGACAGCCAGAAAACAAGGGCTGAACGTTTTTGAAACCCTCCATGGATTATTAACAAATACACTTCCGCTATCGGTCTTAACTGCAAATATTGCCTAATGCCATTATTGACTGGCTACACTCCTCCCGTGGTCTGCCACCAGCGGCCGAACGCCTTGGCCAGCTCAGTCTTGCCGGTGCCAGCCGGGCCATACACCACCACCACACGCTGCCATTTCAGTACCAGCTCGAGCGTGTAGAAGGCTGCATCTCGCCCTACAAATCGGCCCACCGGGGCCAGCGGATCTGATATCGGCGCGCCACCCGGGACTGTTGATCCGCTCGGGCGCATTCGGTCGAGCAAGGTATCGAGCGACAGCACGCCAGGCGCCTTGTTCGGCTTCAGCTCGGCAAAACTGATCGCCCGCCGAAGGTAGTGCACCGGCACGATCCAGTCCTCCAGCGGCAGCATTCCCTTCGGGCTCGGCCGCTCTTTGCGCCGATACAGTCGCCGCCGGCCCTCACTCACCGCCTCGGAAACCGACTTGCGGGCAAACAGCGCCTCATAGAATGCCGCCATGAACTCGGCCGCGGCTACTGCATAGACAGAGTAGCCCATCGCCACCACCGAGGCAGTGCCACCCTCCAGCAGCCGGGTCGCCACTGCTGCCTCAACCGCCGCCTCGCCCACCATGCCCGAGCGGCAGGCGTTCAATACCACCAGCGGCACCCGCGCCTGGTTTATCGTCAGAGCAAATTCCTCTGCCGGCACCAGATCATCGCCGCCCCCTTCTGCCTCGAATGCCAGATAACCGCGCCGCCCGGCACCGCTGTCGAAGCGATACGGCCCGTCGCCGCCCTCTGCCGCTTGGCCGAAGGTGCCGTGCCCATCGAAGTGCAGGATGTGATACGGCCGCCCCTCTGCCGCGGCCGCCTGCAATCGGCTTGTCAGCGCTTCCAGGGTGGGCGGGCGCAGCACCTCCAATTCCACCTCGCCGCGCACCGCTGCCAGGCGCTCTACCAGCGGCCGTGCGATCATCTGATAGCCGACGTCCTTCAGTCCGGCCGGCCGGGCGATCACCATCAGCACCCGCAGCATCTCGCCCGGCGGCACCGCGGCAGCGGCCCCGGCCGCCACCAGCGTGCGGTCGATCGCACTCAGCTCCAAAGTCAGCGGCGTTGGTCGCTGTGGATCCTGCAGCAACTCCCAGGGCAGGCTCAGAAACGCCGGAGAACTTGAGCGCAGCACCAGCGTGCACGCCCCTTCGCGTGCTTGCAGATAGGCATCCCGCCCTGGCTTGCCGGCACCAAACACTGCCTCAAACAGCGCCCGGCCCCATTCGGCCAGCTTCGCCTGCACCGCCTGCCCGTGCTGCTCATATACCGCGAACGGCGCGATCAGGTAGTCTTCCAAATACCAGCGCAGATCTTCACGCTCTGCCGGACTCAGCGGTGCGGTGAAGGGGATCGGCTCGCCAAACCACTCATCGACATCATGCCCCGCTCGGCGCAAGCCAACGCGAACCCGATCGCCAGACAGCTCCTCAAGCAGCAGCCGATTCGACATTTGCACCTCCCACACATCAGGCGCTGAGCGCTTTTTGTATGATGTAAGGCCCCATTTGCAGTGCCGCCCCTGACACCCAGCGTCTATGGCATCTCGCAATCACCCGTTGGCCTGGTTTCCGCGCAGCATAACCTGAGTGGAGAGTAGATGCGTCTCACCGGTTGGCAACCGCGAAGGGGATGCCTTCTCACCTTTCGATCAACACTTCTGTTCCCGCTAAGGAATTTCAAAACTTCATTCTGAAGGGAGAAAAGGGGCAGAATTGTATCAGGGGTTTTGTCAACTATTCTTCACAATCAAACATGGATTGGAGTGCTTCACCCAGAGAAAGGGTTGGTTGCTGGATTTCCCCGGTAATGCATACGGGACAAGGCATGTAGTAGTCCCAGTCTTCCGGTTTGGTGTTTGGCCGTGGCCGCTCCAGCTTCTCAATTTCTTCATCAGTGAAGGTGAACTCTTTTCCACAGGTATCACACGCCCATCCCTGAGAGGGAGCGATGTGGACGATGCCGTATTCTGGGTGTTCGTTTTTAGCCATAGGTATCAGATGATCTTCCCGTGGAGTATACCACAGTCATCAGCTCCAGGGGCACAAGGCAGAGCCAGCAGGTTAAGGGGTCAGTCCCGGTGAATAGTTCCAGCTGCCGTCGCCACCAGGTTTCTTTCTTTGTGAGCTTCGCTTGTACCTTCGTAAAGCTTTGCCCCAGCAGCGCAAATGCCTGTGGAAGCAGCCTGCCCCGCACCCGATTGGCAAAGATACCGGAGTAGCGAACCACCCGGAAGTTGGTGTCGGGAATATGGCGGATTAAGAGCGTAATAAACTGCTCAGCAGAGAGGTTCAGACACTCCCGCTGCTGTGACTTGTGATCAACAAAGGTGAAGATAACCCGTTCTCCGTCATAGCCCACAATATTTCCTTCCGCAATGGGAGGCCGTTTTGTATAACGGGCCACATAGGTTACCGCGTTGAAAGCGTTCTCAAGGCTTCTGCCAACCCACACAAACCAGACCTTTCCCAAAACGGTTTTTACGAGGTTGCTTTGGAAGATGGGGCGAAACAGGAAGTGGCAAGAGTGGGGAACGGCCTCCATCACCTGATTTTTCCAGAGTGTTTGCATGTTGGTGAGAAAATGCGTCCGGAAATGCATGCGCAAGAAGTCATGGGGAATAAAACCGTTTAACACCGGGGTAATCCATCGGGAGCGGGAGCGATCAAGCCCGCCACAGGTCACCAAACAGTGGATATGGGGCGTGAACTTCTCATCCCGGCCAAAGGTATGGATGACGGCCATAATGCCCGGCAGATACCCTTTCCCGGTGTACCAGTCCCGCATGGTCTGATTGACCGTCTCAAAGAGCATTTGGAAGTAGCGGCTTTTACCGATTTTAAAGTAGTCCCGGAATTCCGAGGGAGGATGGAAGATCACATGTTTGTAGGCGGTTGGCGCGAACAACGCGTTGAACTGCTCTTTCCAGCGTTTAGTCTGGGCAATGCCGCAGGAGGAGCAGAAGCGGGACTTACAGGTGTGAAACACTTTCTTTTCCGCAAGACAGGACGGACAGCGGTAGTGGTGGAAACCCATCGCCTCGGTGCCACAGGCGAGCATCTTTGACACATTGATCATAATTGCCGGACGTTTGAGGAGATGTCCGTATTTCTCCCGAATGTGTCCCCAATGGTCTGAAAATATCAGTTGTAACTTTTTTCCTCTGACAATTTGCATGGGCAGTAAAACAAGGAGTGGTATTATCTCCCTGAAACAGGAAAAAATCAAGCAGAACAGGCAACCCATAGCGATTATTCCGTGAAGGCAGGGCGTGTCGCACAAGCATGGTTTTACGACGCCATCTCATGGCTACAAGCCCAATAACAGCACTCACACTGTCCGGAAGTATTTCTCAAAAGCTTCAGGATCTCCAAAAAGCGGCCTATCGGATAAGAGGGGAAGCAAACGGTTGCAAAGAACCCCATAACGTCAGGAGTGAGGCCTCGCGCAGCGACTATGTTCCATAAAATCAAGTAGACCTTGTAAAAACTCAGACGCAGCGGCTGTATGCTGGCGATCTTGAATAAGAATATTACATAGATGAGTTGTAAAATCCTTGTTGTTTAATCAAGAAGTATTTAAGTTTCTAAAGTACTTAATTATGATTATTTTGAAATAAAAAAAATTATATTTAATTTTTTTGATTAAAATTTTATATCGGCAAGACATCTATGATCTGGAAAAAGCAGGATCGTTAAATATGTTCACCTTTATAACACCGTCTCCACCATTTCCTTGCGCAGGTTTGTCCGCGCCAGATGAATGTATTTCAGGGTCGTCTCCTTCTTCTTGTGCCCCATCAGCTCCTGCAGGGTCGCAATGCTCATGTGCTTGTCGGCCTTGTGGGCGCCGAAGGTGTGCCGAAGCGTATGGACGCTGACCCGTTTGCGGATACCGGCCTTCTTGACGTACTTGGCGACAATCGCCTTGACGGAGGAGACGTTGAGCGACGTGCCGTTTTTCGCGAGAAACAGCGTGTCGTCATCCAGAATGAGCTCAGTCGCCCGGTGGCGCAGATAGTTTCTGAGGGCCTTGACCTCCTCGTCGACAAGCGGGATCTGCCGGTCCTTGCGGCCCTTGCCCTGGCGGACGCTGAGGAGCCGGTTCTCGAAATCGACGTCCTCGAGCGTGAGGTTTGCGAGCTCGGAGAGCCGAATGCCCGTCTGCAGGAAGGTCATGATGATGGCGTAGTCGCGCGGGCGCTCTGTGGCCTCGTACAGGAGCGCTTTGTACTGCTCCTTGTAGAGGATGCCCGGCTCCTTCTCCTCACGGCGGGCGCCCTTAACGGCAGCCGCCGGGTTGGTCTGCAGGATCCCGTTCTCCTGCAGAAAGCTGAAGAACTTGCGGATGGCGGCGAGTTTGCGGGCTCTGGAGACCCCGGTGAGGGGGATGCCGGAGAGGTGATGGAGAAACGCCTCAATATCAACCTTGCCCAGACGTTTAGGGTTATCCCAGTCGACCCGGATCGTCTCAAGCCAGGCGGTGAACTGGCTCAGGTCATCCCGGTATGCCCGGACGGTCTTTGGGGAGAAATTCTGTCCCTCAAGCGCTGTGACAAAAACTTCTTTTGCGTGTGTTGTTGATAGTTCCTCTCTCATACGCTGTATGCTACACCCCCGGGGGACTTTCGCAAAGCCCCGGAGCGGTATCCAAAATCATTGGCTATAACCAGCAATATTTCCATTATAAGCCAAAGGGGGACCGGCCGCAACAGCCGCGCCCCGCCGGAGGCATTGGCTATAATGGATAGTTATAGCCAATGGGAAGAATAGGAAATACCGTGATAATAGGCTTTGGACAAAGCA
>JAFATF010000004.1 GCA_019244045.1 Acidobacteriota bacterium
CATCGAATTCCGTTATAATAGTCAACGTCTGCACTCGGCACTCGGCTACCAGACCCCGCAAGAGGTCTACGACGAGTACCTGAACCGGCAGTCCGCAGCATGAGGTAGCAATTAATCAGCCTGTCCGGAAAAAACAAGGCAGCCCAACGCTGGGATCTGTGCGGGGGGCCGCCCGCAAGGGCGGTCCCTACCGCGATAAGGCGTGCTTCGATACTGCTGTCCTGGTGAGGGCGGCGAGAGGGAGTGTCCCAAGCGGCGGAAACCGCAAGGGATTGAGTACCGTCGCGGGGCGCGCTGGCGGACTGACTCGTAGTGTGCGCCGGGCGGCGCAGAGAGCTAGCTGGTGAAAGTCCAGTCGGACCGGCCCCGAGCGGGGTCCGTAGCCGAAGGCGGGGGTAATGCCTCGCTGGGCGCTGTTGGGAGGTGGGACACGGTGGTCGTGGTTGTGGGTTGTCGTGTTGGGCTGAGCAGTGGCGCAGGACAGGGCGCCTGCCGTGAGGTGGGGTCTGAAGGGTTTGAGGCGAGACACCGAGCCGTAGCCGATAGTGGCGAACCGGTCGGCCCGATCCAGGTGATGCCGAGCCCGCACTACGGGGGCGAAGGAGGTACTTGGGGCATCTGGGCACAACAAGGTGTGTGCGGGAGAACTGGGTCTGCGGATTCATCCGGAGAAGACTCGGATAGTGCACGTCAGCCAGGGGTTCGAGTTCTTGGGCTACAAGATCGGACGGGGCAAGGGGTTGCGCTTCAAGCAAGGCGGTATGGGCTTGTACGCGATTCCCCGGCAGCGGTCGGTCGATCGGTTTAAGGACAAGGTGCGGGCGCTGACGCGTCGTCGCATCGCGGTGCCTCTGGAAGAGTTGATACATGCTGTGAACCCGGTGATTCGGGGTTGGGGCATGTACTTTCGGCGCGCGAATGTGCGTCGGTTGTTCAATCGGCTCAACAGGTGGATCGTGCGACGAATCTGGGGTTGGCGGTTCAAGCGATGGGCGAACGCCGGATGGCGTACGCTCCCGGAAACCCGCCTCTACGGTGAGTATGGCCTGGTGAATCTTCTGCAACTGATTCCCAGCATGCGTGACTACTACCGCCAGAAGGGCTACACCCATTGAGAGCCGCTTGCGGGAAAACTGCACGAGCGGTTCGGTAGGGCGGGCGGAGGTAGCGGACGCTTGTCCGCGGCCTCCCCCGACCCGACAGCTGGGAAGCTCCTGCTTGACGCGGTGGGGGTGGAGCCAAGGGGTCAGGTCATCCGTGGTTTGTTCGTTCGATCAACCGGGTGCGATCCGGGAGGAGTCGTGTGGGCGAGCTGACATCATCAGGCAAGTCGTTCGATATCTCGAAGTGGGAAGTCTGGGAGGCATGGGAGAAAGTTAAGGCTAACAAGGGCGCGCCGGGAGTGGACGGGTGCTCGATCGAGGACTTCGAGAAAGATCTGAAAAATAACCTCTATCGGATTTGGAATCGGATGTCCTCGGGGAGCTACTTTCCGCCTCCGGTACTGGCGGTCGAGATACCGAAGCCGCACGGTGGGGGAACCAGGGTGCTGGGGGTGCCTACTGTCGCGGACAGGATCGCTCAAACGGTGGTGGCCAGGCGGTTGGAGGCGAAGGTCGAGCCGATCTTTCACCCCGACTCCTACGGCTACCGGCCGGGCCGGGCGGCATTGGACGCGGTGGCGGTATGCCGGAAGCGCTGCTGGAAGACCGACTGGGTGATTGATTTGGACATTCAGAAATTCTTCGACAGCGTACCCTGGGACCTCATCGTCAAGGCGGTGGAGGCGAACACCGATCAGCCGGGGGTCATACTACTGTATGTCAAACGCTGGCTCTCAGCGCCGATGCAGTCGTCCACGGGGACCTTGCACCAACGGGACCGCGGAACCCCACAAGGGTCGGCGGTTTCACCCGTGCTGGCAAATCTGTTCTTGGGGTCATAGGGTGAACGCACCACCAGGAATGATACCCTATTGCTCGCCCATTCGGCAACCAGAAGGAGCCATCGTCAGTGCAGGGTACGGAACTCGTTGCTGAGGAACGGGAAAACATCTCTCGGGAGCTCGCCGCCGGTCG
>JAFATF010000134.1 GCA_019244045.1 Acidobacteriota bacterium
AAGGATACGTCGAACAGGTAGTCAGGCGTCCCCAGCCTTAGGACTGACATCGTAAGATGCAGCACCTATCAATTACTCGCGTTGACTTGATCGCCGTGCCTCTTCTCCGAATTCTGGATAGCGACCTCGTGCACGCTGGGAGCATGGGACCGGTTGGGCTTATGAGTGCCTGAAACAATACCCATTCGCCTCTCCCTAAATCGAACAGGTACTCACCACGTGATCAGCCGACATCTTATGTTGTCCTTCTCGGTTATGGCTGGGGCCATCAGCATTGTAAGGACCTGTAGAAGGGGGGGTAAAAAAATGACCGGCAATGACTTCAGCAGGCAGGATATGGCGAGGGTTCCGCGTCTAATAGCTAAGACTCGGATCTCCTATCCGGGAGAACACGATTATGCTTGATGGTGCTCAGCATACTGGTTAGCATCGTTAGCATTCTGGGAGCCCAAAGTGAGGCGAGAAGTACGCAAGCAGACAGAAGAAGGGCCCGAAAAGCTAGCCTCGGTCCTTCTAGCCGAAGACGAGCCCAATGTATTGTTTACCTTTCGGGCTGTTCTCGAAGAGGCTGGATACGAGGTTTTACCTGCGCCGACTCTCTCAGAAGCACGTAAATCGATCGAGAGAAAGCAGTTCGACGCTATTATCACGGCGTTATCGTTCGCAGACGAGGGCAGCGGACTTGAGCTGGCTCGAGAAGCCAAGAACCTGTCGAGTCCACCTGCCGTCCTTGTCTACAGCGCAGACCCCAGTATAGCCAAGATGCGGGCCGCTATGGACGCCAGGGTTGACTATTTTGCTTTCCAGCCGATCGATCTTGACGAAATTAAATCAGCCTTGTTCCGTCTCGTGGCCCGGCGCTCTGATCTAGTTGCTCTGGGGTGAGAACAGCATCGGCCTGCGTCTGAGGCTTCTTTCGTGGGGTACTCCCGATGTTAAACAGTAGGCGCACACATATAGTTTTAGCCTCTTTGGACCCCCTCCTTCGATGAGAAAACGCTCCATTCTGATCGTGGATGACGAGGATAATGTCCTCCATACCCTGCGCATGGTCTTCGAGAATGAGGGATACGAGGTGGCGACGGCCAGCAGCTGTCACCGCGCGCTTGAAATACTGGACGACGGGAGATCCTTCGATGCTGTCCTTACGGATCTCAATATGGAAACCGAAGATATTGGCCTCGAAGTTGCGCGCGCTGCCGGCAAGCGAAAGCCAAAGCCCGCGGTGGTGATCTGTACCGGTTTTGCCACCATGGAGAACTCGCGGGAGTCACTCGATCTCGCTGTGGATTACATGGCGCATAAGCCAGTTGAACTGAGCGCACTGATTTCGGCGCTCAATCGCTTGATCTCCCGACACCGTGATCTGCGGGGGCGACGTTAACCATGAAACCCACCACTGTGCCGGGACCACCGCAGATGGCGCTGGTCGTCCATCCCGATCTCGGCGTGGTCTCAGCCCTGCAGTCAGCATTGGCGCAGAAAGGCTTTACCGCGATCATCGCTCGCGACCTGCCAACCGCGCTGCTGGCGATCACGCAGCATTATTTAGAGATTGCCGTGGTAGCTTCGCACCTGCAGGAAAACGGCGACGGGTGGCCCCTGGCCGGAGTTCTGCATTTGGTTTTTCCACGTGCCTACGTCGCGGTGATTGACCGCGTCGAACCTGACATTCTCACCCTGCAAGCGGCCATTAATTACGGGGTGCGCGAGATCTACCAGCAATCGACACCAGCCCAGGACCTCGTGTCCTCAATTCTGGCCACTTTCGAAAAATCCTCTCCCGGGGCTCGACCCACGGTGCAATAACTGCGGCTAAGGGGTTCTTGCTGCGTTTAGCGCTAAAGCTAAGACGCAGCCGAGAGATTTGATATACCCGAAGCTCACCACAATTTTCGAGTCCTCCATTGCCTGCTGTCGTCGCGACCAGCGCAGATCAACGCCGCACCCCGTGAAACTCTTTTTGCTCGACGCAAGCGGCTGCGACTTGAGCGCGGGGGCTACTCTCTTCTGCGGCTGCCGAAGCTGGTAGAGTCGACGCTTGCTTCTGAGCTAGTTACAGCTAAAGCGGCGCCTGAGGTCGTGGTGAATTGTGCAGTCGCAGGTTGCACGAGTGCTGCTTATCCTCGCTCGAACGCGTGCTTGCGCTCGAGTTCGGCGAGTGCATTTCTTTGATCGGCCTCGAAGCGGTCTGCTTCGGACATCAG
>JAFATF010000142.1 GCA_019244045.1 Acidobacteriota bacterium
TCACGCTGAGCGGGGTCGGACGAACGCCACGCGTAGTTGCGAACGTGCTTTTTTCCTACCTCCCGCTCGCCCAGGCCGATGCACCCAAAGCAGCAGACATAAGATTAAGGCCATCAGCACGGGCGCCAAAAGGCTGGGGTTGAGCGAGCAGAGGAAGCTAGGCTTACTCACTGCTCCAGTTGCCGGCCCCGGCTGGTCCGAGGTGGGGCGGAAATAAAGCTATTGGACAGTAGCTGCAATGGTGTTATAGTTATGTACATCACTATGGCAAGCATGCACCACACAGCTTGACGCGTAGGGAAAAAGCTTGAGGAGGAAAAACATGAATTCTGTTCGTTCTTTGCTGGCCCTGTTTTTGGTCGCCTGCGCCGCCATGATGTTTGCGCAGTCCAGCGCGCAGCAGTCCGCCGAAAAGTCGGATGCGCAACAGTCGTTCGAGCAATTGAAGAGCTTGGCCGGGAACTGGAGCGGCCCGGTATCGGTCGTTCCCCCACAGCCTGATATGAAGGACAATAAGCCTGTACAGGTTACTCTTCGCGTGACCTCCCGGGGAAACGCGCTTGTTCACGAAATGCAGGAAGCGGGGACCCCGTTAGATGCGGCCAAGTACGACCACCCCGTAACCATGCTTTATCTGGACGGAGGTCGCCTGACGTTGATTCATTATTGCGACGCAGGCAATCGACCGCACATGGTTGCACGTCCCTCCCCGGACGGGAAGAAAGTAGAATTCCAGTTTGTTGATCTTTCCGGCGGCAACGAGTTCGGGCACATGTACCATGCCGTTTTCACCATGATCGACGCAAACCATCACATCGAGGACTGGACGTATATGATGCCCGGTGACAAGCCGGTGCACGCGCACCTCGACCTCGCTCGCGCAAACTGAGCTTGGGTATTTCTCGAACCAATTACTGGAAACCAGGATGAACCGTGAGTGGAATGATAATCAGCCGATTTACCGCCAGCTTCGGGATCGTGTCGTTGCCATGATTCTCGATGGCGTGCTCAAGGAGGGCGACCCGCTTCCCTCTGTGCGCACTGTCGCGGCTGATTACCGCGTCAACCCCCTCACGGTTCTCAAGGGCTACCAAGAACTCGTCGAGGAAGAACTCGTGGAGAAAAAGAGGGGTCTCGGCATGTTCATCAAAGCGGGTGCCCGCAATCTACTCTTGCAGCTCGAACGGCAAAAGTTTCTTACCGAAGAGTGGCCGCGGATTTACGCCAACATTCAGCGGCTCGGCTTGACCGCAAAAGACCTGCTGGATCATGACGTAAACGGAACGCCAGCGTCGAATGCTGCGCCAGACAAGGAGCACTGAAAGGATGCCAGTTATCGAAGCCCGCGGCCTGCGCAAAGCTTTCGGCAAAACGATTGCCATCGACGGCATCGATTTGTGCGTGCAAGAGGGTCGAATCTTAGGGCTCATAGGACCGAACGGCGCAGGCAAGACCACGGTCCTCAATGCAATCGTCGGTCTCATCCCCTATGAGGGACAACTAAAAGTGCTCGGACACGATCCCTGGACTGAGCGTGACCGGCTCATGCGCAATGTCACCTTTATCGCCGACGTTGCCGTGCTGCCGCCCTGGATGCGGGTTTGCCAGGCGCTTGACTATGTGGCTGGCGTGCATCCGCGATTCGATCGGGGCAAAGCGCAAGGATTCCTAGCTAAGACCGAGATCGGTTCGGCGAGTAGAGTTCGCGAATTATCCAAGGGTATGGTGACGCAACTGCAACTTGCGTTGGTTATGGCCATCGATGCAAGGTTACTGGTGCTCGACGAGCCTACCCTTGGCCTGGACATCCTGTATCGCAAACAGTTCTATGACACATTACTGACCGACTACTACGATCGCACCCGGACCATTCTTGTCACCACCCACCAGGTGGAAGAGCTGCAACATGTGCTCACGGATTTGATGTTCATCAATCACGGTCGCATCGTATTTGATTGCAGCATGGAAGCTTTCGAGTCGCGTTACCTGGAAGTTACCGTACACCCCGACTGTATTTCGGCAGCCCGGGAGCTTAGGCCGATGCACGAACGGCAGCTCCTCGGCCGCAATATCCTGCTCTTCGATTCAGTTGACCGCGAGAAGCTCGCGGCGGTGGGGGATGTGCGCACGCCGAGTATCGCCGATTTGTTCATTGCCGTATTGGGCAATCCTGCTGGCCGCTCTCAAGGAGCTACTCGATGAATACTCGATCGAATACCATGCCGGAGACCTTCGTGAGGGGAGGAATCGCGCCTCTGGTGATGTCGGCAACCCGGCCGCTGTACTGGTCGGTGCGGCGCGAATTATGGGAGAATCGCTCCATTTATCTGGCACCCTTGGGCATTGCCGCCGCGTTTCTAGTCGGGTTTCTGATCAGCCTGATCCATCTGCCGGCCAAAATACGCGCCCTGTCGGCGCTCGGCCCCGCCGACTACCGCCATGCCATCGCCACACCTTACGATATAGCGGCGGGACTCATGATGATTACCACGGTCCTGGTGAGTGTCTTTTATTGTCTCGATGCGCTCTACGGCGAACGCCGGGACCGCAGCATCCTGTTCTGGAAGTCTCTGCCGGTTTCCGATCGCACTACCGTACTGGCAAAGGCGATCATTCCAATCCTGATCCTGCCGCTCATCACCTCCGTCATCGGCGCCGCCATGCATTTGATCATGCTGATCGCAAGCAGCGTTGTATTGCTGGGAAGCGGTCTCGGTGTGGCGCCGCTCTGGGCGCAGTTGCCTTGGTTTCAGATGTCGCTCTTGCTGCTCTACCACATAATTACCGTCCACGCGCTCTGGCCTGCGCCCGTCTATGGCTGGCTTATGTTGGTTTCGGCGTGGGCTCGCCGGGCGACGTTTCTCTGGGCCAGCCTACCGGTGATCGCAGTTGCGGGCGTGGAAGCACTGGCGTTTCATAGCGTGCATTTTGCTGAGTTGGTGGGCGGACGATTAATTGGCGCTTCGGCCGCTGACGAGCGCACACCAGGTTATATGTTCCCGACAAATCCAATGACACACATTACTCCCGGTACGTTTCTGGGCAGTCCTGGCCTGTGGATCGGGCTGGCGGTTACTGCCGCGTTTGTCGCGGCCGCAACCCGGTTGCGCCGCTCTGGCGGGCCGATGTGAGGGCTGCGACATTCCTCCCCGAACATGAAATCGAGGTCCCGCGCAGCGTACTTTGGGATCTTTAAAGGTTGGGCAAAATCTCGCAATCGAGGCGTGAGCGGCAGGCACGTAAGTCACCCAAGCGAAGATAGCCTGCTCCTCTCAAAACGACAAATGCAGCTTCGGGCGAGGTTGCACGCGAGCGGCCGAGCCACAGCATTCTTCTTTGCCTAGGGTGGGAAAAACTCTAGGGTGAGCATTCGCCACTTGCACCACGACGAGAGCAGGCGGGTGCTCTCGTCAGGAGTGTGTAGCAGTTGTCTCGAGGTGCCTTTTAACCACGATGGCCGGAGTGAGCGCCTCCCCCAGAGCCGCCTGCACGAGCGCCCCCGCCGCCGTGGGACACCCCGCCGGAGCCACCGCCATATCCGCCGCCTCGACCGTAGCCGCCGCCTCCCCCGCCGCCGTAAGTCCCACCATGAGTACCACCCGACCCATAGTAGCCGCCGCGCTGATTGCTACCGCCGTAGTTGCGGTTGCCATACGCTCCGGGGTTGCCGCCCGACTGCGGACGAGAAGCCGTACCGTAGCGCGGGTTCTCACTGTATCTGCCCGAACTCGAGCGACTGTAGGAGCCACCGCCCGAGTACGGCGAGGATGATTCATGAGAATAATCGCCGCCGGGGAGTACTTTGCCGCTCGGTCTTGGCACGCTGGCGCGCCTGGAGTCCTGTCCGGGAGAACGAGACGAGCCACTTGATCCCAGGCTTCCGCGGCCGCTCGTTGCCTCGTCACGATTCGAATTACTGCCGCTATGGCTGATGCTGCCGGCTTCCGGACGGGGCACGCGGTGAGCGGTCGACGATTCCATGCCGGAGCTGCCGCGCGTGCCATCGGTTGACCGGGACAGATCGCCAGAGGCGTGATTCGCAGCCGTGGCGCCGCTATTCGGCGGCCGAGGGACGTAGTGGCCGTTGCCCCCTTGCGGGCGGCCGTTAACGGCCGAGTCGGAGTGTCTTGGCTCATTGGACGCGGATTCACTGCCCATTCCTTTTTCTGGGCGGTTCGTTGCGTTGGAACCTCGATTAGATCCAGCAAGCGACGGGGTCCCGTTCGCAGAGCCGGTTCTTGAGTATACCGAGCGATTGGCAATGCCTCGGCCTGGGGCCGCAGCTGGCCGGCCGGCGTTGGCACCCAACATGCTGGTCTTAGTCGGCTCAACCGGAGCGCGGCTCAGCGCCTGCGCGTTGTTCAGGGCATTTTGCGGTACCCGCATGGCTGAGTTGCCCACGGGACGGGCGTTGGTTACGACCTCACGCGGGACGGCAGTCAATCCCCCGGGCCGGTTGGCATTGGCGTAGTGGAAAGGCAAGGTGCGCCCATTTACTCCTCGGGCCCCAGATCCGTAATAGCTATTGTAATAGTTATTGGTTATGTTGGTGATGTTCGTGATGTGCGTGTTATTGACGTTGACGTT
>JAFATF010000128.1 GCA_019244045.1 Acidobacteriota bacterium
CGCCTTTATGTGACCAATTGCTACGCCGGCAGCACCAGCATCATCGATACTTCCAGCAACACTCAGGTGCTGGCCATGAACTCCCCAACCAGCGCGTATCCCCCTGTCCATGGCAGCGCCTATCCCCCACCGGAAAACCCGGTGTTCGTTGTTACCGGTCCTTAACGACCTCAGAGGTCAAATGGCAAAGCAATTGGCTGCCACGGTACGGCGAGAAATAGCCGCACGCCGCTATACGGCGGCCGCAACCATGTTCTAATCCATTGCTGCGAGCCTAAGGCTCACAAGAATTGAGTGCCGGTCATCGTAGACGGGCCCGGCGATTATTGACTCGGATTAATCGGGAAATACCCATCACTTAGGGTTTTCATAAAATCGACGATTTCGTTTTCCTCCTCATCCGTGAGACCAAGGTTCCCAATGCGCTGATCGACGTTCTCCGGAACTTCGGGGGAGGGCCAACAAGTCTTCCCCACTCCGGGGGAATCCGGCGAGCTGCACTTCGCCAATACGTCGCGAGTATTGTAGAAGTGCACCACGTCCTTGAGGCTCTTCACAAAGCCATTGTGGAAATAAGCTTTCACGAAACCCGGATATGGCCGCTTATCCACGTCGCGTATCGTGGCGGTCTGGAATTTGCCGTTCGACGCTGGTTCAAAACGCTTCCAGCGATTGTTGGGATTGAGTTGGCCTACACCGGGCATATCGCTCAGGAAGGCGCCCAGGCCCAAGTCTATGTAGGACGGGCCCTGCGGGTTAGGGTTTACTCCATAGTTGTCGGGTTTGTCCTCGTAGAGGTAGGGGTTGTCGTCGTTCTTCGGCAAGCCTAGGTTGAAGGCGGCAAAGTCGGTGAACAGAGGTTCCGTGTCGGGAACTTGGCTGACGTTAACGTCAGGCTCGCCTTGCTGGAATGCGCTAAGGCTGTCCGTGTGGCATAGGTTGCATTTGCCTTTGCCATCGAACAGGCGCCAACCCGCCATTTCCGCGGGGGAGAGAACCTGCTGTTTTGGGTGGGTAATGGCGTAATCGAACTTCGAGTTAAACGGGCTAACATCAGGGCCAGCTTCATCGGCAACAATTGACATGGCGAACTGGTCATAAATTGATTTCTCGATCGCACGGCTTAACTTATCGAGCGGGACGTTGCCGGGAAAATCGGGATCGGGTGGCCCCATCGTCGGCGTGCTGCAAATCTGCCCTGTGTTGGGAGGCCACTTAACAGCCTCAATGGCAATGCCCCAAACGTCTTTAAACAAGAAAAGATACGGCGCCTTCGAGAGCCGGTAAACGGCACACGCGCTGTCGGGAAAGCCCATTTCCAGCGGATCGAGCGGCGGCTCCTCGGCCTGCTGCGACGAAGGATTCTGCAGCTTCCAAGCGGTGGCGCGTTGGTCCCAAAAATTTCCCCCATAAAACAGCTTGGACCCTGGATCCAGATGGAATACCTGCGAATAGGGCGAATAGGCATAGCTCTTGGGCTTCCGACTAGTGAAACGGTAACGAACGGACCCCGGATAGGACACGGTGTCTTGATTGAGATCTGAGAGCGGACCGGTAAAACCGGTTTCCTTTACGTGACACAGCGTGCACGGTGTATTGTTCCGCACAGAGTAGCTCTTGTCGTACAGAATCAGCTTGCCGAGAGTGCGGACCTGCAAGAGGCGAGTGCCCGGATTGATGGGGAGAGCACGAGCTTGCGCCAATGTTTGCTGCTCAATTTGGTCAAGCTGCGCGAGCACAGCATCCAGCTCCTGGATGTAATTGGGAGGGATGAACTCTGGAATGTGGTAGGGTCCGACACTACTGCTCTTTTCAGGATCGTTGCCGGTTTGCGCCGATACGGAAAAATTTCCGGAAAGGGTCCCGCAAACCAGGGCGGCGGCCAACAGCATGATGGTAAACAAAGTTAGACGTCTCACGGGGGGCTCCTTGCAGATCGTGCCAAAGGGTGACGTTCTCTGCGAAATAACCGACGAAGGACGCTGCGAGTCGCCCTGGACGCTACCTTCAGTCGCCCTGGTGAGGCAATCAGGAGATGCCTGTATTTTGGTGGTGCAATGTACCCCGAATGAGCTAACCCGATCGCTCAACCCGAGACCCCTCGCCTCATTTGCGGCAGGGGCAAGCGGCCAGCCCGAAGAAGCGACAGAAACGCGGCGTTTAAAGGCCAGCCTAGGCGAGCACCCCTCGACATCATCGAGCGGGCGCCGCAGTCGTGCACCCGCCGGCTATGACGCTTATGACGGCGAAGATTTGTTTATGGCAGAGGTTTTTCAGTGGTAGGGATTTCAGAATTGATAAATCGGTCGCACGTGGTGGGCAAAGCTTTGTGGGAAGGGTGGATACGCAACTCGAGGCCACGCTTAAGACGAGTGCGTGCCCTGCTGAAAGCAAACATAGATTCTCATGAATTTTTCGCAGGCACTACACTCCCATCGCTGCCTCTTCGCGAAGTTATCCCATAACCGAAGCCAATATTGCGCATAATCGCTGGCCCGATAGCAGCTGCGGTCGCGAGTTTTTCCCGTAGCGGCTTACTTATTCGGCGAGGTCAGTCTGGTGAGCCAAAATCGATCGAAAATGGCGCGCTCCGGAATCGCCTGCAGGAGGCTGAAGCGAGGGACCGCTCCGGTGGTGTTGGCGGGTCGCTTGTTGCGGGACCACCTGCTCAAGCCCCAGTCGCACGTGCACTTTATCCGCGTGTGACCGCGGCCTGTTGTTCGGGCGCTTGATTATACCGCATGGCGACATTCATGAACACTTTGCCCTTGGAGGTCTCGATCGAGATCACGAGTGCTTCGGTATCTTCGCTGCTCTTGTCGCCCTTTTCTGAGGTATGGACTTCGGGGGGATGAACTCGAAAACGGAAGCCTTGGTCATTCAGCGAGGTTACCGCGTT
>JAFATF010000421.1 GCA_019244045.1 Acidobacteriota bacterium
GCCACCGCCAGAGTGTTCCCGATGTTGATGAGATTGTCCGCGAGCACCGCTAACCCGACCCAGCGTTTCATTCCATCCAGGCCACGATAACGGCAGCGACTGAATCCATGCCGTCGCTTGAGTACGCTGATGCGTCCTTCACAACCGGTCCGCCAACGCTGTGCTTTTTTGAACCAGCGGAGCTTCTCGAATCTCTTTCGCTCCAGGCTGCTTGTATTGCGATTCGGCACTGCCACCCAGGGCACACCTTTCTCCTGAATGGCTCGTTCTTGTACTTGCGAATAAAATCCCGCATCCGCTGTCACCAACTGAGGCACACGACCGAGTTTGCGTATCTGCGCTTGCACGGCCGACAACAATAGTTCTCGATCACTGGGTCTGTTGTCGAATACTTCATAGTGGGTAATGATCTGATTCTCGGCTTCCTGGATCTGCACCAGCTTGCCGAATTCGGTCGGTTTGCTGGCCTTCCCCTTGCGGATGATTTCCGTGTCTGGCTCGAACAAACTGACCACTTTTCCTGGCATCTGGGTGATTCCTTCGAACACTCGCGTCTTGGCCTGCTTGACCACTTGCCGTACTCGTCCGGCCATAGTCGATAAACTCTCGGTGAGTCGGCGCAGACTCTTCTTGCGCCTGGTGGACATCTCTTCCATAACTCGCCGTGCGTCATTGAGTATCTGCCGCGAAAGCCGCAGTAACTCACGATACTGTTTCCGGCGCCGCTCTTCGCTACCGGCGGCGCTTTGCCGGCTGGCCATGGCAATCGCCCGCACTCGCTTGTTCACGCTGCGAGTTCGATCGCGTACCTTGCGCTTCAAATTCCCTGCTTGCTTCTCGATCTTCTTCATGGTCCGCGTAAGCACGCGTGCTCCGTCCCCCAACAAACTCGAATCGGTCGGGTAATGAATGTTGGTCTCTACTGCTGTGGTGTCCACCCGCATCTTGCGGCCTCGCACGGCACCCTGCTCCTGTGCTATTGCGACCAACCGCTCATGAAGTTTTGCAATCACCTCGCCGCCCAAAGCCTGCGCGATGCGTGCCAGTGTTTTAGCGTCCGGCACTTTGCCGAGCCCAATGCGCGTGAAGTCACGATACGCCAGATTCATCTTCACTTCGCGTTCCAGTGTGTCGAAGCTCCAGTTCCGTACGTGTTTCAACAACAGCAGCCGCAAAACCATCTCGGCCGGTGTTTGCGAGCGACCACGCGTGGCACTCTGTTGATGCCGCTCACCCTGCGCTTCGTAAACAAGATCGATCAGCTCTTCATCTCGCAGAAGCTTGTCCGCCTCGACCATCCACGGCTCCCACAGTGACCGCACATCCTCGTCTACCACGCCCTCCCACAATGTCCTCTGGCCTAGCTTGCGTCGAGTCATGCCCCATCCTAAGCGCAACTCAAAACAACATCAATACTAAATGTTTCAGCACCAAATTCTCGCTCTGATCTCTCATTGGCGCTGATCAGAGCCCTCATTTTTGCGACGGAAAGTAGTTAGACAAGCCAGAGGGGGGATCTCATCGCATTCGCGAGCCTGCTTTTCAACATACATTTAGTTTCGTGCGGGCGGCAACGATGCGTACTTCTGACCCATGAGTTTCCGGTTGTTCCGAACAGAGACTGTGAGCTTTCCTTACACCCAGTCATCTCAGCGCGACTGCAAGGAGCCCTCTTGACGCTACCGTCATATCGAAAAAACGACGCAATGCTCGCCGGCTGGCTGCCTTTTCGGAACCATCGCACGGCCGGCCTGGTCCTGGCGGCCCTGCTCCTTTTAGCAATGACGCTATTCCTGCGTGGCGCGTGGGATCGCTTCGACGAATTGTTCCACGGCGACCAGTTTTGTGAGTACAAGCTTTGGCATCAGATGGCCTTCATTGAAAGTGGACGCACTGGATTCGAACGCGGAACTAGCGGGTCTCCGCCAAGGCGACATCGTTATAGCCGTCAACGGGCGCCCGGTTCAGGGGTGGTCCGACATCTTCGGTCCCGTACGGCGAGCGCGGACCGGCAATCGTCTGCTGCTGCGCGTTAAACGCACGGGTGCTGCGGGTCCGGTGGAACAAGACCTCTCGGTGCCGCTCGATCCTTTTACCTACGTCGGCTATAAGCCGGGATCGGCGGAGTACATTGCGACCATTTGTTCTCGAATTCTAACCCCTTTATTTTGTCTCCTTCTTGGGTTCTGGGTTGCAGCGGTCCGGATTGGGGATCCCGCGGCCTGGGCTCTGCTGGCGCTCATGCTGAGCGTGGCCAACCTCCTCATCGATGCCCGCACGATGTACGGCCACGAAGATGCCTTGCAGCCGCTTCTGACTACTTTGACCGGCATATCCATCCGTCTAGGCCCGCTGGCGCTCGTGTATTTCGGGATCATCTTTCCGGAAACCCTGGCTTTCGATCGAAAATTCCCGTGGATCAAATGGATTGTGATGGGGCCGATGCTGGTTCGGGCTGCGCTAGCCGGGATGGTATTTGGCCTGCTATTGCACCACGGCGATATGGCAGCCCGTCTCTGGCCCATCGTGCTCGCGATGGACCCTCCCCCGCAAATATTGAACTGGGTCTGATGGTACTCTTCTTCGTGATACTCGGGTACAAGACGGCGACCGCGAAAACAAGATGCTCGGCGCCGTTTTCTGCTGCTGGACACAGGCGCCGCTGTGGGCCTGTTGCCCCTCTTGATCACGCTGACCCGAGACGTCGTTTACAACATGGAATTCCGCGGTTGGCCGGCACTGGTTTCGCTTGCGGCGTTGCTCGTGTTTCCGCTCGCGATGGCTTACGTAATCGTGGTGCACCGTGCTATGGACGTGCGCGTGGTGCTGCGGCAAGGATTGCAGTACCTATTGGCGAAAAGCGGGATCCGCATTCTGCAGATGGCGATCAGCGCCGGGATCATCGTGGTGGCCGCGACGATCAGCGTCAACTTCAGCGTGGCGATTCGCGTGGGGCTGCTCTCGGCTGGCTTCGCTCTGCTGGTCGGACTCGGTGCATTTGCGGAGCGGTTGCGCCGCTGGGTTGACCGGCGCTTTTTTCGCGAAGCCTACGAGACGGATAAAATTCTCGCCGATCTGGCGGCGAGGGTACGGACAATCGTCGAGACCGGACCGTTGATAAAGACAGTGACGAGCTGCGTGGCAGAGGCGCTGCATGTGCCGCGGGTCGCGATCTTCTTGAACGGGGATGGCGCCTTCCGGCCGGCTTATGCAAAGGGTTATGGAGCGTGCCCAACTGGAACTTTCACCGAGCGCAGCCTAACCCTGCGGCGGCTGCGAGAGGTGCCGCATGCATTGGTGAACTTTGAGGACGCGAACTCATGGGTCCAGCTGACGGATCAGGAGGAACGGGCCGCCCTCGAAGAGCTGAAACCGGAGTTGCTGTTTCCGCTATCGCTCAAGGAAGAAGTGCTAGGAATCATGAGTCTTGGGCCGAAACAATCGGAGGAGCCGTTTTCGCCGACGGACCTGCGGCTGCTGAACTTAGTGGCAGCGCAGACTGGCCTCGCACTTGAGAACGGACGGCTGACGGAGGCGATCAAGCAAGAGGCGAGGGCGCGCGAGAAACACAATCGCGAACTGGAACTAGCGCACGAGGTGCAGGAGCGACTGTTTCCGCAGGACTATCCGGCAACCCCGGGCCTGGATTATGCTGGCGCGTGCCGGCCAGCGTCGGTCGTGGGCGGCGATTATTACGACTTTATTCCGATGTCACAAGGCGGACTCGGAATTGCGATTGGAGATATCTCGGGCAAAGGTATTCCGGCGGCACTGCTGATGGCTACTCTCCGAGCGTTTCTGCACGGCCAGTCGATCGGTCATGAGACCGACCTGAGTGCGGTGATTGCCAGGTTGAACCTGCTGGTCTTTAAAAGCTCGGCGCAGAATCGTTACGCGACGTTTTTTCTGGCGACATACGATTCTGCATCCCGTGTTCTGCGCTATGTGAATGCCGGTCATAATGCGCCGATTGTGATTCGGTCCGACAGTCAAGTTGTGCGATTGGAGGCGGGCGGATCGGTGGTGGGATTGCTGCGCGATAGCGAGTGGGAGCCGGGGCAGGTGAAGCTTGAGCGCGGCGATTTGCTGGTGGCGTTTACGGACGGCATCAGCGAGGCGATGAATGACTCAGATGAGGAGTGTGGGGAGGATCGGCTGATAGAGACGCTGCGGGCAATGCGCGGCTCTCCAGCGAAGACACTGCTCGATCACATTCTGCGATCGGCGGACGGATTCGTGGCGGGCGCGCCGCAGCATGACGATATGACGCTGATTGTGGCGCGAGTGGGATGACGTTACGCATCGCGGGAATTCGCACCTCAAATGGCTCATTGACGACGGGAAGTTATATCTCTATGAAGATTCCGAATTGTGCCAGGATCACGAGCCGCTTGGAAACTGGACACTTGTGACCCCGCCCCCCGGCAATCTCCCATTCCTGACGATCCGACCCAGTTGCAGCTTCTTTTCCAAAGCGTAGACATGCGCGAACATCCAGCTCGGTCGCAAGCGAGAGTGCGACATCAACTCTGAGCCCAACAATCCCGAAATGCCGGCAGC
>JAFATF010000003.1 GCA_019244045.1 Acidobacteriota bacterium
CACTCGGCCAACTCTCCACTTTAGTCTCTGATCGAGGATAGCACGGGCGAGTTACAGCTCTGGGTTGGGCGTTTGCTTCCCAAGCGTCATTTTGTGATCACCCCACAAGCGATGCGATCTCCGGAGTTGCCAGTTGGGTCCGTCTTCATATCGTCGGGCTTGTCATGGATCACCAATGCGGTTCCACCATTGCTGAAAACGGAATTCTTTGCTGTCCCAAGCGTCAGGTTAGGGTCAGTAACGATCACGTTCTTGGCTTTGCCGTTGTGATCGATGATGAAATTCGCCATGTCTCCCGCGTGTGGCCCTTGTGGGTTATCGAGGCCATGCTGCTTGCCTTCAGGATTGAAATGCGGGCCGGCGGATTTGAAGTCCGGGGGATCGCATCTGGGATTCTGGTGAACATGCAGGGCATGCTCACCGGCAGGCAAATCGTGAACATTCAGTTTGATCTCGACCCCTTGTGCCGCCCGTTTCAAGTTAGCGCTGCCCACCTTTTTGCCACTTCCATCCTGCAATTCGATTTTCGTGGTGCGAGCCAGCAGCGGCAGGGAAAATGAGACTAGCAGTAGGCAAAGGCGCTCGATTTTCATATCCGTCTAGCTTGCCAAGCTACCCATGTTCCCAGCCGGATCCGCTCTGCCTGTGGTCTCTATTCGCAACAACCCGGCATCGACAAACCTTAAGCTGGACAGCATCGGCCGTCCTGTAGATATGTCAGCGCCACTTTAAATTTACGCTTTCGCCAGTGAAGTCAGAAGAAAGATCAGCAAAACCAGCAGCGCCGGCCGTGGCAGCCGTCGCATCAGTTTCCAAACCATGTAACTCATGACTCGATCCTCCGCGCAAGAATTCGCGAACGACGGGCCATGCCACAGGCTAACGCCTGGGACTTGGCATGCCTACCGCCTAGCGTGTAGCTTGGAACCTATATTAAATTGTAGGCAGAATACCTCAAAAAGGGCAAGCTCCAAATGACTTGGATTAAAACAGTTCCCCTTTCCGAAGCTGACGAAAAACTCCTTAAAACCATTGACTTGCAGAGGAGCCTGTATCCTAAAGAGTACTCACAGCCCACCCATCCGGTGCCCGAGGGCGAAGCTGCTGCCATCGTTGCCTCGCATACACTGATTCCCGAGGCCCTGCACCACGCCTTTGCCACGTTCGGGGTCTTAATGTCGGAGAGCCTGCCGCTGAGTCGGCGCCAGCACGAAATGATCGCCACCATGGTGTCGGTCACCAACCGCTGCGTATATTGAATCGACGCTCACGCAGAGTTTCTGCGTAGGGTGACGCTCGACGATGAAATGGTTCGTGCCCTGGAGACAAACTACGAAAGAGCTCCTATCAGCCGCCAGGACCGGGTGATGCTCGACTATGTCATCAAACTTACCAAGGACGCGACCGAGGTTCGCCCCGAGGATCACGACCGGCTGCGCGATGCCGGCTTCGACGACCGCGCCATTCTGCAGATCACGCTTATCGCTTCCTGGTTCAACTACATCAACCGTGTAGCCGACGCTTTGGGGGTTGGCAGAGAAGCAGTCAGTCGGGAGGACACCGCTCGAGCGCGCGCGTAAGAGCCTCAAGTTCGGCGACCGAGGCTGGCTGCCATGCGCTCCCCAGTTGTGTGAGCTGGCGCGTGATCTCACCTAAAGGCAAACCCTTTGTCCATTCCATGAATTCGTGCCACTCCGTGCCCACGCGACGAACCTCGCCAGGTCCCGCATCGCCACAAAACTGCCGCACAACCCTGTCGATCGAACCATGCTCCTGTTTCCAATCCTGGTGCAAGTAGCCGCGCAGAAAGTTCCTGAGCGAACTGTGCTCTGAGTTCATGCTTGGACGACTGCTCACCGGCACTCTGGGTAAGTAGTCAGCACATGATATTGCCGTCCTCCGTCCCAGCGCAAAACTACGATTGCGTCCGAGCACGGCTCGGCGAATTGAGACGTGCGTCGAAGCGTACGCCCGATGGGATGGCTGGAAGGACCGCGGTAGTCGAGCACCAGGTTCGCATGGCCGGCCGGCCGCTGCAACCAGCGCTCGATCCTGGCCTGATTCTGCTGCAGCACCGTTCCAACCACTCGTTCTGCGGTTTCGCGGTCGGTGAAAGTAGAAGCCGCCGAGATATCCGGTTCACGCGCCAGGCGGTTGCGCAGCTCCTCGTCGCTTCTGCCAATATGCCGTTCAAGCGTATGCCCGCCAGCGGCTTCGGCCTGCAAAAGATCGCGTACCTCACTCCCCCGCTGTCCGACCTCGGGTCCAGCTTGCTGCTGAGGAATTTCGTGGCATGCAATCAGGCAACAGAAGCTTGCCAGCGCAAGGGCTGCCGCCGACACACGCACTGGCCGCCGAAGCATCATGGTGGAGATGAAAGCCCTACTCAATGCTACTAGAATTGACTCTGAGCTTTGCCGTGCCTCATCGGGCGTACTCATGGATTCGAATTTTTATCGATATCTCTGCCGCAGCTTAGGATTGGGGCTAGCCGCAACGGCAACTTACTTATTGGTCTGGGGCCTGGTGACTACCCATCCTGAAATTGAAGTTCCTGCCGGCGCCGCGCCGATGTTTGCGCTTTATGCGTTCCTGCTGGCATTCGTTTCGAACCTCGCCCTGTCGGTCAGCAGACATGCCGGGCAACGGAAGCATTGACATCCAGGAATGGCACATCGCTCCTTAATAGAGTATCTCGACCACTTTGCGCAGTATGGCCGTGAATGCGCCTATGTCACTCGGCGCGATTACCGGAATATCCGCTGGAGCTACGCCGAAGTTCTCAATTTTGCCCGCCGGTTCGCATGTGAACTGGGCCACAGGGGCATCAGCAAAGGAGAACGCGTTCTGCTGTGGGGCGAAAATTCCGCGGAGTGGGTGGCTGTTTTTTGGGGATGCGTTCTGCGGGGAGTTGTGGTGGTTCCCCTCGATGAGGTGGGCAGCGTCGATTTCGCCGCGCGGGTGGCGCAGCAAGTTGAGGCCAAGCTTCTGGTATGCTCGCGCAAACATTCCTGGCCCGAGCTCGGATTGCCAAGCCTCACGATCGAAGATCTCCCGCAGCGGCTATCCCATGGACATCGTGACCCACCCGCGGAACAGAACCCGTATCTGCAGGCGAGTGATATCCTCGAAATTGTCTTCACCTCCGGGACCACGGCCGAGCCGAAAGGCGTGGTCATTACGCATGGCAATGTCCTCTCCAACCTTGAACCGCTGGAAGAGGAAATGCGCAAGTACCTGAAATGGGAGCGTCTGGTTCATCCCCTCCGCTTCTTGAATTTACTCCCCCTCAGCCACGTCTTCGGTCAGTTTCTCGGCATTTTTCTGCCGCAGTTGCTGGCCGCCCGCGTTGTCTTCCAGGCCTCGCTCAGTCCCGCCGAGATTCTCCGCACCATTCGACGGGAGAAGGTTTCGGTTCTGGTCGCGGTGCCGCGCATTCTTCAGTCCTTAAAGGAAAAGCTGGAGCGCGACCTACAAGAGAGAGAAGCGCTCGAGGAATTCCGTCGCCGGATGCGGGCCAGCGAAGGCGCACATTTCCTCCGCCGCTGGTGCATATTCCGCGATGTGCATCGCCAGCTCGGTTGGAGGTTCTGGGGATTGATTTCAGGGGGCGCTGCTCTCGACGCGATCACAGAAGGCTTTTGGCGCCGGCTGGGCTATGCCGTCGTTCAGGGCTATGGCCTGACGGAAACTACATCCCTAATTAGCGTCAATCACCCCTTTCGGCTGGGGAAAGGATCCGTCGGCAAAGTGCTGCCGGGACGCGAAGTCAAGCTGGATGCGGGCGGCGAGATTTTGGTGCGCGGCCGAGCCGTTGCCTCTGCCTACTGGAGCGGCAAGGAACTGAAGCCGGTGGCAGCCGACCAGGGCTGGTATCGCACCGGAGACATGGGAGACTTTGACGATGAGGGTCATCTCTATTTCAAAGGGCGCAAAAAGGAGGTGATGGTTACTTCGGCCGGCATGAACATTTATCCGGAGGATCTGGAGGCGACTCTTCGCCGACAGCCCGCGGTGAAGGACTGCCTTGTGATCGCTCTCGAGCATGAGGGAAACGCGGAGCCCTGCGCCGTCTTACTTTTGCGCAACCCCGCCGATCCGGGCGCCATTGTAGCTCGGGCAAACCAGAGCTTGGCGGAATACCAGCGCATGCATCGCTGGTTCATCTGGCCTGAGCAGGATTTCCCTCGCACCTCCACCCATAAGCCCAAAGCCGCGCTGATCAAGAAAACCATTGAAGAGAGTCTCTCGACCAAAGCAGCGAGCGCTTCGACCACGGCGCTTGGGCAGGTGATTGCCAGCATAACGGGCCGCTCGCCAGGCGGGCTTTCGTCCGATGCCAATCTCGAATCTGACCTCAACCTTAGTTCTTTCGATCGCGTCGAGCTGATGAGCGCACTCGAGGACCGATATCAGGTCGACTTGAGCGAAACCAGCTTCGCATCAGTGCGCAAGGTGGGTGATCTTGAAAAGGTACTCAGGGGCGAAACCCCAGCGCGAAAGGGTTACCACTACCCGCGCTGGGCCTTATCGCTGCCCATCAACTGGCTCCGCCTTCTCGCTCATTACCTGCTGCTCCGCCCGGCGGTGCTTCTTCTCGGATGCCCGAGCATTTACGGGCGCGAACACCTGCACGACGTCGAACGTCCGGTGCTTGTGATTTCAAACCATATCGCAGATATAGACGTGGGATTTGTGCTGACAGCTTTGCCCCGCCGGCTGCGTCACCATTTGGCGACCGCTGCCGGGGGCGAAGCCATGGAAACGCTGCGCACGCCTCCTCGCAGCCGTGGACTTCTCAGGCGCGCTTACGACCGGGTTAAGTGGATTTTAGGTGCGGCCCTGCTGAACCTCTTTCCTCTCCCCCGGGAAGCTGGTTTCCGGCAAAGCTTCGAGTACGCAGGTGAAGCCGTGGATCGCGGCTATAATGTTTTGCTATTTCCCGAAGGACGGCACACCGCCACCGGGCAACTGCTCCCCTTCCGTGCCGGTATCGGAATTCTGGTTAAGCGCTTGAAAATCCCGGTCGTGCCCATGCGCATTGATGGATTATTTGCGGTGAAACAGGCGGGAGGAAAGATCGCGCGCCCCGGACAGATCTCGGTCCGCATCGGCGCGCCAATCCGCTTCGATGCGGACAGCGATCCGGCCGAAATCACCCGGCAATTGGAAGAGAGAGTCCAGGGATTATAGCTGAGTCCTCGGCGAACACATTGTTCGCGGATCTCTGGCCCGTCGAATTAGACGGGCGTGAGGTGCCGCGCGAACCTGTGAAGCCGTCGATGTTCCTCATTCGGAAATCGCTCTGCCGGTACAACCCACCTCCGGGGAAGACATCCAAGCGACGCGGTGTATTGCGCAGGGCAATATGCCAGCTGGGTAAAGTCCATAAGGAGTCGCACGATGCCGTCCACCTTCTGCTCTTTCCTTCGTGTATTCGTCGCCTGTTTCATGACTTGCCTTTTCGCGCTTGCCCCGCAAAATTTGGCGGCCCAGACGCATGTGGTCAGCCCATCCGATCTGCGGCAAGCAACCGTTGCCGCTACCGAGGCGCGTCAGGCCAATGTAGCCCGGCTTAACGAATTCCTTTCCGCTCCCCTGGCTCAGCAAGCCATCAGGGAAGCACACATCGATCAAAACCAAGTGAAGACGGCGATTTCGCATCTGAATGATCAAGATTTGGCAACCCTGGCCGCCCGCGCTGACAAGGCGCAAAGAGATTTTGCGGCCGGCGCTATTACCAATCACCTGCTTCTCCTCATCGTGCTGGCCATTGTGGTGATAATCATCATCATCGTCGCCGAGAAGGCCTAGGTATCGGCCAGGGAGACAAGAGCCTCGACCAAGACGCAGAGGTGCATGACCTTCGGGATCATCGCGCGCAACGCGGAACTCTTTATAATCGAGGCACTTCGTCTGCTCTGGCCGTATTTTCCTTCGGGAGGAGACAATTACCGATGTCATCGTTGCTGCAGCAGTCCTTGCGCGTAGTGACCGCCTGCATTCTGGTCACAATCTTCGCCGTACCCCAGGACCTAGTGGCGCAAGCGCACTTGGTCAGTCCCGCTGACCTCGAGCGTCAGCTGTTGGCTCAGAGCCAAACTCGGCAAACAAACTTTCAAGTCATTCAACGCTTCCTGTCGTTACCCGCGGCGGAAAGGGCCCTGGGCTCGCTGCATGTGAATCGGGCCAAAGTGACGAGCGCTCTTTCATCCTTGAGTGACGAAGAACTCGCCCGGCTCGCCGCGCGCGCGCAAAAGGCTCAGGCTGATTTTGCGGCCGGCGATATCAACGATCATGATCTGTTGATCATTCTGGTCGCCAGTTTGGCTTTGATTTTGATCATCGTCGCCGTCCGTCACTAGGAGGGATTCGATGCTACGCCGCCAGCTCAGAAGCTTGCTGGTTTTGGTGTGCCTGAGTGGCGTTCTGATGGCCGGCGTCGGCTCAAACCTCTGGCTCGACGTACCCTTCGTGAAGCAGGACAAAAACGGATGTGGCGCCGCCAGTGTTGCTATGATCATCGAGTATTGGCGGCGCCAGCAGGGGCAAGTGACCGCGACCGCGGAAGAGGCAAGTCAGATTCAGCGTCTGCTCTATTCCGAGAAGGCGCATGGCATCTACGCGTCAGACCTAGAGCGTTATCTGTCGGATCATGGATTTCGTACCTTTCCCTTTCGCGGTGAATGGAGCGATATCGGGGCAAATCTCGCCAAAGGCCGACCTCTTCTTCTCGCCTTAAAGCCGGACCGCTCCGATGCCCTGCATTATGTCGTCGTCGCCGGGGTAGATGAACAGCAGGGAATCGTTCTCATCAACGACCCCGCACGGCGTAAGCTTCTAAAGCAGGACCGCTCCGATTTTGAAAAGCAATGGAGAGCCGCGGGAAATTGGACGTTGCTAGCTGTTCCCGACCAGTGAAGTTCTTTCGTGCGTCCATAGCCTTTCGTCTACGCCCGAGAAAAACCTGCGCACAGCGCATCCGGAGTTATCGGCCACAATCGGCGGCCGTCTTCTTCTTGTTTATGCTGCTGGCCGCAAGCGCCGAACCCTCGGCTCGTCCCGCCGTCGACAACCTAAGTGAAATACGGGAACTCGTTGAAGCACAACGCTGGCAGGAGGTCGTCCAAAAGCTGAGAACCGTTTCACCCAGGAATGTGGATCAGAACTATTACTACGGCATTGCTCTTGCGCAGCTAAAAAATTACCGTGAAGCGGGGCGCGTGCTCCTTGCCGGGAGGCGCCAGCAACCGCGGGACAAGCGTTTTGCCACCGAACTTGCCGGGGTCGCGTTCAAGCAGAAGAAATACCCGAGTGCGGTAGCCTGGCTGCGGGCGGCCCTTAAGTTAGATCCCTCCGATGCTTACGCCAACGATTTTCTGGCCACGGTTTACTTTCTCGAAGGAAACCTCGAGGCAGCTCTTAAATATTGGAATCGGGTCAGTAAACCGACAATCGAGAACGTGACCGAACAGCCGCCGCTGCGCATTGATCCCGCCCTGCTCGATGGCGCGTTTGCCTTCTCGCCGGCCAGCATGCTGACCCTCGCCGACCTGGCCACCAGCGAAAGCAGAATTGAAGGACTGGGAATCTTTCCCGTTTACCGCTTTCAGCTGAATGCACGCGCGGATAACAATTTTGATCTTGTATTAGAGGCACGCGAAAGGAATGGCTGGGGGGTGAACCGGTGGGATGCGCTGATTTCCACCCTGCGCGGCATTTTCTATCAAACCATCTATCCCGAGTATTTCAACCTGCACGGTTCGGCGACGAACTTGACCGCACTCCTTCGCTGGGACGCTCAAAAGCGCCGTGCACTCGCCACCATCTCGGGGCCACTATGGCAGGATGCCAAATATCGATATGGCGCGACCATCGATCTTCGCAACGAGAACTGGAAGGTGATCACCTCGTTTACCGGTCCCGCAACCGTTTTGGGAGGACTGAATCTGCGCCGCGAATCGCTGTCCGGCCAAATTGCTTCCGTGAACAGCGGCCGCTGGAATTGGTCGACCGGCGTCGAGCTGTCACATCGGGATTATCGCAGCATCTTTGCCGGCGCCGCACTTACTCCTGCTCTTCTCCTGGCCGGCTTCGAATTGAAGCAACGAGCCAGATTGGACAGCACGGTTTTGCGCATTCCAGAACGAAGATTCCTGCTGCGGGCAAGTGTCTCCGATGAAGCCGCCCGCATCTGGACAACCCCCAGCGCCTCTTTCTTGAAGGTGCAGGGGTCGCTCGCGGCTCACTGGCTTCCCCGCCCCCGGGGCAACGACTACGAAGTTGAGGAAAAAATCGGCCTAGGAAAAACCGTAGGGCAGATTCCGTTCGACGAACTTTTCATGCTCGGTTTGGAAAGGGACAATGATCTTCCCCTGCGGGCTCACATCGGCACCCGCGACGGCCGCAAGGGAAGCGCGCCTCTTGGCCGCAACTATTTCCTGTCGAATTGGGAGATTAACAAGAATGTTTACAATAACGGACTGTTCGGAATCCGACTCAGCCCCTTCCTCGACGTGGGAAAGATCAGCGACCCCGATATTGTCCTTGGATCACGCAAGTGGCTGTTCGATTCTGGTCTACAAATAAAATTTCACATCCTGAACGTCGGCCTCACCCTCACCTACGGCAAGGACCTTCGCTCCGGGGCCAATGCATTCTATTTCACCACCCAACCATAGGGATGTCTATCATTCCGCCTCTTGCGCCCGAGAGGTTCCCCGGTGACGAGGACGCTCTAATCTAAAGAAGATCAGAGCACCTTCCGAGCGGCAAGAGGCTATTCATCGCGCGCGATGACGGCTGCGAAAAAGCCGTCACAGGGGTGAATGCCGGGAACGGTTCGCAGATAGTCGCCCTCGAGCAAAGAATCGAGATCGGGCCAACTTAAATCGCCCTGGTCTGCGAGTCCTTCCAGTTGCTCACGCATACTGATCAGCTTGAAATGCCGGCTTTTCGCCAGAGCGCGCGCGACCACCCCCCTATTCTCCTCGGGCTCGAGCGAACAGGAGGAATAAAGCAGCCGGCCGCCCGGCGCAACGTGCCGCATGCTGGATTCGAGAATCGCAAGCTGCCGCAACGCGAGCTCCGCCAGGTCTTCCGGCTTCAGGCGCCACTTGATTTCCGGGTTGCGCGCCAAAGTTCCTGTGCCCGAGCAGGGCACGTCGACCAGGACGCGATCAAAATTGGAGACGATAGGCAGCTGGCATACATCGGCACAGACAACGTGCACATTTGTCTGCCGAACCAACTTGCGCGTCAAGCGGGCACGGTGGGGGTGCACCTCTACAGCCAGGATCGGCGAATCGGGATTTCTATCGGCCAGAAATGAAGTCTTGCCACCGGGAGCGCTGCAGCAGTCGAGCAAACGTCTTCCCCGGCCCAACAGAGCGGCAATCAATTGCGAAGCTTCGTCCTGAATCAAGACTCGGCCTTGCTCGAAGGCCCCGGTCCGAGTGACGTCTCCGAAGTCGACCACTCTCGCCACGGAGACAAGGGAGCCCGGGGAATATTTCACACCAGCATCGCGCAGCTCTTGCGCGGCGTCCGGATCTCGCAGGCGAATGGCCGTGGGCGGGGGATGCTGGTTGTAGGCGCATATGCGTGCGGCCGTTTGCTCGCCAAACTCGGCCATCCAGCGATCGATGAGCCATGGGGGATGAGCGAACCGCTGAGATAACGTGCCCGCTTGGTCGCCCGCGGCCGCGCTTGCAAGCCGGGTATCTGGTTTGGAAAGCTTTCTCAGAACCGCGTTGACGAAGGCAGCAGCCGAGTTCTTACGCGCCCGTTTCACCAGCCCGACACTCTCGTTGATGATAGCGTGTCGAGGAATGCGGTCCAGGTAGACGAGTTGATATGTGCCAACCCGCAAAGCTTCCAGAACTTCCGGGTCGAGCTTCTCGAGGGGGCGCGAGGAGGCCGCCGCGATTTCCTCGTCGAGACGCGATCGCCATCTGAGGACACCCTGCACGATCTGGGTAGCCAAACGATGGTCTGCACTCGACAATGATGAATGGCGACCCGAATATAGGAGCTCAGAAGCGTAGGCGTTATGGCGGACAACGCGCAGGAGGATGTCAAAAGCAGCGGTGCGGGCCCGAGAGATAGAGGAAACCCGGCTTAGCGAAGGTGGCGTCAAGAGCCCAAGTGTTCGCCGCGGTTCAGGCGGTAGCCGCGCGCAAAATCGAGACCCGAGGTCCGCCTTCTTCCCTCAAGTTGCACCTCGATCAATTGTAACGCGGTGTTCGCACCGCAGCCGACGAGAAGCTTCCCTTCGCGAACGAGTAGCTCCCCCGGATCCAGATTCGCCAGCGAATCGAGAGGCTGGGCCCAATGTATCTCGAAGCGCTTTCCGCGGAAGGAGCTATAGGCGCCAGGCCAAGGTTGGAAGCCACGCAGCCGATTGTAGGCTTCGGGTGCGCTG
>JAFATF010000005.1 GCA_019244045.1 Acidobacteriota bacterium
TTCCCTTATTGAGCAAAAGCTAGGAATCTTCTATCGTTGACCTATAACCTTGACCTGACGGCCTCGATGACCGTCATTCCTTTTCTCCCCCGCACGTAAGATTTATCAAAGTTAGAGGGTGTCCGAGAAGGGTCCTCAGGCGGGTTCGCACATCTAACTGGTATGGGAAACTCGATCTCATATCCGACGGATTTGACCGATGCCGAGTGGGCGATCCTAGCTCCGCTGATTCCGCCCGCTCAAGCTGGTGGCCGACCGCGTCGGCAAGACATGCGTGCCATTGTCAATGCCATGCTCTAGGTGTTGCGCGGCGGCATCTCCTGGCGTATGCTGCCCCATGATTTACCGAAGTGGAAAACGGTCTACGATTACTTCTGGAAGTGGCGTCGGGCAGGCACCTGGGAGGAGATCAACGGCCGTTTACGCGAGCGCGTGCGGGTAGCGGCCGGGCGCAACGCGCTGCCCACAGCAGCCATTCTGGATAGTCAAACGGTGAGGACGACGCATGCGGGCGGTCCCCGCGGCTACGATGGCGGTAAGAAGGTGAAAGGGCGCAAGCGCCACCTTCTGGTCGACACGCTGGGCCTGGTGCTCAAAGCCTTTGTGCATGAGGCCGATGTGCGCGATCCGGACGCGGCGCCCGCCTTGGTGGCCTGGGCCAGTCTGCACTTGCCCACCGTGCGCCATCTTTGGGTGGATATGATTTATCGAGGCTGGTTTGTCGAGTGGGTCCAAGACCAACTGCAGCGGACCGTGGACGTGGTGAAACGGCCCAGTCGGTGGCGCTGGTACCCGCCGGGCGTGGAGCCGGTGGCTCTGCCTGCCTTTACAGTACTGCCTCGTAGGTGGGTGGTGGAGCGGACCTTCGGCTGGCTGGGCCTGAACCGCCGTCTCAGCAAAGATTACGAGGGTGTGCCGGAGACGAGCGAAGCTTGGATCTATCTGAGCATGAGCCGTCTCCTGCTCCGCCGCTTCACGGGACCAACCAAACCCTGGCGTAAAAAACAAGCGGCCTGACCCTTCTCGGACACCCTCTCAGCTCGACTTTGGCCATTTGATGAAGGATCAGTAGTGTGAAGATGACCTGTGAAGTGGTCCTGCTTGCTGTCTTTGCCTCCACTGTTTGTTTCTCTTCTGAACACCTTTGCCCCGTTGTTTTCCGGTCGTGTCTGGCGGCACGCACAAGTGCTGTTAATCGGTGCATTGCTGGCTTCGGGCCCACGAACCGTGACGAGTTGTCTACGCATCCTGGGAAGAGAGCGTCGCTTTGTCAACTACCATCGCGTGCTGAGCCGCGCTCGCTGGCAGGGGCGCGAGGCAAGCCGCATCCTGCTCGGGCTCTTGATAAACCGGTTTGTACCCACAGGGCCGATTGTGCTGGGCCTTGATGATACGATCGAGCGCCGCCGGGGGAAGCGCATCCAAGCCAAAGGCATTTACCGCGACCCGGTGCGCAGTTCGCACTCGCATTTCGTCAAAGCCAGCGGCTTGCGCTGGGTGAGCCTCATGCTGTTGGCCCCGGTGCCGTGGGCCGCTCGCACGTGGGCGCTGCCGTTTCTGACGTGTCTGGCTCCGAGTGAGCGTTATCAACAGAAACACCGAAAGCGCCACAAGCCCGTTCTGGATTGGGCGCGGCAGATGGTTTTTCAAGCCCAGCGTTGGCTACCAAATCGAGCCCTGGTGGTCGTGGGCGATAGTGCCTTTTCCGCCCTGGAGTGGCTGCATGCTTTGATGCGACAGCGCATCACTGTCGTGACCCGTTTACGTTTGGATGCGGCCCTGTATGAGCCGGCCCCCTTCCGTCCTCCCAGCACGAATGGCCGTCCGCGCAAGAAAGGAAAACGACTCGCCACTTTGCGGCATCTCTTGCATGACAGAACCACACGATGGCAACGCTTGCTCGTGCCGGGCTGGTACGGCGAAGGCGATCGTGTCATTGAGATTTGTAGCTGCACGGCGGTTTGGGATCACACCGGCCTGCCGCCGGTGCCGATTCGTTGGGTGCTGATCCGGGACCCCCTCCAGCGGTTTGGCCCACAAGCCCTGCTATGCACGGATCTCACCCGGAGCCCACTCACCATCGTGAGCTGGTTTGTGCGGCGCTGGCAAGTGGAGGTGACGTTGCAGGAAGTACGACGAACGCTCGGCGTCGAAACCCAGCGGCAATGGACCCCACAAGCGATTGCTCGTACCACGCCGTGTTTGCTCGCGCTGTTTTCTGTGGTGACTTTGCTCGCCGATCGGCTCGTCCGCCGAGGGAGTTTGCCGTTGCCACAAGACGCTTGGTATCACAAAGCGCGACCCACGTTTGCCGATGCGCTCGCGGCGGTGCGTCAGCAGTACTGGAGGCACGCCGGTTTTCTCATCTCCCCTCGCAAACAGCAGGTGGGGAAACTACCCAGTGCCTTGCGCGAGCGCCTTACCTATGCACTCTGCCGTGCGGCCTGATGGCCAAAGTCGAGCTAAGCAGGAATTCGTTCCATTCCAAGCGGATGTATCATGATCGGTCGTGGTGAATCAGGGACCTCGTTCCCGCTGTCACCTAA
>JAFATF010000037.1 GCA_019244045.1 Acidobacteriota bacterium
CGACCGATCGGCTGTAGAACCCTCGTGCCATTGCGCGGTCGAGATATGGCTTGGCTGCGCCTCTTCCGGCTCTGCGCCAGTCGTTGCCTCGCGACGCCGTCGCTTGCAGATGGGCGATAAAGCTACCGTTCCCGCTTGCTTTTCAGCCTTTCCAGCCAAACGGTCCCACTAGCCCAACCATAGCAGTTTGCCGTGATGGGACTTTCAGCCGACGGGCGGACAAGTGAAATATAAGGGGCCGCAACCGGGAGATGTATACCGTGTACTCATGGCGTATATTTTGTGGCTAAGACGAATATCGCTAGCACATGATTGTAGGGAGCCGGATGGCGCATCCTAAGTAAATAGAAGGCTAGCGACCGTCTCTCCGGGCAGGATCAGTGGGGAAAAGTATTCATAATTAAAGAGGGCCAGGACCTGTGAACTCATTGCTCCCCAAGCGGTGGTCGATCATCGTTCCTGCCGGGCTAACAACAACTTTGCTCATGGCGATGATCGCTATCCTCATCAGCACGAAGCCTAAGTCTTCATCAGCTGTGCCTGTGGCCCGACACTCTGAACCGGAAAACAAGCGAACCATACGCATCGCCGGGACTACCGAAGCTGTACACATGCGCGCAATCATTGCCCCCATGCTGGCCAGCCGGCAGGTTGGTAGCCTCACGATAACCAAGCTGGTGCCCGGCGGCAAACGCGTTCAGCGAGGCGACGTATTGGTGGAGTTTGATCGCCAGACCCAGACGCGCGAAGTTATCGAAAAACAGGCCGAGTACCAGAATCTGGCGAATAAGGTTCTCGAGCAGCAGGCAAAGGAGGACGCAGCTCGCGCCAAAGATGAAACTGAGATTGGGCAAGCGGAAAGCGACCTGAGCAAGGCGAATTTAGAAATGCAAAAACTCGAGTTGCTGTCGGCGATCGATGCCGAAAAGGCACGCCAAACTCTGGAGGAGGCGAAAGTTACTCGCGAGCAGCTTCGAATGACTTTTGTTCTAAAACGTCAAGCAGCCCAGGCGGGCATCCGATTGCTGGAGATTCAGCGCGATCGCGCCCATCAGATTATGCTGCACGCAGACAAAAACCGTGAGTTGATGCAGATTCACGCGCCCATTGACGGCGTTGTCGTACTGAATACGATTTGGAAACAAGGAAAAATGGGACAGGTACAAGAGGGCGATCAAATCCGTCCGGGAGTCACCTTCATGCAGGTGGTAAATCCTTCCGAAATGCAAGTGCGCGCGTTCGTGAATCAGGAGGATTTCTTCAAGCTGCAGTTTGGCAATGCGGCAACAATTCATCTGGATGCATATCCGGAGCTGGTCTTTCCCGGCAAGCTGGAAGAAATGGCGCCCATTGCCAGGAGCGGCGACTTCTCTTCCAGGCTGCGTACATTTGCGGTGGTGTTCTCCATCGAGGGCAGTGATCCGAAACTGATGCCCGATCTTTCCGCGGCCATCGACGTAGAACCTGTGGCACAAATTGGCGCCCCAGGCATGTTCAGCAACGAATGACTTCGCAGATATGACGCGTGGGCTACGAGCGGGGTGGAGACGGCGCAAAGCGGCGGCGACATCGCTGGCTGTGCTAATCAGCAGCGCTCTGCTGCTCGGGGCCATCCGCTACAGTCGGCGGCCCCCCCCGGTTCCCACGATTGAGGTCACGCGCGGAGAGTTCCTTGACACCGTGCAGTTTCGCGGCGAATGCAAGGCGCTGAGATCATTAAGCATCACTGCTCCCGCCGAAGCCGACGATCTCTCCATCCTGAAACTTGCGGCCGATGGCCAGCGAGTGGATGAAGGTGAGATGATCGTAGAATTCGACAAAACCAAAACCGAGCAGGACCTCGCTCAGGCCCAATCCTCCTTGAGGTATACGGCCGCCGACATTGAGCAGGTCCGCGCACAAGCCCGCCTTACCCAAGAACAGGATTTAACCGCGGTGATGAAGGCGCGCTACGATCTTGAATCGGCCAAGCTAGATGCCGGCAAACAAGAGATCGTGTCGAAGATCGAGGGAGCCAAGGCGAAGCTCAACGTCGATGATGCGCAGCAGAAGCTGCGTGAGGCGGAAGAGAAGCTACAGTCCGATCGGAGGGCAAGCGACGCCACCATCGACGGCAAGATGCAAGCCAGCCGGAAGGCCAGGTTCGACCTGGAACGCGCCAAGATCGCGCTTTCCAAAATGTCGTTGAAGGCGCCCGCGGCCGGTGTCGTAAGCCTGGTTGCAGTGTGGCACCCGGAAGGCCCTGCGCCTTTTAAACCCGGGGACCACGTCTGGCCCGGCGCACCCATCGCGGAACTGCCCGACCCGGCGTCATTGCGCATCTCCGCCCGCGTTGATGAGACAGAGCGCGGCCGGTTAGCTCCCACGCAATCGGTCACGGTCCTGTTCGATGCCATTCCCGACAGGCAGTTCACCGGCAAGATCGAGGACATCAGTACAATTGCCAGCGAAGATTTTTCTGGCGGGTGGCCGATTCCACGAAACTTCGACGCCCGAATTGTCCTACACCAATTGGATTCTCGACTCAAACCGGGGATGAGCGCCCAGGTCACGGTTGTGGTGGAACGGGTGCGCGACGTCTTGACGATTCCGGTGCAGGCTTCCTTCCAAAAGGAGGGCGAAACCTTTGCCTACGTTTGGCGCGGGACTAAGTTTCGCGGGCAGGCGATCGAGATAAAACGGAGGAGCGGCGATCGCATCCTCGTTGTTAAGGGCTTGCAGGCGGGCGACCGCATTGCGCTCCAAGACCCAAACATAAAGAGCGAGTGATCCATGCCCATGGGGCGCTTAGCCGTTACGGCTTTCGTAATGTCGGTGTTGCTCGCCGTGATGGCCAGAATCGGCTCCGGGCGACATAGTGAGATGCCAAGGGATAATGATATCCCAGTATCACCGGTGAAGCGCGATGAACTGCACCTCAACATCTTCACCACCGGCGAACTACGCGCTCAGCAATTAATCACGTTGAGTGCTCCTCCGGTTGCGGGCGGCGCCCTTCGAATCACCCGCCTCCTGCACAGCGGAACGCGCGTGAAACAGGGTGATGCGGTCATCGAGTTTGATCCCGGCGAGCAAAATTACAAACTGGAAGAGAGCCGTTCTGAGCTACTTGAGGCAGAGCAGGACATCATCAAGGCAAGAGCTGATGCCGCCGTGCAGAATGCTCAGGACCAAGTCGCGTTGCTCAAGGCACGCTATGCAGTGCGGGGCGCGCAACTGGAAGTACAGAAAAATGAGTTGATCAGCGGCATCGAAGCCAAGAAAAACCAGCTTGCTTTAGACGAAGCGCAGCGCGCTCTGGCCGAGCTCGAGCAGGATATTCAGTCCCATCAGACAAGCGGCCAGGCTGGCCTTGATCTCGCTCGCGAAAAATGGAATAAAACCAAACTCTCATTGGACTTAGCCCGGCACAATATAGAGCAGATGCACGTTGTTTCCCCCACGGCGGGCTTGGTCGCGGTCGAAAAGAACATGGATGCCGCAAGAGAGTTTTTCTTCAGCGGTGCCTCTGTTCCCGACTACCACGAAGGGGACCAAGCACAACCCGGCAGCCCGATCGTTCGGATCATTGTTTCACGCCAGATCGAGCTGGCCGCAAGGATCAGTGAGTTCCAGCGGACCAATGTCGAAATCGGGCAACCGGTCGAGATCCAATTTGACGCCTTGCCCGGCAGGGTCTTTCAGGGGACGATCAAAGCAGCGGGGGAGATGGTACAGCGCCAGTTCTGGGACGGCGACGGGGGCAGCAAGTTCGACGTTTCCATTCAACTGCAAGACAGCGATGTACGCCTTCGCCCCGGATTGACCGCTCAGGTCACTATGCTGGGGAAAAAAATCAATACCCTATACATTCCTCGCCAGGCCCTCTTCCAAAAAGACGGGAAGCAGATAGTTTATCGCAAGAAAAATGCGGGTTTCGAGCAGTTAGTGATCAAGGTAGAAGCGGAGAACGAAAGCCGGGCCGCCATCGAAGGTTTGCACGAGGGTGACGAGGTGGCAATGATTGATCCCACAATGCCACCAAAGGCCCCACTGCGAGACACATCGTCAGCTGGACGAGGGAGTCCGTAGATGTCGGTTCCTGCTGCCCCGCCCAGCAAAGGCCCGTTTGCCGCCCATCGGCAATGGCTTCCCGATTTGCATGTCGGCGTTGCGAACCTCCTTACACACCGCCTGCGGTCATTGTTGACCATGCTCGGCATGATTTTTGGCGTGGCCGCGGTGGTCTCAATGCTCTCGATTGGCGCCGGAGCGCGCCAGAAAGTCATGGCGGTGATCGAGCAAATGGGAGTGCGCAATCTTATTGTCGAAGCCAAAGAGACCACCGAGTGGCAAGCCCACGAGAAGGTGCGCCAGATTTCGCCGGGCCTCACCCTTGAGGATTACCGGATTATGCGCGACGACATCGACAAAATAGCCGCTTCCACGCCCCGCAAGCGCTTCATACCCTCAAAAACAATCCCCAAGGCACAGCAGGAGCCGCCTACGGTTTACGGCATTGATCCAAGCTATACAGCGATTGCTGAGTTAGGGCTCATTCAAGGTCGCTTTTTCAGTTCCGACGAGGAGAGTCGGGCGAGTGCGGTTTGCGTTCTCGGCGCAGGGGCAAAGTCGAACTTGTTTGGTACCGCCAACGCCATGGGCGAATTTATCAAGCTGAATCAGCAGTGGTTTCAAGTCATCGGGGTGGCCAGCCCGCAGCTCAGCACGCAAATCGAAGTTGCGGGTCTGGCGGCGCAAGATGTAAATAATATCGTCTACGTGCCGCTTCATGCCGCTCTACTGCGGATGGAAGATAGCTACAGCGACGTGCGCGACGAGATCGACGGCATCTACCTTCATCTGCGCAGCCCGGCCGAAGTTCCCTATGTGGCACAGGTGGTTCGCGCTATTTTGGATTCAACTCACCACGGAGCTGGTGACTTCAGCGTGGTGGTTCCCGCCGAACTTCTTGCCGAGCAGCGCCGCACGGAGCGCCTATTCAATGTAGTGATGGTTGCCATCGCATCCATTTCACTCGTCGTCGGCGGCATTGGAATCATGAACATCATGCTGGCCAGTATTCTTGAGCGGACGCGAGAAATCGGCCTGCGGCGGGCGGTGGGAGCGCGCCAGTTCGACATCGTTCGGCAGTTTGTTATTGAAGCCACCATTATTTCCTTCGTGGGCGGAGGTTTCGGGATTGTCTTTGGTTTTTGCATGTCGCGTCTGATCGCCTGGCTTGCCGGCTGGTCCACCATCGTGACCGCATCGTCCATCATCCTGGCATTCGCGGTCTCGATCACCGTAGGGCTGGTCTTCGGAATTTACCCCGCGATCAAGGCTGCGCGCCTGGATCCGGCGGAAGCGATTCGCTATGAATGAATGCTTCATGGAAGGTGCCAGTCAGCAACGACGCTGTTGCCTGGGCCAAGGAGACATATGAAACCCCCTGCAGGAATTGTTTGGTTCATTCTGCTTGTTCCGGTGCTCGGCCACGCTCAGCAGGCGCAGACATTTAGGGGCTTGCTGACCGCTCAACTTCGTTCTGCGACTTTGCCCGGCCCACAGCATCTCCGCGACCATGTGGCCGATGGCAAACTCCGGCTGAGCTTGCATGATGCGGTGGTTCTCATGCTCGAAAACAACAGTGCCATTCATGTTCAGGAGGCGCAAGTTGAGGAGGCGAAGTTTTCCGTCCTACGTTCGTACCAGGCGTTCGACCCACAGCTTCAGACCGTTCTGGCGGGCCAACGTACTTCCTATCCGGGTTTCAGCCAGGTGCAAGGAGCAGGGACGTTCAATGACCTCAACCAATTGTCTCAGACCAGCTACACACAGATGTTTCAGACCGGCACACGCATTCTCGTAGGACTGAACAGTACGAAAGATTCCAGTAACAGCGGGTTCTATTTCCTCAATCCCTACTACCAGTCCTTTCTGAACCTCCAAGTCATCCAACCCTTATTGCGCAACCGAGGCCTGTTTGCGAATCGCGCGCCGGTGATCATCGCACGCAGCAACTTCGAGCAGTCGCGCGCCAGCTTCGAAGCGCAAGTCAACGTCGCCGTGCTTGAGGCGATTACCCGTTATTGGGAACTTGTTCGCGCTCACAACAACCTCGAGGTTGCGGGAAAGTCCAAAGACGCGGCCGAAGCCACATATCAGCACGACAAACGCGCCCTGGAACTCGGTGCACTTCCGCCGCTCGACATTTACCGTTCGGAGTCCGAAGTTGCTTCACGGCGGGTGCAAGCGATTGAGGCTGAGTACGCCGTGAGGCAAGCAGAAGACAACCTGCGCTTGGTCATTGGGGCCGACCAGGATTCCTACATGCGAGCCCTCGATATTGATGCGACGGAAACCCTGGAAGTTAAAGGCGAGTTGCTGGTGGCCGACGCGGGAACGGAGTTACAGGAAGCTTTGGCGAAAAGGCCGGAGCTGCGCGCCTGGCAGCGCGCCTTGGAGAGCGACGAAGTAAATGTTCGGCTCGCCCACAATCAGCTCCTGCCCGATCTTGAAATAGCGGCGCTTTACCAGGGCAGCGGCGTTGGAGGAAATTTTAACGTTGGACAGGTTATGACCCGAGGCGGATTGGGAACATCTCTGAACCAGCTCTTCGGTTTCGGCTATCCTGGCTATGGTGGGAGTTTAACTTTAAATCTTCCGATTAAGAGGCGCGCTGCTCAGGCCGACCTCGGATCGGCCCTGGCAGTGCGTCATCGCGACCTGTACTCAGCGCAACTGGCACGCGAGCAGATTACCCTGGAGGTGAGCAATGCCGTGCATCAGCTGGAACAAGCAAAGCTGACGCTCGCCGCAGGAAGAACCGCCCTCGACCTCGCACAGAAGATGCTGGCCGCCGAGCAGCGCAAAGCCCAGCTCGGCTCGGAGAACATATTCTTTGTATTAGACGCTCAGACGAGACTGGCTATCGCCGAAGCTAGCCCAAGTTCCGCAGTTGAAGAATTAATTGCTTTGCCTGCAACGTTGGAGTACGAAAGTCTTCACTACACGCGCGTCATTTCCAAACTCTCCGGGAGTTGCAATCCGAGGCGCTGAAGCAAGATGGCTTGGTGCTCGGTAGGATGACTGATGCAGCGTTTTCGGATTTCCACTCCAGCTCGAGTCGGCAGCACAACTTCTACCAGTTGAATCTGGCGCAGTTGCGCAAACACGGTCCGGGGATCATTTCCCAGACCAGCATGTCGGCACATTTGTGCCAGCGTCTTCCATAGCACATAAGCCAAGAAGCAGACCAAAATATGCGCCTGCACGCGATGTTCTTTCTGGTGCCATACTGGCCGCAGTTGTAAATCGCTTTTGTGAACGCGAAAGGCGGCTTCGGCTTCGGTCAGCTGGATGTAAGCACGCCACAGTTCCTCGCCACTCCAGTCGGTCACGTTGCTGCGCAGCAAATAGCAGCCCTCGCTGATGCGCGCCCATTCGCGCCAGCCCTCCAGTTTTCGCCACTGCAGCTGTCCCCATCCGTTCGTGTCGGTTTCTACTGACACTTCAAACAGTTTCGCTGCACGACTGTTCTCTCCCAGCAGACGGCCTACCCGTTGCGCCACTTGCGTCGGCGGTGCCTTGCGTTTTCCGCAACCTGCCTGAATCTTCGTGAGTCCCTCTTCAATCCGCCTCTCAAAACGATCGTGAATCGCCTTTTCCTTCTCCTGCCGCTCGGCACTGCGACACAGAATGAAGACTTCCTCACCTTGGGGCGCCGAACACAAACGAACCTCCAGTCCCTCGTGGACTTGCTTCCACTCCTGACTCAATAGCTCCCGTTCGAAGCGCTTCAACATGCTTTTCGCAGTCCCCAGAATATATCGTCGCCCTTCCTGTTTCAGAAATTCCACATTGTCTTCGCTGCTCATACCGCGATCCATCACCCAGATCCGGCCAGCCTTGCCGTACTTGTTCTCAATCGCGTTCACCATGTCTTCCACCGTGGTTGCGTCATTGCGATTGCCGGCGAAAATCTCATAACCCAGCGGCAGCCCTTGCCGACTCACCACCAAGGCAATGTTGACTTGCTTGCAATCCGGGCGGCGATCGCGCGAGTATCCCCGCTGCGCCTGCGGATTTTTCTCGGCTTGCCCTTCGAAGTAGGTGCTAGTCACGTCATAAAGCAACAGATCGTATTCGATCTCAAACAGCTCGCCCAGGCGCTGCTTCAGATGTTTTTCCAGGGCGTTTTTATGGGGCAGGATGCGATCCAACGTGCGATACAGACGATCGTCGTTAATCTTGTCCGTGGGCACTCCCAGTAAATCCGCCAGAGCCATGCTTTCATAGCCTTGCTCGGCTAGGTGCAGTTCGCTCGAAGGATCGCACCAGCGCGCCAGCACCAAAACCAGCGACATCGTGGCCCAGGGAATGTCTTCGCGACCGATGGCCAGTTGCTCGGCTAAAAACTCGATCAGGCCCAGTCGTTGCAGCAACTCATAACCCAGCCACACACCCCCGAACTGACGAGCGCATTCCACGCGAACTCGCTTGAGATCCACCTCCACCCATTGCGGTTCCACTTTCTCAAAGAGGCTTGCCTGTTCCAGCTGGGGTTGCGCCGCCTGCAGCACTCCGATGCGTCCGGCTTCATCCATCTCCCCCAGGTAGGCCACCACCCGCTGCCGTGGCCCGCGCGCGGTGCGGTAGCTTTCCACCAGCGCCCAGTAGGCATGCCGCTGGTTGGCTTTTTTTCGGTAGCAGCGTCGCAGATACACACCTGCAGCATACGACGCATTCCATAGGACCGGTCTTCACTACAAGCGAGTTCGCGTTGTGCGCTGCAATCATACTTCGTGAAAACAAAAAACTTCCCCGTGAAAAGCGCATCAGGGTTATAAAATTTTTCTTTAATTAACGCGAAACTGCGGAAGTTCGGCTAG
>JAFATF010000046.1 GCA_019244045.1 Acidobacteriota bacterium
GGTCTCACTTCGGAAAAGGCCTGCAACGCCTGCTTTCGAGGTAGCGGTATCTGGAAGTCTGCTCGCTGTATTTGCCATTTCGATACACTCCTATGGAATTTTTGCTTTAGGTCCTTTTGATGTGCCGTGCGAGTCGTTCGTGACGCCAGAGATTTGCGAAAAACGTCGTGGCTGCTCAGAGGACGTTGTGCGCGGAGCAACAGTGGGTTGCATAACGCTGGATGGACGGCTGAGCTAACATACCGCGCCGCCTGAGTCGCCGATGCTTCCCTGTCCCAGAGGACAACTCGGAAAACCGAACTCGGGAGAGCGCCGACTGCGTTCTGTGAGACGAAATGGTAACGTGTACCTAGCGCGAACGCCTGCGGGCGAGCTCAGCTGTCAGCGTTTTCATAAAAGCATTTCTGAATATCTTGGGCGAATGACGCAGTTTTAGTCATCGTGTGCTCGTCAGCCCCTTCCTCAAAACGATCATGTAACGTTCAAAGATGGCAAAATTGAACTGAGTCTCTTTTTCACTGGGGCATTCTGGCGTAAGCTCGGCGATTCGCTTTCCCAGTAGCCATGCGGACACACCAAGTGAGTGCAAGTGAGATGGGACGCGGTGCCCCAACTGTGTAAAAGTGATCAGCTAAAACGTATTACGAGCGGTGACTACACTTCGTGACTGACGGAACGCGGCGGGGGCTTTGAAGGCGAGCGCATCTGTTACTGAGCGAAATAAGCCTAAACTGCTGAGCGGCAGAGCTTATTGTGAATGAAGTGATTGGAACTATTTTCGCTCGCACGATCGATGCGCTGATGACCTTCAAATTGGTGATAAAAAGCTTGGGATGTGCACGCGCAGGCAGATCCGGTTTGCAACGTAACCCGTTCCAGCGAACGCCGTCTTGGAGGGGCGCAGGTTGCTGGTTTGACGCTAAAGAGTCAGGCTAATCCACCGACTCTTACTCGCCTTTGCAGAAGGAGCGTGCTTTAGCGTCCCGCAATGACAAGAGCCGAAGTGGGCAAGGCAGCAATGCTTGTACAAAGCGGTAGTGCTTACAAAATTAAGCGGTCATCGGTTGTTGTTGTCTCGATGACCGCTGTGCGGATTGGGAGTCTCTGCGCGCAGAGGTAGTCCCGTCCCTCTGAACGCCTGCTACGCGGATTTACGTTGCGCGTGTTCCGCCATCTGTGCTGCGAACTTCTTCGCACCTTCCTGGAGTTCCTCCTGTGACACGTCTCTCACGTGTGTGCTCAGGCTCCAGGTATGGCCAAAAGGATCAACAAAGGATCCATGGCGGTCTCCCCAGAACATGTCGCTGACAGGGCCCATTGCCTTTCCACCGGCAGCCACGGCACGCTGGAAAGCGCCATCTACGTCGGGTACGTAAAGGTATAACGTTCCGGTGATGCCTCCCAGACGCTGGGGTGACTGCGGACAGCCGGCCATCGGCATTTCGTCCGCGATAAAAATGATCGAATCGCCGATCTTTATCTCAGCATGACCAATCGTTCCATCCGGATTCGCCATTCGCATGAGTTCCTGCGCGCCAAGCGCTTTCTTATAGAACTCAATCGCTTCTGCCGCACGCTTTACGGTCAAGCTCGGGGTAACCGTATGGAAACCTGCCGGAACGGGGTTTACAGAGGTTGGCATGAATGCTTCTCCTTTCTTTCTGGTTGTTTTTCGACGTAATCTAAAGTTCCAAGAAGCGCGAGTGCGCCAGTAAACATTGTACAGTTCTCTCCTCGTGCCGTACTAACGCTGTACTAATTTATTGCGTAGCAAGTGGCTTCATCGTGATGACCGCCGTTGGGTTTATGAGCGGCACAACACAGGAAGCAACCCACTTGAACGTGTCTTACAGGAAAGTAGTTCGGGACAACTTTCGTTAGCCTGAAGACGGGCTCCCGCGTGAGGTACCCTCCGCAGCGGAAGCTCAATCAGGCCGCCCCTTTCCCATAACCTTGTACTTGTTCGTATTCGCTTTGCTCAGCATATCCTCTCTCGAACACAGCATCGGAAACTCTATAGGGACGCATTTCGTCTTTCCTAAACTGCGTCTTGAACGAACAAGGCCGCTTGCAGCGGAGCTGATACATGCCCTCTATGGTGCGGCTGAATTCAATACCAGCGGACGTGGCGATGAAATGTACTCTCCCGCAAGCGTCACACATGATACCCACATGAACCGACATGCCTCGAGATTATGACATGCTCCACGGCCAACGACACGCGATCTGGTCAACTGATGACTGATCGCGCCTAAGGCAACTTGACCGGGAATCAGAATGTGCGGTTTCAGCAGCCTTGCGGTACGCTCGACGAACCGGGCGGAAAGGCGGCGATTGCGGAACAATGCCGAGTTGTGTGTAGCTTCCCGGCCTCTATGTTTCGCTCGCCATTCTTATTTTGACACATACGGATTCACCCAGCACACGGCAAACTGGGTCCTTTCGCCCTCGGGACCGCAAAAAATCAGCAATCACGAAAACCGAACGCATGCTAGCGGGAGCAAGGAATCTTCCAGAGTCACAATGCGGGCACAAGCTAGCATTGACAAACAAGCGAGCAGACCTCTGGAACTACAAATGCTTGGACATGGTGACTGATCAAAACTCGTGAGTTGTGATATGTGCTGACCAATGCCGTGTTCACAGGCTCTTCCTAACCGCTGTCCGCAAGCGCCCCACGACTGAGGGATCGAACTCAGGACACAGCAGGGCACCTGCAAAGAGAGTTAGAAGCAAGCAGCTCGCGTGTCGCAACATCCTGCACTCTGTTAACCATCAAAGGGCCATTGAGGCCCATGGCGTACATCAACGATGTTTGCGCCTCTACTTGATATCCAGCCAGGAACTGCATGTGAACAGGAAAAATCATCTCTGGCTGCCATTGAAAACCACTCCAATGCCAACCGCACGGCCCCAACTCTCATCTCAAAATCCGGCAACAAAGCGGCATGAACCGGTATTTGTACGAATCGTGGCAGACGGTCCAGGCGATGGTAGAGAAGTTTTTCTTGCTATTGCCGCAGTTAATCCTTGGATTGGTTGTTTTCATAGCTTTCGTCCTACTTGCCGTTGCTGTGCGCTGGTTAGTAGAGCGCTTCTCCCAGAGATATCAATATGCAAGAAATATTGGTTTGGTGTTGGGCCGACTCGCACAGGCGGTTGTGCTCATTTTCGGACTGCTGGTGGCAGCAACCGTTGTCGCGCCCTCATTTCACACCGCGGACCTGATCAAGGTGCTAGGTATCGGGGGTATTGCCATAGGATTCGCCTTCCGAGATATTCTTCAGAATTTCTTGGCCGGTATCATTCTCCTGCTTCACGAGCCCTTCCGCTTGGGAGATCAGATCAAGATAGACGAGTTTGAAGGGACAGTGGAGGCGATTGAAAGCCGAGCCACACTTATCAAGACCTACGATTGTCGCCGGGTAGTCATTCCCAATGCGGAAGTATTCACAAGATCGCTGACCGTGAACACGGCCTATGAGAGCCGGCGCGCTGAGCACATCGTCGGCATTGGCTATGGGGATGACATCGGAACTGCAAAACGAGTGATTCTAGAAGCTTTGATGAACGTCGAAGGAGTGTCGCCTGAGCCCCCTCCTGATGCCCTCGCCAGCGAACTGGCGGATTCCAGCATACAGATCCTCATTCGCTACTGGGTTGCCCCCCCGCTCCAAGGGAAGTTGCTTGAAGTTCGCGATCGTGTCATATCGGCAATTAAGGTAGCCCTGAACGAGGCCGCCATCGACATGCCTTACCCCACGAGTCAGATTCTTTTCCACGATCAGACGGAGGAAACGGATGGCGATCGCTCGCGCCAGCGCGAAGGCTGGCCGGCGCGACAAGGCGAAGTTCCGCAGCCAAGGAGCGTTGCGGGTGTCCTTCACGAGAGTTTCGGCCACAATGTAAAACATGCGGCTGACGAAGCTGACGCCGCCTAGACCGGAGGCCAAAGAGCAAACCCGCCCGTCGTCCTCGACCGCTTCGAATAGATTGGAATCTCTTGCCCTTCCGGGAGAGCCAGGTACTTGGCAGGTACTTAGATTTTCACAACACCGAAGGTCACATCCAACAGAATTTTCTGTTTTCCACAATATCGCTGACGATAAAATCCGCCACCGGGGCGTGAGCCAATGCGAAGGTGGCGGGACGTGTTGCCGGACGCGGTATGCGCCTCCCCCAACTCACGCCCCGCACGTTCGGGGTACTTTGACGCAGAATCTGCCCTCCTGGTTTGACTTACTTCTTGAACAGTTTCGGACCGCACAAGCTCAGTGCCGCAACTCCTCGCCGACCAAAAGAGTGCTGCGGCGGCGTCTTCCCTGGTGCACCTACATCCCGCACCCCCGGCATTGACCTTGGTCTAAGTTCTCCGAACCATGGGGAGGGTGGGTGCGTTGCGGATGTAACTGCTGCTCATACTTTGCAGGAGGTTCCAAGGTTTCGAATGACCACCTGCCTATCGTTCCTGCATAACGTTATTGCTGGAATGCAAATGTTCTTTTGGCAGAATGTCAAGTGGTCACCCTCGCTGAATTCCTGCGCGTACGCGGCTAGCACGCTCAGGCAAGCGATTCCATTAATCGCCGATGGTGGAGATCAGCACTCAACATCTCCTTCGCTGTTCTCAGGGAGCTGCCTAGATGTACGTGCAGGTGTAAACCATCCGATGCCGGTTCCGAGCAACATCGAGAGGACGATGAGTCGATGGTCGTGACCCGGAAAACCTCCTCAGGTGGAGCGTCTAGCCGTGCAGCTAACCCCTAGAGATCCCCTTTTGGCCACGCCGGTCAGCCGCTTCCTCCGGCAAACACAACGCGCCGACGTCTCGGAAAGCGTTAGCTAATTGACGGTACGTGCTACTTTTTCAATTCGTGGTGCTGCTTTGCCCAGTTCTCCGCTTGTCGTATTTCGGCCAGCGCCGCGTCGACGTGGCTGATGGCTTTCACACGATGTCCTCCCCACTCATTGCCTGCGTTTTGCAATTCGTTTTTTGCATTTTCTAATGCTTGGTGCGCACGTTGCATCTCGGCGGGAACATCCTCCACTTCGCGCTGTGGGACAGCTAAACCGCTCATAGCTAACAACAGTATCATCGTCGCAAGTATTCGCATGTAGTTCCTCCGTACACGCATTTGGTGACAGGAGAGCCGTCAGCGAAATCCGCTGAAATGAAAGTCGCTCACTGACACCATGTTGGAGCAATTGGATGCAGCCAACAATGTTCCGGTTTAGCCGATTTGAACATTAGGCGCTCACTCACTCCAGCATCTCCCGCTGGGCTTTACCGCAGGTGCATCTGCGCGACATTGGCCCTCTGGCAAACTCCTGAAGTCTAGTTTGAGCACATCCACATCCTCAATCCCTCATCTTGGAAGGCGGACTTAGGAGCATTTCATATGAGCGTGCAATGTCCTAAGCCCTGAGGTTTTATGCGGAAAGAAACGCTCTTCGACCAGGCTTACCTCTGCGCCGGGCAATTCCAAACGGAGTATTCGTAGTGCGCCTTAGTATTCCCCGTCACCGGATCGAACTTCCGCATTACCACGCTGCCACGCGCACAGCATGCCGCGAGAAGCTGCGCCGGCTCTCTTCCCAGGCGAACGCATTGACCGTACCAGAGCCATGATCCTGTTCGCGATACCTGCGGCTCGAGCGCTCCCCGACGGTGCGGCGAGATCCTGGACAATCAAAGCGATGTACTTGCAGTTTGAGCGGCTTCAATGAGCCCGGTTCCCGCATCTACGCTGCGTCCAAACGCAGGGCTGCCGACGCGCGGAGCATCTCTGAGGCGGAGAGATCGAACCACACGCAAGCGAAATCGGTGCAAACCGAATGATATGTCGCACCAGACCACAGGCCGTATGCACGAACAAAAGCACCGGGCCGTCCCGCTGCCGGGTACGGCGATCCTGTACATATCGACCTGCAGAGTACATTGGTCGGCCCGGTGTGGCTATTCGTCGGGTTTAGCTCCCTTACTGCCTTCTACTTTCTCGCATTCAACTAACCCATTAGGAAAGCTTCCACAACGGTGTTGGTGGAATCGTGCGCTGCAGCCACAAAGATCTTGACAAGAATGCCGCCGAATGTTTTAAATGGCGAACGATTGCCGCAGAAGAATAAGAAGTTGCCTAAGCGGTTAGCGATTTAGCACTGGGGCAGCGAATTTCGAGTTTTCGTTCTTTTCAGCTGCGCTACGACGCATAGCCGATTCTGATCCGGAAGATCTCGAAGGCAGTCACTCGTCGATACCGGCGATGGCCGGTCCGCCACAATGGCCGTAACTTTCAGGCCGAGAAGGGTACCATGCCACATGCACATCTTGCCTATATCTTTCGACATTTTTCTCTGACCGGACTGCTGTTGTTCCTGTTGTTCCGCCTGGTAAACGCAGAGAGCGTTCGAGGCCCTTGAACGGCACAGTCACAGATTCCATTGGCGCCGTCATTCCGCAACAGGAAAAATTACTGCGCGATGTGATCTGGGCACCACACGTCTGGAAGCTGGATATGGCACCACAGAAAACCACCAAACCGATGCAGAGGGCGAACCTCGCATTGCCGTGTGGAAGCGTTCAACATCTTCAACCATGTGAAATTGGGGTGCCTGTCACCCCGATACGTTACATGGAAACCCGTTAAATGGCGGAATTTTCGGGATCATTGATCCTACCCCTGATTTCAATATAACTATGACAGCTTTAGCTTCGTCAGCACGGGAACCGGCCTACCCTGTCAAGTTGGCTTTTGCTCCGCCTGCAGTTTTGCCCCGCAGGCGACCGACGTGAGCCAACTCTGACCATAGGCGTTTAGTCATGGCCGCGGTTTTGGCAAGATCACTGCCCCGGCGTGTGAGCCGTGGCACAATAGGTAAGCAGTGGGATGCGCAAGATGACGCCATTTGAACGATTCCGCTTGATCCAAGCTCGTTGAGCTGCAAGGGGGGAACAAACGGCCTCGAAGCATCGGAGGGCGCTGCGACGCGTGCTCGCCGGAAAGGCCATTTGTTAGCCGGGCGGGAGCCTTCGCAGCAAGGCGAGTTTCAATGGCCACATCCTCGAGGCGGACGATCTATAGCTGGCACCGGAGTCGCCGTAATGACCAAATTAGGCGTGGGAGTGATCGGTGTCGGACGTATGGGCAGACGTCACGCCGAAAATCTCCGCTCACTTGTTCCGCGAGCCAAATTAATCGCCCTGGCCGACGTCGATCTTCAGGCTGCACGCCGTGTGGCTGATGAACTTGAAATCGAACATTCCTATGATCGCCTCGAAGCTCTCCTGGAGCGCAAGGACATCGAGGCCGTAGTCATTGCGTCACCATCCAAACTTCACCTATCTGCAGTTCAGATGGCTGCGGCCGCCGGCAAACACATTCTCTGCGAAAAGCCGCTGGCGTTGACCCTCGACGGTGTAGATGCCGCCATTCGAGCCGCCCGCGATGCTAAGGTCCTCCTCCAAATCGGTTTCATGCGACGCTACGATCCCGCTTACGCCGCAGCATTGTGCCGGATCGAAGCGGGAGAAATAGGAACCCCTATCATTTTCCGCTCGATTGGTCGCGACCGCGAGCCCCCTCCGCTCAGTTTTTATCAGTCGGGAAGTGGCTCTCTGTTCCTCGATTCGAGCATTCACGAATTTGATCTGGCCCGATGGCTTATGACAGACGAAGTCGCAGAAGTGCATGCCTTTGGCGGCACACTGGCCTGTCCGGAAGTTGCGCAGTTCGGGGAGTTTGACGCAGGCATGGTAAACCTGCGATTTGTTCACGGAGCGATTGGCAACGTTGAGTCGCTGCGGCAGAGCCGCTATGGATACGACATCTATACTGAAATCGTGGGATCAAAAGCCACTCTTCGCATCGGCTATCTTCGCCAAACGGCACTCACTAGCTTGAGTAGCGACGGCGTCAGCCACGACGTTGTCGATCACTTCCTGGTGCGCTTTGCGGAAGCTTATTTGAATGAGGTCCGTGATTTTGTCGCCAACGTCGCCACCGGCTCTGAACCTCGGGTAACCGGGAAAGACGCGCGCAGAGCTCTGGCCATTGCTTTGGCGGCGGATCAATCATGTCGCGATTCGGCGAGTGTGCGGGTAAAAGACGAAAGACAGGCAGCTACGATGCTGTAGGGTTCATAGCAATTTCAGGCGGGCTAGTACCACTTGAGCTGTACTTGGGGGCGGAATTATGACGCGTCAACCGTCGGAACCACAATGGCGAGCTCCTGCTCGACGTCGCGGTCACTACCGAAACAGCGGCTACCCCATGCATAGCGACTCGAGAAGCCCTAAATCGAGCGATAGTGGGAGTGAGAATTGCTGACGGGCGCCTCGCAAGAGTGGTAGAAGGAGAAGTTGACAATGAGCCAGGTATCGGTCCCTGTGATACACAAAAGCCCGCTCCACGAAATGACGCAGACCACGCCGACCTGCTTGTGGAATGACTCTGCCGCCATTCAGGAACTGAGGTATTCACTCGAACATGGAGCCGTGGGAGCCACTTGCAATCCGGTAATTGTGCTCGCGGTGCTCAAGAGTGAGATGGAGCTCTGGAAGGACCGAATTCATGTTTTGCTCGAGGAGATGCCAACGGCTACAGAAGAGCAGATCGGCTGGAAGCTGGTTCGCGAAATGTCCGCTCGAAGTGCGGTTTTGCTCCAGCCCATTTTTGACGAATGTAAGGGCCGCAATGGGCGGCTTTCGGTGCAAACTGATCCCAGATTCTACCGGAACACAGAAGCTATCCTGGCGCAGGCGGAAGAATTCAGTGCCATTGCACCTAACATCATTGTCAAGATTCCCGTCACCCGCGCCGGAATTCCGGCAATCGAAGAAGCAACCTACCGCGGAATCAGCATTAATGCCACGGTCTGCTTCTCTCTGCCGCAGTCGATCGCTGTAGCCGAGGCGGTGGAACGTGGGCTTACACGGCGTGAACGGGAAGGTAAGGACATCGCGAGCATGGGACCGGTGTGCACCATCATGGTGGGCCGTCTGGACGATTGGCTGAAAGTAGTAGCAGAAAAGGAAAACGTCACCCTTGATCCGGGATACTTGGAGTGGGCGGGCGTGGCGGTATTCAAGAAAGCATACCAGCTCTTTCGAACGCGCGGCTATCGCATCCGTCTGCTGTCGGCGGCCTTTCGCAACCACATGCATTGGAGCGAATTCATAGGAGGCGATGTAGTCATTTCGCCTCCGTACGCATGGCAGGTTCGTTTTAACGCCAGTGATATCGAGGTGCGTTCGCGCATCGACCGGCCGGTGGATGCTCGCATTGTAGAGGAGCTTTCCAGAAAGTTTCCCGATTTTCGCCGAGCCTACGCGGAAAATGGCCTAAGGATCGATGAGTTTGATGCCTTTGCTCCGACGCGCCGGACCTTGCGTCAATTCACGGCGGCATGTTCTGATCTTGGCAGCTTAATGCGTGACTATCTCCTCCCCAACCCTGACGTGGGGAAATGAGGACCTTCGATAGAAGGCGAGGAGCAGGAGCAGAATCAGAATGAAGACGGGGCGTGCACCGCAAACGCCGAACTGAGCTGGCGGACCCACAGGTTACAAAACTAACCTCGGGGCCATGGTGGTTTGAATTCTGGAGATTTCAATGAAGAGTCGTGCGCCGCGAGACAGGAGCTTCCACAAAGCGACGATCTACGATGTGGCGCGGCACGCCCGTGTTTCGGTGTTTACCGTGTCAGCTGTGGTAAATAATAACAGTCATGTAAGCCATACTCTGCGGCGGCGGGTGGAAAACGCGGTACAGAAACTGAACTATCGACCCAACCTGCTTGCGCGCGGGCTGGTAAAGCGCCAGACCCACACCATCGGCATTGTGGTGAGGGACATCGTCAATCCTTTCTATCCGTTGCTGGTGCGCGGCATAGAAGATGCGGCTCATAAGTCGGGTTACAGCGTGCTGCTGTGCAACAGCGATGACCAACGGGATAAGGAAGAACAATATTTGGAGTTACTGCTCTCCAAACGCGTAGACGGGATCTTGCTGAACAAAGCTCCAGGCGCCCTGAGTTCCTCTTTACGACAGCAATTGGCAGAAGCCAAAGTGCCGGTCGTTTCGCTTATGCGGATTTCGAGAGATCTGCAGGGGGATGCTGTGGTCACCGACGATGCCAAGGGCGCCTTTGACGCCGTGTCCCATCTGGTGCGGATCGGTCACCGTCGCGTTGCGCTGGTCAGCGGCCCGTTAAGCGTCAGCAATGCCAAGGCGCGATGGAACGGCTTTTGTAAGGCCTTGGAGCGGGCAGGCATCGAGCGCGAGCGAGAGTTGATGGTCGAAGGCGATTATCACATCGATTCCGGTTACCGCGCTGGCCTTTCGCTTCTGCCGCTACGGCCGGATGCGGTTTTCCTAGCCAATTACTTGATGACCGTCGGTTTCATGAAAGCTGCCGATGAAATAGGTTTGCGCTGTCCTGAGGATTTTGGGCTGGCTAGTTTCGACGATTATCCCTGGCTAAGCTGTTTCCGGCCGCGGCTAACGACGGTGGAGCTGCCCAAATACGAAATTGGCTCTGCAGCCGTGCGCATTCTGCTGGAACGCATCTCGGGCAAGCGCAGCCGGCGTGCACTGATCAAACTAACACCGGAATTGCATGTACGCGAGTCCTGCGGCTTCATGCTGAGGCGAAGCGATGCGCAGGACGATTATCTATCGCCGCGGGAAAAGACATACCCCGCAAGTGGGGCTACCGCGTTTCAGGGGGTCTCGCAAGTATGACTCGACGACGAACCATGGCGCAGGCGTTAATCGAATTCCTGCAGCAGCAGTATGTCGAGCGGGATGAAGTCGAACACCAGTTCTTCGCCGGCTGCTTTGGCATCTTCGGGCATGGCAATGTCGCCGGTATCGGCGAAGCGCTTCAGGAAAATCCCGGCTTTCCCTACTACTTGTCTCGCAACGAGCAGGCGATGGTGCACACCGCCGCAGCCTTCGCCAAGATGAGCAACCGGCTGCGCACGCTGGTCTGCACCAGCTCTATCGGACCAGGTGCAACGAACATGCTAACCGGCGCGGCTGCGGCCACCATCAACCGCCTCCCGGTGCTCCTATTGCCCGGCGACATATTCGCCCGCCGCAATGTTGCCCCAGTGCTGCAGCAGCTGGAGTCAGACCTATCTCAGGACATTTCAGTCAACAACTGCTTCGAACCGGTGTCGCGCTACTGGGACCGGATTCAACGTCCGGAGCAACTCCTGACGGCATTACCCGAGGCTATGCGGGTCTTGACCTCTCCTGCTCAAACCGGAGCCGTCACCTTGGCCCTGCCGCAAGATGTCCAGGCCGAGGCATTCGACTATCCCGAGGAATTTTTCGAGAAGCGAGTGTGGATGGTCACCCGCCCCAGGGCGGATGCTGAAGTGATTCACACCGCAGCCGAGTGGATACTTTCAGCGCAGAAACCGATAGTTATCGCTGGCGGAGGCGTAATTTATTCTGACGCCAGCGATGCGCTTGCGACTTTTGCCACTCACACAGGAATTCCCGTAGGAGAGACCCAGGCCGGAAAGGGATCGCTTCCCTATGATCATCCGCAAGCGCTCGGCGCAATTGGCGTTACCGGGACACCGGGAGCAAACATCCTGGCTCGGGAAGCGGACCTCGTCATCGGCATTGGAACACGTTATTCGGACTTCACCACCGCCTCGAAAACCGCTTTTCAAAATCCCGCCGTGCGCTTTATCAACATCAATGTGGCGGAACTTGACGCTTACAAACATGCCGGGCTGCCCCTGGTTGCCGACGCCCGCGCCAGCCTGGAGGAACTCAGTGTGGCGACGGAGGACTATTCGGTCGATAGCTCGTACGCCCACCGCATCCAGCAGTTCCGCGAGGCGTGGATGGCAGAGGTCGAAAAGATTTGCAACCAACGCCATGGACCACCCGTTAGCCAGGCAGAAGTGATTGGGGCAGTTAACAAATTGGTCCATCCTCGGGACGTCATAGTCTGTGCCGCGGGCAGCTTGCCGGGAGATTTGCACAAATTGTGGCGCACACGCGACAGCAAGGGTTACCACCTCGAGTACGGCTACTCGTGTATGGGTTACGAGATTGCTGGAGGCCTAGGGGTAAAAATGGCCGATCCCAGCCGTGAGGTTTATGTTCTGGTTGGCGACGGATCCTACCTTATGATGGCGCAGGAAATCGTCACCTCAATCCAAGAGGGTTACAAGCTCAATGTTGTAGTGCTCGATAATCATGGCTTCAGCAGCATCGGGGGGTTGAGCCGTGCCTGTGGCGGCGATGGTTTCGGCACCGAGTATCGCTACCGTCGCAATGGTAGCCTCGCCGGTGAGGTGATCGAGTTGGACTTTGTTGCGAATGCTGCCAGCCTTGGCGCCAGGGCGGTTCGAGCAAAGACTCGGGACGATCTAACCAGCGCTCTTCAGAAAGCCCGTACTGCCGACCGCACTTCAGTGGTGGTGATTGAGACGGATATCGAGGCACGGGTTCCTGGATTTGAGTCTTGGTGGGATGTTCCCATTGCCGAGACCGCGAAACTGGCATCAGTCCAAACAGCGCGTGCGGCCTATGACAAAACTAGAAACAAAGAGCGATACTTTTTCGCAAAAGATAAAAAACCTGAAATTCTCGGCGTATCGGCGGAAAGCCCAGCCGAGCAGAACAAACTATGACCCGGCAAGAGTTTTTGGTCCATTCACACCAGTCGCGAGATAGTGCAGCAAATCTCCTGAGTCTGCCGCGCGAATCTGCTGGCTGGGACTGGATGAGCTTTTTTGTGCATCGTCTGGTTCGCGGCCACGCACACAGCGTGCGTGCCGAGGAGGAGGAGGTCGCAATCGTCCTGCTTGGGGGTAAGTGCATCGCGGACTGGGGAGACGGCCCGCATTCCATTGGAGAGCGAGCACACGTATTTGATGGATTGCCGTACGCAATCTACCTTCCAGCAGGAAGTCAGGCGCAACTACGGGCGGAGACCACATGCGAAATTGCGGAGTGTCGCGTACCGTCAACAGCTCGGCTGAAACCGCGCTTGATTACACCCGGAGACGTGACGACCAGCTTGCGTGGCGGCGGCAACGCGTCACGCCAGATCGTCGACGTGATGCCTCCGAGTTTTCCGGCAGATAAATTAATGATCGTGGAGGTCTATACGCCCAGTGGCAACTGGTCGAGCTATCCTCCCCACAAGCATGATGTTCATAATCCTCCGACTGAAGTCGATCTGGATGAGATCTACTACTACAGAATGGATCGCGCCGGAGCGTATGCCCACCAGCGTTTGTACACTCGCGATGGGGAGCGAGATGTCACACTTACGGTGCATGACGGTGATGCCGTGCTCGTGCGGGATGGTTATCACCCGGTTGTGGCCGGCCATGGGTATAACATCTATTATTTGAATTGTCTGGCTGGGTCGGCTCGTCTGCTGGCGAACACAGAGGATCCTGATCACGTTTGGGTACGCACTACATGGAAGCAGATTGATCCGCGAGTTCCGATGGTACAGGAACGGGTCGTCTGAATGTTGGTGGGATCAGATGAATGACACGAACCTCAAGAAGCCACCCGAAAGTCTGTTCCGCATTATCCTACGAGACATCCATTTCTGGATTCCATTGCTGGTGCTGATAGCGGGGATTCTCTTTTTGCGCGAGCTCCATTGAGGCAAGGCTCTTTGGCGTACGACCCTGGTTCGGTAAGAGATCGTCGTCGAGCCTTCGAGACAGTTGCCGGTCCGCTCGAGTAAAGGATCGACCCGGTGGGATATTCCGAGTGAGTGGCTTAACGCCAGAAGCTTCAGCCTCGTTTGGCTCAGCGCTCAGATCGTCTACTCAAGAATGAGAGAGTAAGAGTTATTGCCTATGATGATGAATGCGCGAGGTATTTTATCGATCACTTGTTTGTTAGCGCGCTTAGTGTTTTCGGAGCAGCAATATGCCCAGTCAAAGCAAGCTCCGCCGGTGGCTGAAGCCGTCGCCCTAAGGCTGAACGTCAGTGTGCCTTTCCACTTCGTCGCTTATGGAGACACCCGCTTCCATAATCCGACAGATACGGAAGCGTCAAATCCGCCCGTGCGACGGGCGCTCGTACAGGCGATCGCTGATGTACGGCCCGCATTCATCTCGATTGGCGGCGACATTGTCTATAACGGTTATGACGGGGATGATTGGAAAACATTTGATGCAGAAACCAGTGCGTGGCGCAAGAACCAGATTCCGGTTTATCCGGCGCTTGGAAACCATGATCTGCACGGCGACCCGAAATTGGCTCTGGGCAATTATTTCCAACGCTTCCCCGACTTGAAAGAGAGCCGCTACTACTCGGTCCGCGCCGCGAATACCCTCATGCTGGTGCTCGACAGCTCTCTTGATGAAACCACTGGTCGCGAGGGTCAGTGGCTGACCCAGAAGTTGGATACAGTTCCGGAAGATATCGACTTCGTGTTTCTGGTTCTGCACCACCCGCCTTACACAAGCTCGTCCGATGCAAAGAACTACGGGGGAGGCCACTCTGCCCGCGGCCCGGAACAGACCCTGGCTAGGATGTTAGAAGGGCGCCAACAGAAGATGCATGCGCGTTTGGTCGTTTTCGCCGGCCATGTTCATAATTACGAGCGACACGAACATGGCGGCGTGACTTACTTTGTAACCGGCGGTGGAGGGGCGCACGCTTATCCGATCGAGCGTGCGCCGGCTGACCCATTCCAGGATAGAAACATCAATTACCATTATCTTTTGGCAGAGGTTGATCATGGCAAGTTGCGCATCACCATGAACCGTCTGGAATTGACCAGCGGGCAACCGGTTTGGACCCGTCCGGACGCCGTGAGCATCATGGTCAATGCGGCAGTTTCCACTAAGGCGGCCCAGCCTGGCTGCCACCAGGGAGCGGATAACGAGCGTAACATTCTCGGCAGGTAGTTGCCAATTGGGGTGCGTTGCTTGCCACTTGCAGCATGTATTCTTGTGATTCTGGCTGCACTCACCCATTCCACGTGGAATCTTCTTCTCAAGCGACCATCCGATAACACGCTCTTCATCTGGTTTTCATCAGTCAGCGAAGCGGTACTTTTGCTGCCTTTCCTTATTTGGTCCTCCGGGCTTTCCCCGCCGCGGCTGGATTTGGAGAGCAGAGATGCTTTTGCTCGCAAATTTTTTCGAATAATTTGAGAAACACGACGCAGATACGATAGCCATTTGCTAGGAGCCGGTAGCGCCGCGAATGGGGAGCTTTTCAACCAAGCCCTTCGCTCGCAGCGTGGATAATTCGTAACGCACCGACGCTAAGGAGTATTTCTCGGGAGCAACGCCGAGCGCTTCGGCGGCCTCGAGGTGGATTTCCTTAGTCGTGAAGGTATCGCCGGCAGCAACGTACGAGAAACGCACCAAACTGTGCATCAGAGCCAATCGCCGCGGGCGATGAAGCTTGAGACCGGCAATCCGCTTACCATTGGCCAGTACAGTCCGCTCACCCAACTTTCTCAGCTCACCGCGATCTAGAAATGTCTCCAAGATATCCTGCTGCCGTTCTGATAGGGTTCGGTGATGCCCTGCAGTTTTTCGCGAAGGGGAGCAAAGTAGTCTTGCTTTACACTGTATGGCGGTTTCGAATCGTAGTACATCGTGGTCGCGCACGTAGTGCTTGGCAAAGCCATGTTTGTAGCTCCGCATGACCGGACTCCCCAGATTTAGGTCTTCGGTTTCAGTTTGCAATTTGCCACGATAACGACGGTTGATTTTGCGGCCGAAGATGACGGTCAGTTTATCGGGCTTGCCCAGCCCACGGTTACTATCGAGCAATCGCTCTCCTAGTTGATCGAGGGCTGCGCGGCGACCAAAGATCAGGTTGTCACAGTATTCCACTTGGGCGAAGAACAAACGATGCCAGCAGCCGCCTTCCCGCCGCTCCTGCGCTGTGAAGAAAGGGACCAGCTGCCTTACCCATTGCTTTCCACAAGTGATCAGATCTGGGGCCGAAAGCCAGTCCGCTAACTGCTGCAGCACCTGGGGAGCATTGCACCGGCGAAACGCGTTCTGCGTTCGGGTAAAGCGGATACCTGCCTCTTGCAGCCGCTGGGCAAGCCAGTAGTGTTGATTCGTACACAGGCGAACGTGTCTTGGTTCAGCCTGAAATGGAGAAGCGGCGTTCTCCGTTAGTATAGATTCCGCCCCTGCGGGGCGGGGATTTTCAAGGCATAGGGGTCTATCGTCCGATGACTTTTCTGGTTGTCAGTGTGCAGCGCGAGAGGATTGGCTCCCGCGCTGCTAAACATCGGCTCGATGAGCCCGCTGGGTTATCCCTCAGCATGGTTGCATTTCTGCAGAGCCTGCCTCCGTTTCACCCGGCAAGTTCATTTTAGCTCCGCCGCGCCCTGCTGCTTTCAACTTCCATCGTGAGAATCGGGACTACCTCTCACCATGTGGGCAGCTGCTGCCAACCTGCCTTCATTTTTGAGGTTTGGATTGCGAGGACTGTTGTTGTTGTGGCCGCGGGCGGCTTGCGGGCGGGACGATA
>JAFATF010000276.1 GCA_019244045.1 Acidobacteriota bacterium
ACGGCAACCTCCGACACGATTGCCATCCCAGGAATCAGACATCCGCCGCTTCGTGAAGCCCCTTTTCTATCCAGCGCTTCACTTCGCCCATCTTGTGTTGCAGCGCGGACTCACTTCAGCCCATCCAGCAGCGTTGAACAGCCTTGGCATCCGCCCTGAGGTAACCGACCCAGACCAACGTAAAGGAATGATCTCGAACATTCCGTTTTTTCCAAATGTAGCGCGTCGTATTATCCCACTTGAACGACAGGTTATTGACTTGGCTCAGACAGTCGCGCAAATGTCGCGTGTTATCAATGAACGGCTGCCAGGGCTTTCTACTACGACTGCGACTGAGGTCGCTCAGCATATGTCGCGCGTTCTGAACGAGCGCCTGCCAAAGCTGTTGCCCGCAACCATGTCGCAGTCCCCTGCACCCGCACCGGAGGACCGTAACGCATTATCACAGTATCATCTAGACCATCTCCACCATCTCCGAATGGTGTGGGAGGCGCGGCGGAACACCCGCCTTCTATGCCTTCTCGGGCTGACCGTCTTATTCTGCATAGTTGCCTTCTGCCTTTACTCATCCTCACTTAGCGGCAGAATCCCAATTTGGACATCAATTATGTTAGTTGCCATTTCAACGTGCTTCATATTATTCAGCATAATACTCATGGCACGGATCCACAACTCAAACAGGACGTCACTTGTAGAGCTGGATCTGCTGAGGCTGGCAGAATATTTACCTGATTATAGACGAGCTATGATTCGTAATGAATATTTATGTCATGTAAGGCGTGGGTTGTCCAATTATTCTTTTAAATATTTATTGTGTTTTAAGCGTGGGTCGTTCTACGCGGCATTATTTTTTTTAATGTCCGGATTGGTTCCTATTGTGTATTATTTCTTTAGCTATGACCTGCATTATTTCTTTGGCTATGACCTGCCTAAAGCGTTACCATAACATCCGAACTGGACTTTCTACAGGTTGTGTTTCCACGTCGGAGCGTAGGCACTGCGCAAGTCGCATAAACGTCCATTATGGAAAGCACTTTTATAGTATTCATAAGTCGTAAATCGCGTCGTCAAGTTTCCCGGAGCTAGCCGAAATATAGCCGCAGCAGAGGCCAATCGCGCGGCCGTTCACACGCGCACCGTGAACACATGTTCCGCTGCGGTGGCCACATCGCCTTCTCTATGGGTTATGCTGCAAGATAAAGAATATCGTTTGCAGGGGTGAAGAGGCTTGTCTGAGCCGTCTCTGCGCGGTGCCCTAGTCTGCTGAGTGCGGTCTTGAGCGCGACTTCGGAGCGATCGATGCCAATCCAGGACCGGTTCATGCTGCTTGCCAGATGTCTTTTTCAGGGATCATGGAAGGGGTCGGAACTGCATTGCCAGCGTCAGATGACGGCGTCGGCATCGTCGATGACGCAGATCGAGGTCGTCTCGAGCGAAACGTCAAATCTGCAATTACGCCAGATCCCGTCGCCTGGGCTTGGACGCCAACGAGCGCAGCGGAGATCATCAGTGAGTCAGCACATCGCCTGCTGTGACCGCGGTGGTTGGAGTAGCAGTCACCACCTGTTGGCTGTCTTGCCGGTGCCGTTCTTCTTGTCTTCTTCGTTCTATCCCGCGCATTGTCGGCAGATGCCTCTTTATGTTATCGATATACGCCTTATATTCCTTGTAAGCCTTTACAAATTTAGTCTTTTTGACATTTCCCCGATAATATTCTCCGCTCAATGCGGTAAACTCTTCGCCACGATGTTGCCATTCTGCCATAATAGTAGGTGCTTTCTCATACGCTTCCAGTTCATTATGCAGGGCGGTTGCTCTCAGGCTGAAAATCTCAGATGATAATTCAAGTTTTGCTCTCACACGGCCGACTCTCTCGGCTGTCTCTAATGAGGTATGTGCTTGAACGTTTCCCGCTATGCCGACCCGCTTTGCGAGAGCAACCCTCTCTGCAGAAAGTTTCTCGAATGCCTCTACTTTCTCCCTGAGTTCGGTGAGTGGTGGTAATGGGTGTTGATATTCTTTTCCCATATCGGTTTGTAACGGGTAGTATACCACATATTTTTAAAATAACAAGTTTAACCACAATTAACTCTGATTGATATACTCTTTCACAAATTCGGAAATCTAGTGTCCTCTTATGAGTGAATTATCGAGATCGTAGTTTTCCGTCGGTGTTTGGCAAATTCTGCTATCGCCTTTCTGAGATATGGCGAAGAACTTTCCCCTCTTACTGTGCCATCGGGCGATATTCTAACAAGTCCTCTCTGGGACATCGGATATTAGTGATCATGAACTTTGGCATATTTTCTTGCCGAAAAACTGTCAGCCTCAGCCCTGATTTCAAGCTGCGTTCCAGGATATATTTTAAGACTGCGTCGGATTGCCTGAGGTATGATGATCTGTCCCTTTGATGATATTGTCCTCACGTACATCATTCTTTTCATGCTATCACGTCAGGCTAGTCGTTACTTTTGTAACCGGTTTCAGTTACACTTATTTCTATCTCTCTCTGAATTTTACCACAATTGGTATGCTGCCTTCTGGGTCACTCTACTGGCGCCAAGAAAACCATACCAACGGATGTGAGCTGCCTTCTCACTCCGTGCGTTTTCCCTGCGATCCAGAGCAGGGCTGTTTGGATAAAAACCTGAATAAACATAGGAAAATAAGTATTACGGACGAGAAGAGGTTTGTAAAGATTGATCTATCAATCCACAATTAGTCTAACTATATTATACTGGAGCAGAGGCTTTTTGAAAGTCTCTCCCCTGTTTGGTTGTCACAAATCTATAGGATTGCCGTGTCGCAGTTGCGGCTTCGGTTCTGTTGGCTCTCGGAAAAGCGTTACCTGAAACTTCTTTTTATTTCTCTGGTTAACAATAACGACATATTCTCCTGAGGCGACACGCTGAATAATTTCTGGAAGTTTTGTTCGTGCCTCGCTTACGGAAAGGATGTTAATGCTTTTCATAAAATATACCTGATACTCAGTATATCACAGTACGCCAAATCTCCTCTGTTCTTTTGACCGGAACCGAAAAAGCCAGTTCTTCGACCCATCGCCTAGATTAAGAATTTGGTCCAGAGTTCCTCTCAATCCTCCTCTTTCATTTCAGAACTGATTTTCCGACAAAGAAAGCCAAAGCCACGAATACAAGGCATATAATAATAAATATGAAAAACAGTATTTTAGCGATAGTCGCGGCTGCCGCTGCAATACCGGTGAAACCAAAAATTCCGGCAATAATAGCGATGATGAAGAAGAACAAAGCCCATTTCAGCATTCTATGTCTCCTCAAGTGCCGGATAGAAACGGTTGCAGTCTCCGAATTGTTCCAGGAGATAACTTCGGGGATATAAGAGTAGCCATCTACTATTCGGCATTCCCTTTAGCTGGGTCAAGCCGCAGCCACCCCACACAGCCAAATGACAAAAATCACCAGCAGGGGAATACGAATAATGGTTCTACAAACCGACCCAGGTGATCACCTCACCTCTAACAGCCTCTCCGAGCAACTCACATTGCCATTCTTCTGAAGGCAGTCAGCCCCGCCGCCTTGGCGTGCGATCTTCGAGGTCTGCCTCGGCGACCGATATGCCCGCATCGGCGAGCGCGTGACACACAACTTGCTTAATCGTCAGTCCTCGCTCACGGGCCCGGCTCGTGATAGCTGCGACCGTCGAGCTCCGGAGCCGCACATTCAGTGTCGAAGGGCGATCTTCGCTTCCAAGCTGTGTCGGTGGAAGATTTGGCGCTGCTGCGGTGGCTATGGAGAGCGCGGTCTCGGGTGAAGGGCGATTGCTGGACGAGCGAGGCTTCAGCGTCTTCATGACATTACGACCCTACGGTATTACGTGTTGCTGTAATGCGAAGACTGGAATCCATCCGAGTTCCCGCAATTCGGCGATGAGGGCGGCAACTTCGGCCGCAGATTGGCCGGAAGCGGACAGGCGCCCGGAGTAGGTCATCTCTCCATAAGCAACGAGATCGGAGAGCGTCGCCGCCAGACGGGGCAGGCCAGCCGCTTTAAGTTCAGCGGCTGCGTGGCGGGCCAGGGTAGTACGCCGGACACGGTTGAGAAGCACCCTGACTGGGATTTCACGGCGGGCTGCCCGGGCCAGCCCTTCGACCAGCCGGATTGTCTTCTCAGCCTCAGTCACATCCGCCTCACCCGATAGGCTTGGAACCAGCACGGCATCGGCGCTGGTCATTGCCACCGTCGCTGCCCGATTTCCGAAGCCCGCGGTATCGACCAGCACCAGATCGGCCGTATCCGCTTTGGACGCGATCAGATGGGCAAGGCGCGTTTCATCCGGCTCGGCCAGCACCTCGACAGGCGGGCCCTCATACGCATTCGTCGCCCAGCGCGAGAGTGCCTGCGTCGGATCAGCGTCGAGGGCCACGATCCGGAGCTCGCCAGCAAGGCTGGCCGCCAATGCCTGGCAAACTGTGGTTTTTCCTGGCCCACCCTTCGAGCTGGCAATTGTCAGCACTGACATGAAGACGCCCATACGTCAATACGACATTACGTATGTGTGTGATGCTATCTTAATGTGCTGATTTGCACAAGTATGATCGATTTGGCAGAGCTGCACTGGGTTTTCTCCCCTGTTTCGGCTGACCAGGACCAGAACGGTTAAATGAGTCAAGGCGTAGCCAGTCAATAATGGCATTGCAAGCAGAAACTATACGGATGTGATAGAGTTAAAACATGTCTGTAAAACTGCCCGATATCGACATTAATGCAGTTACCTCACTGGATGAAGCAAAAGAGATTATCAATCAATTGCTGGATATCCTCGGACAGCTACAAAAAGAACTTGCGGAACTGAGACAGGAAGTAGCCAGACTCAAACAGCAACCAAAGAAACCACACTTTTCAGGGCAACAAAACCAATCAATCTCCGCGACAAAACTCCTGGAGAAAAAAGAGAAGCACTGGCAGAAAGCAAAACGGCGGCCTATCGAAATTGACCAGCATGTTACGCTTCCCGAAGTTGCCACCTGCGTTTGTGGCGCAACTGAGTTTGAAACCGTGAACGCCGCCACAAAAATTGTCCAGGGACTTGCGATCAGGCGGCACAACACCGCCTATCACGGCAGACGGAAAAAATGCCGCTCCTGCGGGAAAAGCTTCACGCCACGTATTCCCAACGATCTCTTGGGATTGTCGTTTGACAGCCAGACCCAAACCCTTGCCTCCTATCTTAAATTTGCCTGCCGGTTTACGACACCCCTCCTGCATCAGCTTTTCACCGGTTTTGGGATGCAGATCAGCTATGGAGAGCTGACCACTATCCTCCACAGAAACAGTCAAAAACTGCATCCGGCGTATCTGCGTCTGAAGACCACAGGAGTGTATAAGAGCGCGTATCTCCACTCGGACGCGACCGGCGCGAA
>JAFATF010000449.1 GCA_019244045.1 Acidobacteriota bacterium
AAGCTTTGCCTGAAGCTGCTGGTCGGATACGGTCGGGCCAGCTACCTCTATCAAATCACGCACGCCGACGGTGTGCGCGACCTTGCCCGCCTGTTTGCTGGCTTCGAGCTTTTCTCGGTAGAAGTCTACGGTCCCGGTGAGCGTTACAATTCCATCTTCGACCGTAGCTTGCACATTGGTGAATTGCTTTTTTCCGGCTAGCTTATGTGCTACCTGTTGCTCGATTGCGTTGTCATATCGGCGTACGCTGGCCACCTCGGCCGACAAAACTGAGCTGAGCAGGGCGACCGCCCCTACTGAGCCCATCACCTTCCGAACCCAAACATTCATGGCCATCCTCCTCACACCTAATCGGTATTGATTAACCGGTTAGTTAATTCATTTAAATAGATGCTTGGAGCGGTAAAAAGGATGCGCAACGGGTTCGCTGCTTCGCGCCTGACGTGACTCTGCCGTGTGCTTTCAAATTCGTGGTTTTGTTAGACTTACGGGTTCGTGCGTGAATTTGCGGAGATTACAATGACGATGGGAAAGATCGCTGTAGTAGGGGCGGGAACCATGGGCAGTGGCATTGCCCACGTCGTCGCCCGCGGCGGATACGAGGTGATTCTGTGCGATGTCGAGCAGACGTTCCTCGAGCGGGCACTAGGAACGATCGATAAGAACATCGATCGGGAGGTGGCCAAGGGTAAGGCTACTCCGGAAGAGAAAGCCGCTGCCCTGAAGCGGATCGTGCCCGTCGTTGATCGCCGCAATCTGGCGCAATCGGACTTTGTCGTCGAAGCCGCGACCGAGAAATTTGAAGTCAAGGCACAGCTCTTTCGTGACCTCGATCGCATCTGCCGTCCCGAAGTGATCCTGGCATCGAATACCTCCTCGATCTCCATTACCAAATTGGCCGCTTTGACTGCCCGTCCCGACAAGGTTATTGGCATGCACTTTTTCAATCCTGTTCCCGTCATGAGGTTGATCGAAGTCATTCGCGGTCTCGCTACTGCGGATGACACGGTTCAGAGGGTGCGGGAATTGGCCGCGAAACTTGACAAGACGCCAATCGAGGTCAACGATGCTCCTGGATTCGTCTCCAATCGCGTGCTGATGCCGCTATTGAATGAGGCCATGTACGCTGTGATGGAAGGCGTAGCCAAAGCCGAGGCCATCGACGAAGTGTTCAAGCTAGGCATGGCGCACCCGATGGGCCCCTTAACTTTGGCCGATTTCATCGGCCTCGACGTCTGCCTCGATATCATGCGCGTCCTGCATGACGGCCTCGGCGATCCCAAATATCGGCCCTGCCCTCTGCTGATCAAGATGGTCGATGCCGGATGGCTTGGTAGAAAAAATGGCCGAGGCTTCTATACCTATTAGCTGTGAATACTAGTCTCAGGGACTCTTTTGCAGGGGAACGCTTGCGATCCCGCCGGCAACCTGTTTTCTCCCGGTTCGAAAGCCTCGGATGGGAGAGGAATGGAAGCTAACGATCAGCTGGCGAAGGCCAAAGGACCAGCTTCCGATAGGTGGTTCTATGCTCTTGCCGCGGTGCTCGGCATTTTTGCGGGTTGGGTGGACGTCATGCTGGGCGATCTCCTCTTCACCGCTTTGCTGGTGCTTGCGCCTTCGATGCTGATCGGCGCGCTGCGTCCCGCACGCGCTTGGCGCTGGACCATCGTAGTCGGTGCCTGTGTGCCCGTCGCAGATTTGCTGGCCAACCTGATGTGGGCGCACAAGATGGAGCGCGCCCAGGTTTACGAATCTTTCCTGGCTTTTCTGCCCGCTCTTGTGGGCGCCTATGGCGGTGCCTTCATGCGTGAAGTCATTAACAATGTGCTCGGCCACCCATGAGATTGCACTCCAGGCTCTCCTTAACCAGCAAGTTACTCCCTTTCCACAAGCAATGCAGCTATTCTGCCCAGCATGGCAGTTTCGATCGCAGTGCTCGCGAGCGGCAGCCGGGGTAACAGCACGCTGTTATCGAGTAGCAAAACTCACATTCTGATTGATGCCGGAGTTTCCTGCCGCGAGATTGCCAGGCGCCTGAAGGCCGTCGGGTTTGCCCCTGATCGCCTATCGGCGATTTTGATCACACACGAGCATCTCGATCACATCGCTGGTCTTCGCATCCTGGCAAAAACATTCAGCGTTCCGGTTTTTATGACCTGTGCCACTCACCGTGCCTGGGCTAAAGCTCACCATGATGAAAAAGGCGAGACACCCGCGATTGGAAAACTCGAGGTCTTCGCTGCGGGATACAAATTTCAGATTGGCGACATTGAGATTACTCCCTTCACTGTTCCTCATGACGCCATCGATCCGGTCGGCTTCACGTTTCGTGTCGAAGGCGTCAAGGTTGCGGTTGCCACGGATTTGGGTTATCTGCCAGTCAGTGTCCTTGACCACCTGCGCGGTTGCGAGATCCTGGTGATTGAATCGAATCACGATGTGGAGATGCTGCGAGGAGGGCCCTATCCATGGTCGGTCAAGCAGCGAGTGATGAGCCGCGTCGGTCATCTATCGAACGACGCGCTGGCGGATTTCTTCTCCAGAGACTATGACGGAAATGCCGCATACGTCGTGCTGGCGCACATTTCCGCCGAGAATAACCACCCGGAAATCGCGCGCAGGGCGGCAGAGCAAGCTTTAGGCACCCGCCGGACGTTGCTCTGCAACCGCGTATTGTTGGCCAGGCAAGACCAGCCGCTCGAGCCAATCCAGCCGTAGCTCCACGGGTACAGCGAATAGTGGCAGTCTTGGCGGGAAAGAACCTGATATCTATCCCCTTGGCTAACGCGAGATTGCCGTCATGAGTGGCCGCTAGCTCGTGCAGGAGGCGAGCGTCGTCATTTGGTGTCCGCAGCCAGATCACGCACTGCCAGGCAGTCTTGGTTCTCCTCTACAGGCGCACCCACTCAGTGGCAAACTGCAATACCAGCATTTGTGGCTGCTTTTTTAACCCCGCGGCCTGCCAAATCTTCTCGAGCAACCAGCGCGAACGAAGCGCCAGCCCTGCTCGAACGGAATTGCCCGTTTCCACTGGCCACCAGCTTGCAATTCCGAGAATGACAAACGACAATTGACATGCTTGAAAAATGCAGCACGGCGCAGCAGGCAGCAAGCATAGATCTCGACCCACGATGCTCATCGATCAGCATTGGTGCGGGTTCTCGAGCTTTCTGGCTGGTCCCCTATGAACCAGCAGTGCGTCGACGTCCTGGTGGGGAAAATCTTAGCTGGCTGGCGGTATGACATCTCGGGACTGGCGCCTGAGATGCGCGGGGATTATGAACAGCACTTTGCTGATTGCGCCCACTGCCGTTCTCGCCAACACCTGCACCGCGCGATTGATCTCGGCCTCATTGTGCTCGCCTCTGTTTCGGCGGCCGTCTTCCTTTTGGCCTTCGTGGTCATTCGTCATTACGGGCCGCGCCATGCGTTTTGGTTGGAAGTCGGAGCCTTAGGCGGGTTCGCGCTCTCCGCCGTCATCTGGCTCATAGTGGCCGTGGCCACTCCGGCGCCGTTGGCAGTTGTCGATGTAGCGCGTAGCGGCGCTCGCCGGGTTCACGACCATCTTCCCCCGGAAATCCGGGAGCGCCTGCCAGAAGAGCTGCGTCTCAAGATCACCGGACACTCCTA
>JAFATF010000482.1 GCA_019244045.1 Acidobacteriota bacterium
ACAAACCCAAGTGATTAAGGAGTGCGCTCCCTGGGCGCAGGACCACACGCACCGTCGCTACCGCTATAAGAACGGGATTGACGAACAGGAGCGAGCCAAGGACCGGACCAAATCGAGTGTGCGGTCGAAGGTGGAGCACGTATTTCAGGTGATGAAGCTGAAATTCGGATTTGTGAAGCTGCGTTACCGAGGGCTGAAGAAGAATGCGCATCACCTGTTTGTGATCTGTGGACTGGTCAATCTGTTCCTTAGCCGGAAGAAACTTATGCTGGAAGCGAGCGCGTAGACGGATACCGATTGGCCACGCAGTCAGCGAAGGCGAAGGCAAGAAATCCGAACGGTATGCGAGCTCGATCCGACTCACCTTTTTCCGAAATACTAAACTTGCGCAGTCAAAACTTACTTATTCAGACAGTCCCTAAGGGATGCGCAAAATTGGCTAGATTTGCTGGAGAAGAATTCTGATTTGTTTATTTTCGTATTTTCTCGCTTGCATCGCTCCCTATTTACTAAACGCATTAAGCAAACTGTGAAGGACGATCCTGTCGGCCAGGTCTCGCTCGATGAACATGTGTAAGTGGCTTAGTAATTAGAAATGAAGGTGGAAAACACGGTAGTAATTCACAGCCTTAATGTGAATGATACGCTGCCAGTTGGGTATCTCCGCAGGAAACGGGTGGGGTTTTGACCATTGAATTCCATAAAAACATACTTCAATGGTAAGGTCTCTGGCGCATGCGTCGCATGCGAGCATCGTAAATCCGTATTTCATCCGGCGCCAGAGTACGTACGCCGACATTCTAAGAGGCCGAAAATGCGGCCAACCAAACGGAACCGCGTGCGTTACAGCAACAGTTGAAGCTTTGTCAGCCTGTGGCACTCCTTTAATCTACATCCCTCACTACTATTCTCCCCGGCCTTATAAAGGAGGAGACGGCCGGTCGGGAGGCGTCCTTTTGTCCGGATGCATTTCCCGGTTTTGTGGAGCTTGTTCATTAGAGGGCTCGTTTTCTGGGCGAGCCTCTCGCTCGGGATAACGAGGGTTCTCAGGCTGTGCCTCCCTCTGGTCATAAGGGCTGTTTTCCCTTTCAGAGGCATTCGGCGGGCGAGGCACCTCGGGACGTGATGCCGGAGGTCTACGCGGCTCGCTTTCGCTGCGAGAAGGATTGTTCTCTGGTCTGTTGCGGGGAGTAGAGGTTGTCATAGGCGGGCGTGGTGGAGCGCCGCGGCTTTCTGGAGCCTGATACGGTGCGCCGGCCTCTGTCGCCGCTACCACCCCAGGGCTGCTGAATTCCGCAGGCTTGGGCGTCGCAGCGATCGGCGGTCGCCCGCGATTGTTGGATGCCAGCAACTCGCGATTTGTACTCGCAGCGCGCTCATGCTGCACCTGGGCAGAGGTTGGCGCGATGTGGCGCTCGCGCGCCGCTGCTTCCTCTTCGCGACGGGGACGCGCCTCCGTTCCGCCGGGGCCGCCGTTATAGCTCACGCGATTTTGCGTCCCCGTGTTGACGACCGTCGTATTGTATACATTGCGGATATTGGTAACGCTCACATTGTTTACGGCTTGGTTGTAGTAAAACCGATTTTCTCTCCAATATCCGCCATAGTAGCCGTCACCGGGGTAGCCATACCCGTAACCAATTCCGCCGTAGAAGCCGACCGACGGAGCCCAGTACCCGGGATGCCAGTAGTACAACCCGTCGTCAAACGCCCAGTAACCGGGCGTCCACAGCAAGCCCGGATCAGCGGCGAGTACCCACGTACCGGGTACCCAGAAGTATCCATAATCAGGATTCCAAGCCCAGTAGCCAGGCTGCCATAGGTATCCTTCGGCAGGGCAAAGGGGCTGCTCATAAACAGGCAGCGCAGGTGGAGGAGAATTGACAGATATAAACACCTGGGCGAAAGAGGCGCAAGATACGATCAGCATCACACAGACGAGCAACATCGAATGAATCGAGCGCATAATGCCTCCTCAACTTCCCTCCCGCTTGTCGGGTACTATATTCGCTGGCTCCGTTGCCTGCTCGCCTTCGCCGGAAGCGGGGCATTCGGCCTTAGGTATATCCCGTTATTTAATGCTAAGTGAATGAACACGAGCAGTAGGATTATGTTGCTCGACGCACGGTTGCCCTGCACGCCGTGTCTGTTCTCGTGTCATTGCAAGTCTTTGACCATAAGGCGCTTAGCTTCACTAAGGCAAGCATTATTATCTGACTATGCGGACCAGCCCCGCAACTTGGTTCCTAGTACGCGCCGAGCGTTATGGGCCGCCACTACGGTGGCGGCTTCGGTTGCAGGCAGAAGCTATGGTTTTTACGTGCGGTATTTATGAGCAGACGCGAGAAGAAGCGGGTGCTTTAAAGGAGTTACGCCCGGCATGGAATTGTTCCTACCTCGGGCTCTTGGCGCCGTTGGCCAAGCGTCGTGCAAGCCTCGATGATCATTCGCGGCGTAGTAACGATTTGGCGGTTTCTTTTCCCGGGACCTGGAAGACGAGCTTCTGTCGCATAAGCTGTGGTCAACAGTTCCGGTCTTGGTTTCATCTCCCCCCAGCAATACTGCCCCATAATCAATGAGACAAGGGGTCGAGCGTCTGCCGGGGAGTAAACGCAACCTTTCCTGATTAGCTGAGGGTTTCCTTTACGGCGAGCTGGGGTGCGAGGCTCTGCGCCAGCTGCGAGGTAACCTAAAGAAGACAGGCGGTCCGCAAGAGGTCACTTGCGTGTTCAGACTGCTGCCAGGCTGGGTTACCGCGCCTGGCTCCTGGCCGGTTCAAACATGTCCGCGGGAAGAGTAAAGCCAAGAGCGTTGAGTCGTTCAGCAAACTTTGGTCTGATGCCGGTGGCAGAAAACACTCCAACCGGCCGGCCCTCAGGCGAAACTCCCCGCCTTTCGAACACAAAAATATCTTGCAGGCTGACAACATCGCGTTCCATACCAGTCAGTTCGGTAACCTGTGTGAGGCGGCGTGTTCCGTCGTGGAAGCGTTCGATCTGAACAATCAGAGCAATTGCCGAGGCGATCTGTTTTCGGATAGCCTTCTCGGGCAAGTTGAGGTTTGCCATTAGAGCCATGGTCTCAATACGGGACAGAGCGTCGCGCGGACTATTTGCGTGAATCGTAGTCATTGATCCGTCATGTCCGGTATTCATGGCCTGCAGCATATCGAGGGCTTCCTCGCCGCGTACTTCGCCGACGATGATCCGGTTGGGTCGCATCCGCAGGCTGGCAATTACGAGTTGCCGCGCTCCAACCGCACCTCTGCCGTCGGCGTTAGCCGGACGGCATTCCAAGCGAACAACGTGGCGCCGCTTCAATTGCAGCTCTGCCGAGTCTTCGATTGTGACGATACGCTCTTTAGGCGAAATGTAAGCGGAAAGCACATTCAGCAAACTTGTCTTCCCGGCCCCCGTTCCGCCGGAAATGACTATATTCAGGCGCGCGGCGACCGCAGCCTTGAGCAACCCTAACATAGCGCCGGTTAACGTTTGATTTACGATGAGATCACTTTCCGCTACCGGGGCACGGGCAAAACGCCGGATCGAAAGATGAGGACCGTCAATGGCCAAAGGTGGGAGCACAACGTGGACGCGCGATCCATCACTGAGGCGGGCGTCCACCAGTGGAGATGATTGATCTACGCGACGTCCCACCGCCGAAACAACCTTGTTGATAACGTGCATCAGGTGGGCATCATTCTTGAACGTGACATTGGTCTCCTCCAGAACTCCAGCGCGCTCAACGTAAACCTCCTTAGGACCATTGACCAAAATGTCGCTAACGCTCGGGTCTTTCAACAAAGGTTCCAGGGGACCTAAACCGAAAACCTCCTCGAGAATCTCAAGCGAGAGGTTCTCTCTCTCTTGAGGACCGAAATGGACCTTCAGTCGCGCCACGACAGCTCGGATCGTAGCGAGCACCTGGCTTCGCGTTTCCTCGTCCTCGGCGAGCAAGACGTTTTCCAAGGGGAGGTGATTGAGCAGATAGCGATGGATTCCATTTTTCAACTCTTGGTAGGCGGTGAAGTCCAATGCGCCACCGTTGGGCGTGGTGCCTCCTGAAGCTCCGACAGAAACGCGATTAGAGGCCATATTCATCAAAATTGTAGGGTTCTCAATAGGGTAAAACAACCTTAGTCCGCTTTTCTCTCACAGGGCTAAGCGACGGCTCACTCCCAGATAGGCTAACCCGTGTTCCCGCTATGCGGAAGCGTCTCGATCGGCTCTGGCTCCCACAGCTCAATGGGATCCCCTTCGGGGTCGTACAGGCGGGCGAATCTGCCATTCGGATACTGCCGCGGGTCGAGGATGGTGATCCTGCCACCCGCAACTGCGCCGCCATGGCGTTGAGTTTACCGACGCGAAAGTTAATCATCCACATCTGCTTGGAACCGCCAAAATAGTCCGTGCTCTCGGGGAATGGGCTGATCACGCTTGGGCCAGCCTCTTGCTGCCACGGCAATCGGTCGTAACTTGAGGGGGTGAGCGTGATCCCAAGATGCTCTTGATACCAATGTCCCAGCGCAAGGGGATCTCGGGCACGGAAGAACACCCCGCCAATGGCCAAAGCTTTTTCCATTTTCGTACTGGGCGCTCCTAGGGGGCGCGCGCCAGCCACGTTCGGCCGGCTAAAGTGCCACAGCGCATAGCGTACTCGCATGTAAGAGATCCCCCGTTCAGAAACACGAAAATTCTCGTGCCAGCGGAAAATTCGTCCTATCGGTCGGAATGAGGAACCATCGGGCAGTCTTACGGCGCGAAGCAAGAGAAGACCAACGATTAACAACTCTGTTTAAAAGCGCCGATCAAAGTTCCCGTCACGACCGGCGGCGAGCTCTTCGCCGTCTACACTGGGATGAGATGGCAGGCAGGTGGGTGCGCGGCATCGTTTCGCATACTTTCGCGAAATGACCCAAAGTTATTTGTTCTCGAGCGAAATGGGCTCGGTTAGACAGAACTCGGCGGATTATGCGTTGCATAATCAGATTACTTCCTGTATGTTTCTCTTGACTTAGGGTCAATATGAGTGGAGCAGCCAGCCCAGTAGTGAGTGCGCGAGCCGCTGCGAAAACTCCGGCTCCGCGACTTGAGGCCAAGCGGGTCCGGATCATCGAAGTGGCCATGAGGCACTTTGC
>JAFATF010000489.1 GCA_019244045.1 Acidobacteriota bacterium
CAGATCCCCACCCGCTCGTCCGGCCCGACCCCTAGCCCCCTTAGATAATGTCCCAGTTGATTGGCTCGACGATTCAGCTCCGCATAACTAAGCTGTTGCTCTTCATACACCACCGCCACCGCGTCCGGCGTCCTCTCTACCTGTTCCTCAAACAACTCGTGTATGCACTTGTCGCGCGGAAACTCCGCCGCCGTCTCGTTCCACTCGTACACCACCTGTTGCCGTTCCCACTCCGGCAACACCTCAAGAGCACACACCGCCTTGCCCGGCTCTGTCTCCAGTGCTTCAATGAGACTTTCCAATGCTCTCCGCATGTACTCGCATACCCGCTTCGGATCGATGGAGGCCACCGTCTGCGCCGTCAGCCCAAATTCTTCCCCCAAATCCTCCACCGACAGCGTAAAGGGATAATTGGACCGCTCTTCCCCGCGCAGCCATCTCATCCCCTCCCACGCCCGCTGCGCTTCCGCCGAGGCAGCCTGGGCCGCACCCCGACTATGGCGATAGTTCAATAATGCCGAGAACAACGGCATGGGAGCAGCCACTCCACTACACCGCTGAGCCAGAGCCAGCGACGCATGTTCATGACGAAGCAGGTCGGCTAACAGAACATGGGTCCGCCGCACACTCGCCTCTACTCCCTCCCCACCTATATGAATCCGTATCGGCAGCGTGTTGATGAACAACCCCATCACCCGGTCCGTTCCCGCTCCCCCCTGCATGCGCCCAAACAACACCGTCCCGAATACCACATCCTCGCGCCCCGACACCCGCGCCAACACCTGCCCCCACGCTACATGACACAGACTCGCCGCACTCACTCCCAATCTGCGCGCTCGTTCCCGTATGCGCCGCGCCAGAGCGCTGTCCAGCATCAGTCGCGCTTCCTCAAGTCCCGTCCCGTCTCCTTGCACATCCAACAGCCCGAATGGCGCCGTCGCTTCCTCCACATCCCCCAACATCCCACGGAAGAATGCTTCATGCTCCGCCTTGCTCATCCCCATTCGCGCCTGCGCTACCAGATTCCGGAACGGCTGCGGTGCCGGCAGCCGATCAGCTTGTCCTAGCAAGTGCGCCTGGATCTCCTCCTGCATCACCTCCAACGTGCTGTGATCTCCCACCAGATGGTGCAGCAACTCCACCATCAGCCAACGATCATTCTCCTTGTCATAGGCAATGTGGATCCGCAGCAGCGGCGCCTGCCGCACATCGATGCGGTGATGCCGCGGATCAAACCGCGCGTACAACTGCTCACCGATATCTCCCTGCGCTGGGTCCAGGTCCAACTCTTCTATGGGCAACACCGCTTTCCGCCCCACTACCTGCACCGGCTCCGATAAGCCTTCCCACATCACTGCAGTCCGTAATATGTCGTGCCGATCGATCACCGCCTGCATCGCTTGCAGATATCTCTCCAACCGCAGACGACTATCAAAACTGCACAAAACAGCCAGCAGATAGGGATCTCCTTCTCCGCCCATCAGGTGATGAAATAAAATCCCCTCTTGCAACGGCGCCAGCGGATAAATATCCTGCACGTTACCCGCTCCACCAGTCACACCCGTAATCACAGTCTCGATCTCTTCTTGCGAAAGCTCCACCAACGGCAGCATGTCCGGTGTGATCGCTTCGCACTCCGGCGATATGCGGTTCGCGGGTACCTCGACCATGCCTGAATCACCACTCATCGTTGCCGCCAGCCCTGCCAGCGTGGGCGCTGTAAACAACGTACGTACATCCGCCTGCAACCCTCGCTGCCGCATTCGCTCAATCAAAGCCACCACCAGCAGCGAGTGTCCGCCCAACTCGAAAAAGTTGTCCTGCCGCCCCACCCGTTCTACCTGCAGTAACTCCGCCCAGATCCCCGCCAGGATGCTTTCCGTCTCTCCGCGTGGCGCCTCATACTCCCGCACCCCGTACGCCTCTCCGTCCGGCTTTGGTAAGGCTTTGCGGTCCAGTTTCCCGTTCGCGCTCAGCGGCATTTGCTCCACGCCCACGTACGCCGCCGGCACCATATACTCCGGTAACTTCGCCGACACATACGCCCGCAACTGCTCCGCTCCCACTTCCTCCTCTGCTCCCACTCCTCCCAACTCGCCCCGCTGCACGCCCGTGTAGTACGCGACTAACCGCTTCTCCCCAGGCTCATCTTCCCGCACCACCACGACCGCTTCCCTCACCCACGGATGACTGGCCAGCGTGGCTTCAATCTCTCCCAACTCAATCCGATACCCACGAATCTTCACCTGCTCGTCATTCCGCCCCACAAACTCGATCGTCCCATCCCCCCTCCACCTCCCCAGATCCCCCGTACGGTACATCCGCTCTCCCCTCCCACCCGCAAACGGATCTGGAACGAACTTCTCGGCCGTCAAATCCGCACGCTGGTAATACCCACGCGCTACCCCCGCACCCCCGATATACAACTCCCCTGTCACTCCCACCGGCACCGGCTCCCCATTCCTGTCCAAAATGTATGTCCGGCTGTTCGCAATCGCTCGCCCAATCGGCGGCTTTTTTCCCATTTCCTCAATTCGACATCCATGCATCGTTGCGCATACTGTTGCTTCGGTTGGACCATAAGCATTGATTAAATGGCGCCCGCCAACCCATCGCTTCGCCAAACCCTCGCTTAAACTCTCCCCCGCCACGATCAAGGTGCAAACTGATTCAAGATCAGTTCCCTCCGGCAAAGTGGCCAATACCACCGGCGGCAGCGTCGCATGGCTGATTTGTCTTCGCGCGACCGCTTTCTCCAGGGCATCACCAACTACCACTTCTGCTTGCGCACAAAGTTGCAGCGACGCACCCCGACACAGCGCCATCACCATTTCCGAGACACAGGCATCGAAGCTGAACGATGCAAATTGCAGTACCCGGCTGTCAGGCTCTACCGCGAAACTCCGGATTTGCGCCATCGCCAGATTGCACACACCGCCGTGCTCGACCATCACTCCCTTGGGCACGCCCGTCGAGCCCGAGGTGTAGATCACGTAGGCCAGACTCTTTGGATCAACGCTCATCTGCAAGTTCTTCGAACTATGTTGAACCACCTGTCCCCAGTCGCTATCCAAACAAAATACCTGGGCCCAGGTCATAGGCAACCGTTGGCGCACATGCCCTTGTGTCAGCAGCACCGGCACTTGCGCATCCTCCAGCATGAAAGAGAGCCGTTCCACCGGATAGTCAGGGTCCAGCGGCACATACGCCCCTCCCGCTTTCAGAATGGCCAACAACCCCACCACCATCTCCAACCCACGCTCCACGCAGATCCCCACCCGCTCGTCCGGCCCGACCCCTAGCCCCCTTAGATAATGTCCCAGTTGATTGGCTCGACGATTCAGCTCCGCATAACTAAGCTGTTGCTCTTCATACACCACCGCCACCGCGTCCGGCGTCCTCTCTACCTGTTCC
>JAFATF010000246.1 GCA_019244045.1 Acidobacteriota bacterium
GGTTGCGCGATCGGCTGCTTGATGGTCGCAGGGTCCGTTAAAATATTCATTCCCCAGATGCGGGACCCCTTATGAAGCTTGCGCAAATCGCATCAGTCATCGGAGCACGCCTCGAAAACGGCGCACGAGAGATGGAAATTAACGGTGTTGCTGGCATCGAAGAAGCACGGACGGGACAAATCACTTTCGTGGCCAACCCCAAATATGCGGCCCTCGCCAGGACAACCGAGGCCTCAGCGGTGATTGTGAGTGAAGATTTCCCGCTCATTTCGGCGGCTACATTGCGCTCGACCAATCCCTATCTCGCCTTTGCGCGCACCGTCGAGTTGTTCTATCAGCCGCCACAGTATGCGCCGGGAATTCATGCCACGGCGGTCATCCACAGCTCAGCCCGAATTGGGGCAAGCGCACATATCGGGCCGTATGTGGTAATTAATGAGGACGTCGACATTGGAAGTAATGCAGTCTTGCTGGCCCACGTTGTGATCTATCGCGGAGCGAAGATCGGCCACAACTTTTTTGCCCACGCGCATTCGGTCGTGCGCGAGCAATGCCGTCTCGGCAACGACGTAATTTTGCAGAATGGCGCGGTCATTGGCGCCGACGGATTTGGTTTCGCCAAGGATGATTCCGGAAGGTGGGAAAAAATCGTGCAGTCCGGCCCGGCGGTGGTGGACGATGAAGTCGAAATCCAGGCCAATGCCTGCGTTGACCGTGCCAGCATCGGGCAAACCCACGTGGCTCGGGGAGCCAAGATCGACAACCTCGTGCAAGTCGGACATGGCTCCAGCGTAGGCGAGGATACGCTGCTGTGCGCGCAAGTCGGGCTAGCCGGCTCTACCAAGGTGGGCAGCAAGGTCATCCTCGCCGGACAGGTAGGCGTCGCCGGACACTGCGCGATCGGCGACGGCGTTATTGCCACGGCACAAAGCGGAATTCCAAGCGATGTTCCCGCAAAATCAGTTGTGAGCGGGTATCCAGCTATCGACAATAAACTCTGGCTGCGCTGCGTTGCGGTGTTCAATCGCTTGCCAGAAATTGCTAAGGCAATGCGAACAAAAGGAAGAATGTAAAGACCTCACGCGGTTATCGTATCGCGGCGGCCCGGGTTTCTTGACCGACACTCCGGACTTACCCGTGGCTCTCTCTCGGGAGCGTATTTTCGGGTCCCGCAGCGGCTAGGCGATGCTCTTGATATTCAGGAGAAAGGCCGCTATTGATGACCTCGCGGACCTTCATCATCAGCTGGTCGCGACTGCCGAAATCCTTTGGCTGTATGGGAGTGTGAAAGATGATCTTTACCGTGCCCGCCTTGATAGCAAACCTGCGCTTGGGCATCACGTAATGAGTGCCGTCAATGGTGATGGGGACGACAGGCACATTGTTCTCTATGGCCAAATAAAAGGGACCTTTCTTAAAAGGCAGCAGCTTGCCGTCGAATGACCGCTTGCCTTCTACGAAAATGCTCATACTGATTCCCGTTCGCAAAACCGTCGAGGCTTCGCGCACCGCGGCAATGCCTGCATCCCTGTTTCCACGGTCGACTGGAACCAGCGCTCCCAAACTCATGGCTTTTCCCAGGATGGGGTAACTGAACAGCTCCTTCTTGGCCATTACCGATGTACGCCCGGGAATCAGTGGAAGCAGCATGGGTGGATCCAGATTGGAGACGTGGTTCGACATGTAGATGTAAGTTTTGGACGGCTCAATTTTTTCAAGGCCTATGGTCTGCACGCGCACTCCCGCCAGTCGAACCCCGGTGATCGCGCTCCACATGCCAATGCGATAGAGCAAGCTTATGTTGCCAGTGATGAAGGTCCAAGGAAATCCCACCAGCGCCACCAAAGGCGAGGCAGCCGTCCAGAAGGCGAGCATGATGATGGTTCGAAGCACCGGTTCTAGCCAACAGTTGCGGGCTATTGTCTACGTCCATGCCGGTAAACTCAAATATCGTGCGATCGGCCCCGATCACATGGTCCAGGCGCTTTAAGAAGGGCGATGGTCTAGGCTGGAGCCGGCTCAATAGGAGTCTGGGTGTGACTGGCAGCAGCCGCATTGACGGCGAGCAGTCGCAAGCGCTGTGGCAGCTTGTCATAAATTCCGCCAAAGCCGCCGTTTGACAGAATTGCCACCACATCTCCGGCGCGCATTTCCTGCGCCAAGGTGGCAACGATTATGTCCGCGTCGGCAAGCACCCGTACTGAAGGACCCTGTTCTTCGATTCTCATTGCGACCCGATGAAGATCGAGACGCTCCGCTGCCGGGATGGCATCGGCCTTAAATATGCCGGCAATGACAACCTGGTCGGCCAACGCCAGGCTGGATACCAGCTCGTTTTGTAGGACATTGCGACGAAGGGTGTTGGAGCGGGGTTCGAGAATGGCCCACAGTCGCCGGCCGGGGTAACGCGACCGCAGAGCCTTCAAGGTGCCGGCAATGGCGGTAGGGTGATGGGCGAAATCATCGATGATCGTGATGCCGTTTACCTCAGCCTTAACCTCCAGCCGACGCCTCACACTCTTGAACGTCTTCAGAGCGGCAGAGATCTCCTCCTTCGAGATGCCGCAGCTGGCCGCCATCGCTGCCGCCGCGGTGGCATTCCAGACGTTGTACTCCCCGCCCACGGCGAATTCAAAGTCCGCCCATGCGTGCCCATCGCGCAGTACCGACCATGAAGTCCGTTTTGCTTCCAGTTTCTGATTGACGACACGCCAGTCCGCGCTCGCACCAGGGCCATACCGTTCCAGCGTGCTGAACGCACGAGCCACACAGCGTTCCACGCTCGCGCCGCTATCGCAGGCGATAATCTTCCCTCGCCTGGGGACCAGATTGACCAACCTCTTGAAGGAAGTCTCCACTGCCTCCAAATCCTTGTAGATGTCGGCATGGTCGAACTCGACCGAGGTGAGAATCAGGGCATCGGGAAAGTAGTGTAAGAATTTGGGACCTTTATCAAAGAAGGCGGTGTCGTACTCGTCGCCTTCGAGGATGAAATGCCGCCCCTGTGCCAGCGCAAAGCTGCTGCCGAAGTTCTCAGCGATGCCGCCGATCAGAAATGAGGGCTGCTGTCCTGAGGTATGAAAAATCCACGACAGCATAGAGGTCGTTGTGGTCTTGCCGTGTGTGCCAGCCACGACCAACACCTCTTTGCCGCGAAGAAATTCGTCGTGGAGGAGTTCTGGCAAAGAGCAGAACGGAATACGCTCGTCAAGCACGTGCTCCAGTTCCACATTGCCGCGCGAAATCGCGTTACCGACAACCACCAAATCCGGGGACGGCTTGAGATTCGACACCCCGAACGGCTGGTACACGGGAATGCGCAAGGATTCGAGAAACTCCGACATAGGTGGATATGCGGCTGTATCGGAGCCGGTAATTTTAAAACCGCGCTGCTTGAGCATTCCGGCCAGCGAGGCCATAGCGGTGCCGCAGACCCCGATCAGGTGAATATGTTTTTTTTCGCTCATGATTTTGAGTGTGCTGGTGCTAATGCCGGGGTGGTCGCCGTTTCCAAAATCCGCAGCTTTGCACTATGGCCGGTCACCAGGAGCGAAGCCTTGATTCCAAGTGGCAACGTAATGTTTTGCCGGGAAACGTGACCCGAACGTAAGCCGAACGCTACCGGTACGCCCAGATCACCCACCACCCGCAGGACAACATCCTTCAAACTGTGGTTCAGTCCGTTGGGCTGAACGCAGTCGAGCATTTCGCCGAAGATGATTCCTCTTACGCCGGTCAGCTTCCCTGCGGCCTTCAACTGCATCAGCATGCGATCCACCTGGAAAGGCTTGGTATTCACATCCTCGATGAAAAGAATCGTGCCCTGCGCCCGAATCTCATAGGGTGTGCCGATCGAGGCCACCAGCATCGAAAGACAGCCACCATAAAGCACGCCTTCGGCGAGGCCCTCCGCCAGCGGCTCCATACCCGACTCGTCGCCGACCTCCCATGGCGAAATGCCACACAAGGCGGCCTGCCAGGACGCCAGGTCTACCCCGCCCTGTCGGGCGAAGTCTTTGGTGACCATGGGACCATAGAAAGTCACAAACCCCAGAGTGTCGCAAAAATAAGTCAGCAAAGTTGTAATGTCGCTGTACCCAACGAAGATCTTGCAATGAGGAATAATCCTTGCAAGATTCAGTGCGCCTATCAAATAGTTCGCGCCATAGCCACCGCGCGCACAGAGGATGGCACGAACATCATCGCGCACAAACATTTCCTCGAGTTCTCTGGCACGGCGCTGCCGCGATCCAGCAAAGTACAAGTCGCGATCGAAGATCGAATCGAGGTAAACAGGTTTGTAAGCGAATTGTTCAAGCGTGGCGCAGCCTGCCGCGAGTGCCGAGGGCTTAATGTCACTGGCCGGTGCAACAATTCCCACCGTGTCACCCGGCTGCAACGCTGGTGGTTTCATGCGCGGTTTTGGGACGCTCAAGTCCATTCCCTAGGCGATCTTAACAGCCTGACCTTGAGGCGGGAAGTAACGAGGGTTCGAGACCGCCTGGGTGCTAGAGACTCGGCCACCGACGAAGCTGGCCGTCTATCACTATTGATGTCTTGTTCAACTTGCCTGAATTTCCTAGTCCTCGTGCGAACCGCAGCTCACAGGGACTCGGCGGTCGCTCGGGAA
>JAFATF010000250.1 GCA_019244045.1 Acidobacteriota bacterium
TAAATTTCATTCCGCCCGCCGCCAGGCATTCGCCACCTGGGCCGAGGTCACCGGCGTCGCCATGGCGGCGTGATCACGCCGGCCGACGACCGTCGAGCGATCCATTGCGCCCTTCACGATCCAACAGCCGACAACTTGACGGTGCCATCTCCGGCACTACTGCTGGGGCTGATCCCGCGGTCGTTGTGGAGCTTCGTTTCCGGCGCGCGGCGCCGTGATCCTGCACGTCCGAACCATGACCAAGACCGGGTCGGGACGGCACGGTCACTTCCTTTGTCCGCGCTGCCGTCCCCAGCCCCGCATCCAAATTTCTCCTTTGGAGGCGCTATCGCCAACGCTGCTGAAAACCCGCTACCAGTTGACGGCAAAACGATCATCGAGAACCAGCCGAAGGGGCCGGGAGCGCAGGATTTCAGGGCTTTATTAGCGGAAATCAAGGAGCTTGTTGCATGAAAAGGATCACCGTCAGACAGCCTGATGGAGCCCGGAATCGTACGGCGGATGAATGGGTTAGCGGCGCAGTCACACATGTTTCTGCAAATGAAGATACACAGAAACACAGCAAGGAAAAGATGGCGCGTCTAACGATCGATTTGCCCGCGGACCTTCACGGTCTGTTCAAAGCGGCCTGCGCGTATCAGCGGACCAAGATGAGGGATGAAATTGTGCGCTTTATCGAGGAATGGACACAGAAGCACAGAAATCTGTAAGAACAGAAATGCAGGAATGCTCCTGAGGCGAGGGTTAGCTGGCTGTACTATAGACGTTCGTTCCCGATTCGATCCATCTACGGCCCGGCATTGGCGACAGGCTCGCATGATCGTTTATCGGACCTTTACCATCACTAAAGTCCAAATTCAGGATATGACCTGAAGCTGACGCTTCGCAACTGCTGGTGGCGATGGGTATAGGATCACGCCGGATTTAGTCTCCTTGATCTCGGCATCCGGATAGACTGCGACAGCCAGCGCAAGAGTGTCGCGGAATTTCGGTCGGAATTGGTAGGCCGTGGCATACTGCTGGCCGAATTGCTCCTTGAGCCGCGCCCAGCTGATCGGCGTCGGATGCTGAAGGATGTGAAGCCGATAGCAGAGCCAGACATACACATCGAGCGCAGCCGAATTATTCTGAAGCTGCTGAATGGCCGGCTCGTAAACTGGTACAGGGTGCTTTTGCAGCAGCTCATAAAAAGGTTGCGAAAGCTCGACCCGCTCCTCCCAGAGCAAACCTTGCGCCGCGCCACCTGAATAAGACCGCGACGGTGCAAGTAAAATCGTGTTCGCGATGGAGGTCTTGGTTGTCGCCTCAGCCCCCTCATCGGTCGAAAAACCGAGATACATCGTACATGCTGACAGGCGGCGGGCCTGATCACGGATCTGGGCGTAAGATTTACCGCCAACCGGCACGCCGAGCCGCTTCATCCAGTTATGTAGCGAACCGCCGAGCTCGATAAAGCGCGACCGGTCGCGGATTGCCATCGTCTGCATATACAACAGGATCAGCCGCGCTTTCGAACCAAACGGCAGTCCGCATTCTATCCAGCGGCCACCCTCATTGATCCGGCCGGCCTCAATAAGGAGGCTGCATCGACCGTTCTTGCGCTCCCATGTGCGCGTATGGGGGTCTCGGTGAGGTAGCGACGTGAGACAAAATCCAGCGTAAGTAGTTGAAAATTCATTGATTTCGCAAGAAAGGATCTCGGCAGCAATATCGACGAGCGAGCGCTGTCGGACTGGAACCATTTCCCGTGCAGTCTCTCTCCCGTGTCGAAGAATAAGCTCGTGCAGTTCCGCCATTCCTTTTTCCCATCGTATTTTTTGAAAATCGTTGGCTGCGGCGTGTTTCGTGGTCAAGTGTTTTGAAGTAATCGGTTCTTATTAATTGTGGTGCATCACCAGAGTCCAGTGGATAACTGGCATTTCATCACCAAAGTCCAGAGAATCATCACCAAAGTCCAAATTTTGCATCACCAAAGTCCAGTGGATAACTGTGGATAACTGCAACATCACCAAAGTCCAGTGGATAACTTGAGCGAATCGGCGCGAAGTCGAGCTGATCCTGAGGTGCGCAGGATTGTCGTCAGCTGTGAGAGCATTCGTGAGTGGGGTTTGAGCTTTGGTCGGACCTTCGCCAACATGCTGAAGCAGCGCCAGGCACAACCAAATGACAAATGGTTGCTGGATGAAGTGTCCATCCGTATCCGCATTCCGGCTAGCCGCAGTTGCCGGCTTCGAAGACTCTTCAAGGACCCAGCAATCGCGCTCACACGGCGGCTTATCCCGTTGTCCCAGGGTGGTCAAGATCTGGGGTTTGCCCGGCGGCCGCGCTGTAACTAGTCGTCGCCGGGGTTTTTGCGGCGCGGCCTGAACCGTCCTGTCGAGTTCCGGCCGCCGTCTTGCGCTGCCGTGGCCGGCGTCGGACCGTGGCCACGCCCTTGCGAGGGTTGTCGCGGCCGATAATGTTCCAATAGCTCGTCGGGTGGTGATGCGAGGCCAGGCCGAGGACAGTCTCGAAGGAGACGTGTCGATAGAAGCGGCGGTTGGAGCGGAAGACAAACTCGTTGAGGTAGCTGTCGATGTGCGTTCGGCGCAGGCCGTGATAGGTGCCGAGCCCCCACCGTTTCATCAAGGAGAAGACCCGGTGAATCCAGGGTAGCACCACGTGACCCGCCATCTTGCCGACGGTCCGCGGGGTCGTGCCGATAATCGGTGAGCCCGGGATAGGATTGGTGGCCATCGGTCAGCAGCGTTGTTCCGGGCTTCACGTTGGCCCGGACAAAGGCTTCGAGGGAAGCGGCGGAATTATCAGGAATTGCGGCCAGGCGGATACGACCCGACCGAGTGTCCAAGTATCTTGCCCCTTTCCGCCGGGGCTTTGCTTGGTTGGCCCCACGGTCGATCACCTCGACCGCGCCGGCGATCAGG
>JAFATF010000680.1 GCA_019244045.1 Acidobacteriota bacterium
GCAAAGTCGCAGGGCTCCGGTCTATAGCAGCCGTAAAGCTCTGCTGAGACGAGCTCCCATTTCTCGGCTTCTCTTCTGCTCTCTCTACACGAACTGCCCGATGGAGCGCTTTGCCTCTTCCCCTCTAAGCTTGGCGCCAGTCGGCCGAGGCAGGCTGCTGGAGGCGTGGGGCCATACAGCTGAGGTCGGAGGTGATCCCGCATCTGGTAAAGGGCACATGGTCATGTGCCCTTTAAGTTTACGCCCGCCTGCGAGTCTTTGTGTGCTTACGTTGCAATAACTGTAGCCGTAGGAGGGCACAGTTCATCCTGGTTCGAAGTACAGCAAGCGCCCGATACACGTGCTCTGCAGGCTGCTCCTAAGCTTGTCGTGCGGAGGTGCCCATGAAGACCATATTCGTTATTGCAGCCATGCTGGTGGCGCTTACTGCCAGCCTTGGCTGTTCACGCACGAACCAGGTCACGTACAAGGACGCGGTGAAGAAGGCTTTGGCGCAGGCGGACCTGACTGACGTGACGGTCTCAGAGGATGCAGACAAAAACACAATCACCCTTGGGGGAAATGTCCATTCCGAGAACGCCAAGCAAAGGGCTGGTGAGGTGGCCCAGGCGGCAGCTGGGAACCGGATCGTAGCCAATCAGATTAGCGTAGAACCGGCAGGGCAGGCTTCACAGGCGAGGAGCATCGAATCGAACACCGATGGAGCTATTGAAAAAAATTTTAAAGCTGCGCTTATCGCGAAAGGCTTGGACAAGCAGGACATCCGCTATTCGGCGAAGAACGGAGTGCTGACTTTGACGGGTACTGCCAAGACCAGCGAGCAACGGCAGCTGGCACAGCAGATCGCCGCCAACATTCCTAACGTCTCGCAGGTGATCAATGAAATCCAGGTTCGCTGATCGAAACTAACACGCTTGGCAAAAATCGTTCCTTTGCAGGCGGACAGAGTTCGGTCACTCGCCCAACTCCATGCCAGGCCACTGCCTCCATTCTCGCTCTCGTTCTCAGCCAGCAGCTGCGGATGTTCAGCATGACGCAGACACACTCTTGTTCTAGCCAAACAGCACGCGCTCATCCCCTGCGCAAGTTAAACCGGTGGACCATGCTTGACGCAAGCGCGGCTAGTATGGGGCTCGAACTGTGCTGAGCCAGAGAGCCAGGCAACCAATGATCGACCAGGACCGCAGAGTTTATGCTGACTCGGCACGGGAACGGGGGGCAGGCGTCGGGGCATTCGCCTGCCGCTCGAAATCACACAGCGTAAGTTCGAGGCCACCAAAATCGGGATGCTCATTCTGACCCACCGTGTAGGCGATATCGAGGACGTCTCCGGAAACAAGTTGTTCGGCGACGGCGCGCTCGGCCATGCGCCAAGCCGTGGCTTGGTAGGCCACGCTCTGCCGCCAACTGAAGCGCCCGTCGGGCGCATCGCGCCTCGCGGTCGAGCCTAGCTTCAGCTTCAGGTGTCGGTCCTTTACGATCCGTGGGGGCTCGAGCAGGCGAACCGCACGGGTGGCAAATACGGGCTGTGGATTGTCCATGCCAAAGGGCGCAAGCAGGCCGAGAGCCTCGACGAGCTCGGGCGTCACCTGATGAAGTGCCAATTCCGCATCAACTTCGAGCATAGGCTCAAAATCTTTCGCGGTAAGGCGGCTGCGGGCGAACTCATCGAGGCGGGCCCGCAATTCAGGAACTCGAGAAGCTGGAAGAGCAAATCCGACGGCATGCGCGTGTCCGCCATAACGATCAAGAAGAGTGGCGCAGGACTCCAAGGCTTCGAGCAAATGGAAACTTCGAATCGAGCGCCCGGAGCCGTGCGCCTCTTCCCCGTCTCGCGAGATCACCAGAGCAGGCCTGCGGTAGCGCTCAACCACTCGGCTGGCTGCAATTCCGATCACCCCGCGATGCCACCCCTCACCCTCCACAACCATACAAAATGCCTCGGCGAATCCCGGCTCTTTTTCACAGCGGGAGGCGACTTCCTCGAGAATGCGCCGCTCTTCTTGCTGGCGCTCGCCATTGAGTTGATCCAAACGCGCAGCAATTTGGCGGGCGCGGGTCGCGTCCTTGACGCTGAACAGTTCGACGACATCATGCGCTACGTCCATCCGCCCGGCGGCATTGAGCCGCGGGGCGATGCGAAAGGCCACTTCGCCTGAATTCAACCCCCTCCCGGGCATGAGCTCAGCAATCTCGAGCAACGCTTTGAGACCAGGGTTGACCGGAGTACGCAAACCCTGGAGCCCGAGTCTGGTGAATACGCGATTTTCGTCCCGCAGCGGCACGGCATCCGCAATGGTGGCAATGGCCACCACTTTCATGAAAGAGATCAACAAGCGCGAGGGAGTGGTGCGATTGAGCAGTTTTTCCATCAATGCTTGCGCGAGTTTGAAGGCCACCCCGCAGCCGCAAAGCACCTTGCAGGGATAGTCGCAACCGGGCTGATTGGGATTAAGTACGGCCAGAGCTGCGGGCACGCCTCCTGGTCCGGGCAGGTGGTGATCGGTGACGATTAGATCGATGCCAAGGCGCCTCGCGGTTGCGGCGGCTGCAAACGCTCGGATGCCGGTATCTACGCTGATGATTAGCCGCACTCCCGATCGCGCCGCCTCCTCGATGACCTGATCGTTCATCCCGTAGCCTTCGCGAATGCGGTGCGGCACGTAGAACTCGACCGACCCGCCGCACAATTCAACTGCCGTTTTCAGCACGACAATGGCCGTGGTGCCATCCACATCGTAGTCGCCATAGATGAGTATCTTTTCTTTGGCGGCGATGGCGGCTTGCAGTCGCTGAACGGCTGCTTTCATATCCTTCATGCGATACGGGGAATGAAGCTGGGAGAGCGATGGCACGAGAAAGCGCTGTGCTGAATCGACATCAAATACACGGCGGTTTAATAACAGTCGCGCCATAAGGGCATGTGGTAGCGCGAGTGTTTGTGCCTTTAGCGCTTGCGCGAGCAGGTGAACCTGATCGTCATCGAAAGGTTTTGCCAACCACCTCATGTCATTCCATGGTAAAAAAATTCACCGCCTGGACGAGAACAGCTGGCCTGGGTGGCCGCCTGATAACGCTCGCAGCCAACTGGCTTGCTGTGCGGCCGCATATAGCTAGCGAGTTCCTAACGCCGCCTTCAGCTTGCCCGACTTCTCTTCGACTCCATCGGCCAGCTTTTTCTTATGGGCATCCATTTTCTTGCTCAGTTCAGCACTTGAAAGGGCAAGAATTTGAGCCGCCAGAATGCCCGCGTTGGTCGCCCCGGCTTTGCCTATGGCTACCGTGGCGACGGGTATGCCGGCAGGCATCTGCACGGTGGCGAGCAGTGAGTCGAGCCCGTTCAACACTGACGGAATTGGTACGCCGATTACGGGAAGGCTGGTGTGCGCCGCAATCACCCCAGCCAAATGCGCAGCTCCGCCTGCCCCAGCGACAATGACGCGAATACCGCGACCGGCAGCTTTCCGGGCAAAATCGGCCGTGCGCTCGGGGGAGCGATGGGCGGAGGTGACATCGATTTCATAGGCGATGCCGAATTGTTCCAGGGCGTGGGCCGCCTCCCGCATAATTTCCAGATCCGAGTCGCTGCCCATAACAATAGAAACCAATGCTCTGTTCATGGAGATTTTACCGATTGCCCGGCTTCGCTTTGCTTTGCTGCAAGCGGACAAAGCCGCGGGAGATGGTTGTTTGTCATTTTCTTAGTGCTCTGCGGGCGATGTCTTTGCGGTAATGGAGACCTTCGAAGCCGATTAAGCTTGCCGCCTGGTAGGCGCTGGCAATGGCACTGTCAAGGTCAGGAGCGCTGGCAGTCACCCCCACCACTCGGCCACCGGAGGTATAGAAAGCTCCGTCCCGTTTGCTTGTTCCGGCATGAAAGACCTTCACGTCTGGCAACCGGCCGGCATCCTCCAAACCGATGATCTTCTTGCCGGAGTCAAAGGTTCCGGGGTATCCGCCAGAAGCCAAGACCACGCACACGGAGGCATGAGACGACCAGCGGAAATCTCCTTCACTCGTCCTACCCTCGATCGAGGCTTCGATCGCCTCCACCAGATCACTGTCCATCCGCGTCAGGATGGCCTGGGTTTCGGGGTCTCCAAAGCGACAGTTGAACTCGAGCACCATGGGCCCCCGCGCCGTCATCATTAGGCCGCAGTAAAGGACCCCCTTATATTCGGCACCTTCGGCCTTCATTCCGGCCACTACTGGGCGGGCGATGTGGTTGACCAGCCAGTCGCGCATCTGGTCATCCACGAGGTCGGCAGTCGAGTAGGCTCCCATACCCCCGGTGTTCGGACCGGTATCGTCGTCGCCCACCCGCTTGTGGTCCTGGGCGGCCACCAGCGGCGCCACGCGTTCGCCATCGCTGAAAACGAGAAAGGAAAGTTCGTCTCCTCGCAAACATTCCTCAAGGACCACTCGCGCACCGGCCTCCCCCACCATTTTCCCGGCAAGCATTTCGGCACAGGCGGAGACAGCCTCGTCCTTGCTATTGGCCATTACCACGCCTTTTCCTGCTGCCAACCCGTCGGCCTTCACAATGATTGGGGTATGGAAATGAGGCAGCGCTTGGCGAACCTCGTCGAGGGAGTTACAGATTGCATAATGAGCGGTGGGAATGTGGTGGCGTTGCAGGAACTGTTTGGCAAAGCTCTTGCTCGATTCCAGGCGCGCGGCAGATTTCGTGGGTCCAAAAATTCGCCACCCCCGGCTGGTGAACTCGTCCACGAGGCCCGAAGCGAGAGGCACCTCCGGACCAACCACCGTAAGATCAGGTTGCACCAGGTTGGCCACAGCCACGAGGGAGTCGAGATGTTTGAGGTTGGCGGGTACGCACTCAGCTTCTTCACAGATGCCGCCATTCCCCGGGGCACAAAACACCTTACTGACCCGAGGCGACTGCCCGAGCTTCCACACCAGTGCATGCTCGCGCCCGCCACTGCCGATGACCAGTACCTTCATAGCCGCAAAAAAAACAATTTAGGGGTGGGGGGTGGATGCTGTCAAACCGATTGCGGCCGCCTACAGATTCACGCGATCCCGGGCGGAGCCAGGATTGCCCCGGCCGCCAGCTTAATCAAGCGCGGGATGCTCAAGTCAAACACTCTCCCCTGTCTTGGCTGCCGCGTAATCTACACTTGCCCTCTCTGCGCAGCGGCCTTAACTACGCTTAACCCGGGTTTATAATGTCCTCTCGATGATCACAGTCTCCAAAGAGGACTACCTCAAGGCCATACTGGAAGCTGAAGGCGAGGGCCAGATGGTTATTTCGGCAACCCTTGCGCATTGGCTACAGGTATCGCCGCCGGCGGTGACCATGGCTTTGCGACGGCTGAAAAGAGATGGCCTGGTTCGGGTCGACAAGAAGGGCAGCGTCGCGCTAACTGCGGCTGGCCGCAGGATTGCGCGCCAGCTCACTCTCCGTCATCACCTGATCGAGCGCATGTTGTCAGAAATCTTTGGCATGGAGTGGTACAAGGTGCATGACGAGGCCGAGCGCCTCGAACACGCGGTGTCGCCCGACTTTGAAGCCAAACTGCTGGCCAAACTCGGCCCCGGCGGTGTCTGCCCGCACGGCAACATGAGCGAACTGGAAGGCGCCGAGAGCCGCAAGCGACGTGGGTTGGTGCCTCTGGCACAGGCTGAGCCGGGCACCAGTTATATCGTGAGCGGGATTTACGAGCGCGATCGCCGCCTGCTGGAATTTTTGGAAGGGCGGGGCATTCGTCCCGGGGCCGGCTTCCAGGTAAAAGGCCGCAACTATGATGAAACGCTGACCTTGACCACCGACGTAGGCACAATTGCGCTGGGAAACGCCGCTGCCGAAAAGGTTTGGGTGGTACCGCGGGAAAAAACCGTTCGCCGGGCTCCCTTGCCTTAACTACGGTTTACCTCTTATTGTATACTCAGGCTAATTATCTGCCGTTTTCATGCGCGAGTCATCAACCAACACGAAGGCCCAGGCAGGCGGAACCCCGGGCACCGCCGAGTGCGCCGGGGGAGCGGCAGTAGCCGGCGCTGAAGTCATCATCACGCATGAAGACGTCGATCGAGCGCACGATCGCGAGCGCGTGGTGGCCACACGGCGACAAAAGGGGCTGCGCTCCCGACTGCGATTGCTCTGGCTGCTGATCGGTCCCGGTGTCTTGGTGATGCTGGGCGAGAATGACGGCCCCAGCATGCTGTCCTATGCGGCCACGGGAGCGCACTTCGGAATCGGCTTTTTTCTTCCCTTTGTTGTCCTTACCTTCGCCATGTCCTGCGTCGTGCAAGAGATGACCGTGCGGCTGGGCGCCGCCACCCATCGCGGACATGCAGAGCTGATATTCGAGCGTTTCGGGCCGTTCTGGGGATGGTTCTCTCTGATCGACCTTGCCTTGGGCAACTTCTTGACCTTGATTACAGAATTTATCGCCATCCGTGCGGGACTGGGCTTTTTTGGTATTCATCCCGCGCCAGCGGTTCTAGGGGCGCTGCTGGTTCTGCTGGTCGCGTTGATGACCCACCGCTACTGGACTTGGGAACGAATTACGCTTGCTGCTGCGGCCTTCAACCTGCTGTTCGTCCCGGTTGCCCTGCTGAGCCATCCGCAGTGGGGCACTGTGGGCCGTTCTTTACTGACTTGGAAGCCTCTGCCGGGGGGACTGAGTCCCGAGACAGTTCTGATTCTGCTCGCCGACATTGGAGCCACCGTGACTCCCTGGATGCTGTTTTTTCAGCAAAGTGCCATCGCGGATAAAGGCCTGACCACGCCGGATATACGTTACGGGCGCTTGGACACGATCCTGGGAGCGGCTCTGGCGACCATCGCTGCCCTGGCCACAATCGTGGCGACGGCTCCTCTTTTCGTGCACCATATGTCGGCCGCTCACTTTGAAGCGGCCGAATTTGCCCAGGCTTTGATGCCCTTCGTGGGACATTGGGGAGCGGCGCTTTTTGCGCTCGGCATGTTTGAAGCCGGCATAGTCGCAGCCATCACCATTTCAATCTCCTCGGCGTACGCCTTCGGCGAAGTCGCGCACCGCCCTCATAGCCTGAATTTGCCTTTCCGGCAAGGCAAGTCTTTTTATCTGGTTCTGCTGATGGAGGCGGCTACAGCTGCCGCGCTGGTGCTGATTCCGGGAATTCCCCTGGTTTACGTAGTATTGATCGTAAACGTCATTGCGGTGCTGGCCATGCCCCCCGCGCTATTGTTTCTTTACCTGCTGGTGAACGATCGCGAAATCATGGGCGAGCTGATCAGCCCGCTCTGGGCGAATACGCTCGCCCTAGGGGTTGTCCTCGTCCTCATCAGCGCCGGTATTTTATTCGGCATCAGCGTGATTGCCCCTACGGCTTTGACCATTCTTGGAGGCCGCTGAATGGAAAATACTTTTTCGCCTTCTTGGCAGAGAGAAGCTCGCGACGAGATGGCCAGCGTAATTACCTCCCTCGAACCCGACCAGCTGAGTGCGGCCAAGGCCGAGCACCACTATCCTCGGCGCCGGCTCAGGCGCCTCGAGATTGTTCTTTTTTGGGCACTCAGGATCTATTTGATTTTTATGTTCGGCGTGGTGCTTTATCAGATCTCAAAAAGCGTCCGCTAGAGGGAAGCGCCGGGCGATTGTTCCTGTCCTGTACTTCTGTGGCCTGCTCTATCCCTCGCCGGCGAACGCGTTTTACACTAGATCATGGCGACAATCGGGAAGTCGGAAACGCGCGCATTCCGGAAAGGATGGCACCCATGCCGCTCAATAGCTTTGGCAGTCTTTCGGCCCTGAAAAGCGGCGGTAAAGAATACGAAATTTATCGTCTCTCGAAGCTCGATGATCGAGGCATCTCCACCGGTCACCTGCCCTACTGCTTGCGAATTCTTTTGGAAAACCTTTTGCGGACCGAGGATGGCCGCAACGTGACCAAGGAGGAGATACGTGCCCTGGCGGCGTGGAACAGCCAGAGCAGGCCCAATAAGGAGATTGCGTTCACCCCCAGTCGCGTCCTGCTGCAGGACTTCACCGGGGTGCCCGCCATCGTCGACCTGGCTGCGATGCGGGACGCCATGCGGCGGCTGGGAGGAGATCCGGGCCTGATTAATCCGCTGCAGCCCGCCGAGCTGGTGATTGATCATTCGGTACAAGTAGATGAATTCGGGTCGTCGCAAGCCTTTGCTGTGAACGCCCAGCTCGAGTTTCAGCGCAACCAGGAACGTTACCTCTTCCTGCGCTGGGGTCAAACTGCATTTCGTAATCTGGCCATTGTTCCCCCGGACACCGGCATTGTGCATCAAGTGAATCTCGAGTATCTGGCGCGCGTGATCTTTGTCGACGAGAGAGAGGGCAAGCGCGCGGCCTATCCCGACACCCTGGTTGGCACCGATTCGCATACTACGATGATCAATGGGCTTGGCGTTTTGGGATGGGGGGTGGGAGGAATTGAAGCCGAGGCGGCAATGCTGGGGCAACCGGTCTCGATGCTGATTCCCCTGGTTGTCGGCGTAAGACTCACCGGCAAGCTGCGCGCCGGCGCTACCGCCACCGATCTGGTGCTCACGCTCACCGAACTCTTGCGCAAGCACGGCGTGGTGGGCAAATTTGTGGAGTATTTTGGGCCCGGCCTGAGCCAACTTCCGGTGGCCGATCGCGCGACCATCGCCAATATGTCGCCCGAGTATGGCGCCACCTGCGGCATCTTTCCTATCGACCAAGAAAGCCTGCGTTATCTAGCCACAAGCGGGCGCTCCGAAGAGCAGATCGCGCTGGTCGAAGCTTACTGCCGGGAGCAGGGTTTATTTCACGAGGAGAAGACAGCGCAAGCGGAATATTCGGAACTGCTGACGCTCGATCTGGGCAGTGTGGAACCGAGCCTGGCCGGGCCGAAGCGTCCGCAGGACCGCGTCCCTTTGCCCCTGGCAAAGCAATCGTTCGAGGCTGCCCTGCCCTCCTTGATGAAGCCGCGCACAGCTGCGCAGGCCGCCGCTCCGACTGCGGCCCTCAATGCCAGCAATGACAAGCAAGTGGTGCGGTGGGAAGCCGAGGGCGGCAACCCGGCCGCGGTGGGGGTGGAGGATACCGGTATCGAGGAGCATGTGCCAAGCGATGTGAAGAGCATCTTGCGGAACGGCAGCGTGGTCATTGCCGCGATCACCAGCTGCACCAACACCTCCAATCCGTCGGTAATGATCGCCGCTGGTCTACTCGCCAAGAAGGCGGTTGAGCACGGGCTGTCGGTGCCGCCCTGGGTGAAAACCTCTTTGGCGCCAGGCTCAAAGGTGGTGCGCGACTATCTGCAACGCGCCGGCTTGATCGTCTACCTCGAAAAATTGAAGTTCCACCTGGTGGGTTACGGCTGCACTACTTGCATTGGCAACTCTGGTCCGCTTCCCACCGAGATCTCACAGGCTATCGAGGAGAAAAATCTGGTGGTTGCATCGGTATTGTCGGGCAATCGCAATTTCGAAGGGCGAATCAATTCTGAGGTTCGGGCCAATTATTTGATGTCGCCCCCGCTGGTGGTTGCCTTTGCCCTGGCCGGGCGCATCGATGTGGACTTGCGGCGTGAGCCCATTGGAAAAGGAACAGACGGCAGCCCGGTTTATCTGGGGGATCTCTGGCCCACGGAACGGGAAGTAGAACAAACCATCGCAAGCTCGATTGATTCGAATATGTTCCGCAAAAGCTACGCCGAGGTCTTCGCTGGCGACCAGCGCTGGCGTTCTCTCGAGGTGCCGCGCGGTGAAACCTACGACTGGGACAAGGCTTCTACCTACATTCGGCGCGCGCCCTACTTTGATGATATGGAGCCGCGGCCTCAGGCGGTTGAAGACATTCGTGGTGCGCGGGTGCTCGCGATGCTGGCAGACAGTGTGACCACGGACCATATCTCTCCCGCAGGATCGATCAAGAAAGACAGCCCGGCGGGGAAATATCTCATCGATCATGGAGTCAAGCCGGCGGACTTCAACTCTTACGGTTCGCGACGCGGCAATCACGAAGTGATGTTGCGAGGTACATTCGCGAATGTGCGCCTGCGCAATAAAATGGTGCCCCATCTCGAAGGCGGGTTTACTCGCCATCTGCCGGATGGGGCAGAGATGACGATCTACGAAGCTTCGGAAAAATATCTCGCCGAAGGCGTGCCCTTGCTGATTATAGCGGGGAAGGAATACGGATCGGGATCATCGCGGGACTGGGCCGCCAAAGGCCCGCTGCTGCTCGGAGTGCGGGCCGTCGTGGCCGAAAGCTACGAACGCATCCATCGCTCAAATCTGATCGGCATGGGAATTCTGCCGCTGCAATTCTTGCCTGGCGAGACTGCCGAATCGCTCAACTTGACGGGCAACGAGCTGTTCGAGATCCACGGTATTCGCGAGCTGATCGAGAAATTCGGTCCTGCTCGGCAGGTCGTGGTGCGCACCGCCAACGGGAAGGTGCGGGAGTTCAGAGCCCTGGTGCGCATCGACACGCCACAGGAAGCGCTCTATTACGCCAATGGTGGTATTCTGCAATTCGTCATGCGCCAACTGTTGGCAGGAAAACCGGAAGCGGTGCATGCCTGAAAAATAGCGACGCAGCATCCCCGCCTAAGGTCGCAGGTTAATAGGCGCGCGCGAAAACCACCATTTGGCTCGCCTCTTTTCCCGTATACACGCACTTGCCCCGCTCTGGCGGCTGCTCAAGGGGAATGACGCGAATGGTGGCTCCGGTTTCTTCCTGGATCTTGTCTTCATCCTCTCGTGTGCCCGCCCAGTAGGCGCGCACGAAGCCCTTCTCCACCCCGTCTTTCAGCTCCCGGTAGCTTCCCGCCTCATAGGTGTGCTCTTCGCGGAATTTCAGCGCGCGCCCGTAGAGCGATTGCTGAATGCTGGCCAGCAATCCTTCGAGGTATTCGGTGAGTCCGCGCTGCGGCACGAAAGACTTCCCCGGCTTGCCGGGTACATCGCGGCGAGCTACGGCCACCGTGCCCTTGTCGATGTCCTTAGGCCCAATCTCCACTCGCACGGGAACACCTTTCAGCTCCCATTCGTTGAACTTGTAGCCGGGACTGAACTGATCGCGGTCATCGACTTTGAAGCGCAATCTACCCTGCCACTCCACGGTCAGGCATCGCATCACTTCCTGCACGCGCAGACGCTCGCTATCGGTCTTGAATATGGGGACCACCACCACCTGCAAGGGGGCAATGCGCGGCGGTACAACCAAGCCTTCGTCATCGGAATGCGCCATAATGAGGGCGCCAATGAGGCGCGTACTAACTCCCCAACTGGTTGTCCAGGCATGCTGCAACTGGTTTTTCTGATCGGTGTAGGCAATATCGAAAGCTTTGGCGAAGTTCTGCCCAAGATTATGGGATGTACCGGCCTGTAACGCGCGCCCATCTTGCATCATGGCCTCGATGGCGTAGGAGCGCAGTGCACCGGCAAATTGCTCTTTCTCCGTTTTCCTTCCCCGGATGACCGGGATTGCCATCTCCTTTTCGACGAAGTCCGCGTAGACCTCGTGCAGGATCAGCAGGGTTTCCCGTTCGGCATCTTTTTCACTGGCATGAACCGTGTGGCCCTCCTGCCAGAGAAATTCGGTTGTACGAAGGAAAGGGCGGGTACGCATCTCCCAACGCATGACGTTGGCCCATTGATTGATCAATAGTGGCAGATCGCGCCAACTGTGCACCCATTTGGCGTAAAAGTAGCCAATGATCGTTTCCGAAGTGGGCCGTACCACATAGGGCTCGGCCAATTTTTCCCCGCCCGCATGGGTGACTTCGGCCACCTCCGGCGCGAAGCCTTCCACGTGCTCGGCTTCTTTCATCAGGAAACTCTTGGGGATGAGCAGAGGAAAGTAGGCGTTCTGATGACCGGTGGCTTTGATACGCTGGTCGAGGCCGCTTTGAATCGCCTCCCATAGGGCGTAGCCGGTGGGCTTGAAGACAATGCAGCCCCGAACAACCTCGGCATAATCGGCCAGGTCGGCGCCGCGAACGATATCGAGATACCACTGCGCATAATCTTCGGAGCGAGGAGTGATTCCGTCTTTTGCCATGTTTCGTTCAAATGCCCGTCCACGGGCAAACCAGAATTGTAAAGGGGGACAGCGGTTTGCGTCACAGCCGTTAACCAAGATTTCCGCCCCGAGCCGTCGAAGACTCAGGAGAGAGTCTGGAAGCGTCCGCGGTGCTGCTGCTGGCGGTCGCCGGCAGCGCCCTTTGGCGCGAAAGTGCGGCGAATTGCGGCTGTTATAATCGAGACTTGATCCCATGACGCGACCGCGATCAGTGCGCTCAACGACAGTCTTGTCGGTGCGGCGTAATGGGCAGGTGGTACTCGCTGGCGACGGGCAAGTAACCCTCGGCGAATCGGTAATCAAGCACTCCGCACGGAAAATTCGTCGGCTCTATCAGGACAAGATTCTGGCCGGATTTGCCGGTTCGACAGCCGATGCGTTTTCCTTATTTAGCCGGTTTGAAGGTAAGCTGGAGCAGTATCACGGAAACATCGGGCGCGCGGCGGTCGAACTGGCCAAGGACTGGCGCACGGACAAGTACTTGCGCCACCTCGAAGCGTTGCTGCTGGTGTGTGACCGAGAACAAACATTTCTTTTGAGCGGGCAAGGAGATGTGATTGAACCCGATGGCGGCATCGCCGCCATCGGCAGCGGCGGACCCTACGCGCAGTCCGCAGCTCAGGCCCTCACTGAACACACCCAGCTCTCGGCCCGCGAGATTGCCGAACAGGCGATGAAGATTGCGGGCAAGATGTGCATCTACACAAATGAGAACGTGACCTTGGAGGAGCTGTGAACAAGTCCCCGTCATCAGCCGTGCGTAGCTAGCGTTCGGCGATCCTGTCGGGCGGCAGGGACGGCTGAAGAGCGACGAGGAGAGACTGGCGACCCCATGATGGCAATTTATTTACCTGGAACCATCGAAGAAGAGCAGATTTCGCTTGACGAGCTGACCCCGCGTGAAATCGTATCGGAGCTTGATAAGTACGTTGTGGGGCAGAACGACGCCAAACGCGCCGTAGCCATCGCACTGCGCAACCGCATGCGACGGCAAAAGCTGGTACCCGAGCTGGCCGAAGAGATCATCCCCAAAAACATCATCATGATCGGACCCACCGGCGTCGGCAAGACAGAGATCGCGCGTCGTCTGGCGAAACTGGCCAATTCACCATTTCTCAAGGTGGAAGCTTCCAAGTTCACCGAGGTGGGCTACGTGGGCCGGGACGTTGAATCCATGATCCGCGACCTGGTTGAGATCGCCATTGATATGGTCAGGGAGGAAAAGCTCGAGGACGTGTCGGATAAGGCGGAGTTAAATGCGGAGGAACGGGTGCTGGACCTATTGCTGCCACCGGCGCCGGCGGCTCGCCCCGCGGAGGGGGCCAGCGGCGGGGTGGTGTTGGATGGATCGACGGCGGCTGCCGAATCGAGCTCCCGAACCAGGGAAAAATTGCGCCAGCAACTAAGGGAAGGCAAACTCGACGAGCGTATGGTGGAGATTGAGACCCGGGAAAAATCCTTTCCATCGTTTGAGATCGTCTCCAATCAAGGCGTCGAGGAGATGGACATCAATATCAAGGACATGCTGCCCAACATCTTCGGCCAGCGTACCAAAAAACGGAAAATGAAGGTCAGCGAGGCTTTCGAATATTTGATTCAGGAGGAAGAGCAGCGGCTCATCGACATGGATCAAGTAACGCGCATGGCCATTGAACGGGTCGAAAATTCAGGGATTGTGTTCCTTGACGAGATCGACAAGATTGCCGGCCGCGAGAGCGGCCACGGGCCAGATGTGTCGCGGGAAGGCGTGCAGCGAGATATTCTGCCCATTGTCGAGGGCACCACCGTCAATACGCGCTATGGCATGGTTCGCACCGATCACATTCTCTTCATTGCCGCGGGCGCATTTCACGTCTCCAAGCCGAGTGACCTGATCCCCGAGTTACAAGGCCGCTTTCCCATACGCGTGGAACTCGAATCGTTGACCATGGAAGATTTCATTCGTATTCTGACCGAACCCAAATCTTCTCTGGTTAAACAATACACCGCGCTGCTTGAAACCGAAGGCGTGAAGCTGGAGTTCACGCGTGAGGCCTTGGAGGAAGTCGCCCGCTTCGCCTTCCGGGTCAATGAGGGGACAGAGAACATCGGTGCCAGGCGGTTGCACACCATCATGGAACGCGTCCTCGATGAGATCAGTTTCGAGGCCCCGGAGAAAAAAGGTCAGCAGATCACCGTGGACGGCGATTACGTACGCAAGATGCTGACCAACATCGTGAAAGATCAGGATCTGTCGCGCTACATTTTGTAACCCTGGGGCCGGCAGTGGGCGCCTGTACCACCCGGTCGCCTTTGCTGCCTCTGCAATCAGCGAGCTGCTTGATTCACTTCGGCGGATTCTGCTGCTTTTTCTTGCCCCCGAATAAGCCAAGCACCTGCTGCACGGCATTTTGTTGTGGCGAGGGCGCTTGCTGCTGCGCCTGCTGATTTTGGTTTTGCGCCTGGGCAGCACTTTTGCCCAACAATCCGCCCAGCAGGCCTCCCACGGCTCCACCCGGATTGGCGCTGCTCGGGATCATGCCTTTCAGCTTCATTTGGGTCATCTGCTGAACATCGGGCATAAACTTCGGATTCTGCATAGTTCCGGTTACCAGCACGGGAATGGCGAGTTCGCCCTGGTTATTGGCAAGCGCGGTCTTCATGAATCCACCAATGCCATTCCCACCTACGGATTGGCTGAATTTCGAGCTCAACACGGCGGTGAGATGCATGTCCAAAGCATTATTCACCAGGTTAGCTGTACCCACGGCAGCTATGCTGCCGATGTCGAGCTTGGCCTGCAGGTTATTGGTCTGGGCAACGCCGTTCTTG
>JAFATF010000280.1 GCA_019244045.1 Acidobacteriota bacterium
CGTGCTGATACCAACTCGCGACCGAACCGATCGCGATAGGCAGCAGCACCAGCAGAGTATGCCACCATGGTGCGACGGGTTCTTTCATCTTGTCGGGTTGAACCCTCGCCGCGCTTCGTGACATAGGTCTCAGATTCCTACCGCCCTGACCAGCACAGGCAGTTTCGGCGTTGCGCCTACGGAAATGTTACCTGATCTCTGAAGCCTAAGAATGGCTTAGCTGTACCACTACAGCCATTCACGCTGGATCAATAATAGTGGCGTGGCTGATGTAAGCCGTTGCCGGGGGAATCCTCGCCGACGTTGTCATGCGACCGAAAAATTGAAAAGACACAGGAGTAAAAACTGCTGAGATTACAGCTTCTCTCAGTCATCCTCGTGCCAGAATCGTAATAAAAGGTGCAGCTTTCATAGGTTGTTCGTATGTTGTTCCACAAAGCGACTACTTGAGCTTAACAGATGATTGCACCTTACCGAGCACATCGGTCTCGTTTGAGAGGTACACGTAATGGTGGTCCGGGAAGGGAATCAGGCGTTCTATTGCGACTTTCAAACGCATCCGCTTGTCCCGTGGTGAGCACCTCTAACTTCTTGGTGTATGCCTTTGCCGCCGCGCGGAAATTTGTGCGTGTACTGTTATGTATCCATTTGCCGCGGCTGCGCAGTTTCGCAAGATGACGAGCGACGGCGAATCTCGCTCACTGACCACGCGCTCATCTGGCGTGGAGGTCCGGCGCTGGCGCAACTCTGCTTCCAGGTACGTGAATCCAAGGATCCGCAAGCAATAGTCTTGTAGCGCGGCAAAGCTGGCCAGATCTGATTCGCTCGATTCCGAAGCGTCAGGCGTTTCCAGTAATTGAATCTCTTTCAGGCTAGACAAAGTTCCGTGATCGAACGCTTACGAATATCCGGACTCAAGGTAAACCCAGGGGCTAATACGTTCCCCGCGGCGGCGTCAACCGAACTCAGTTCCTCACCGTCAACAAAAGGTCCACGAGGTTTGGTCGCTGTAGTTTGAGGGGTCTAACACTGCGAGCACATTGTCATCGATCAGGTCTGCTCCCCGGAGCTTCCGGCTGAAAAACCCGAAGCTGCAAAGCCACGGCTGGTGGATTCCATAGACATGAAAGCTGGATATTAGCTTGGGCGCCACATGCGGTATCTCCGCTGTCGGCAATTAGCACAAGCGATGTACCGGTCGCGCCAAGGAGCACCTACCTTGATATCCAATTCCATCGTGATCAAAGTGCGCTTTGTGAGAAGATAGCTCCTTCCAACCTGGTGCTTGGCAGTAAGGCATGGACATAAACGTGCAAACCAATCGGTAAGAAATGTTCATGAGCATTGCAACGATGTACTTCTCGAAATGTTGCCCTGAAAACGGATGGGATCGGAATGCTCGATGGTCGAACGACCTTCAAATGAAGGTCAGCCGCCGGCCTTGAAATGGTCTAGCGTACGTCTAGTTGCGCGAGGGGACAGGGTTGGCTCCGTAGGATTTCAACGTTCTGCGCTACAGGTGTGGAACTCGCAGCTCAATTGAAAATCCTCGTTTGAGGGAACCAAGTGTTCGGTCCAGCAAAATTCTTTCATTCTAACGGCTGCTTTGCCGTACGCGATCGCGCTGGGTCCGGGGTGCTTTATCTCACCGCAAGATGGGGGCGGAAAGCTGCGAAGATATGCTCTCTGCCCTGAGACATTTTTGGGCGGCCTGTTGCATGTGCTGGTATCGGCTTTTGGACTCTCGGTTATCCTGGAAGTGGCGGCAGCATTCGGAACTAGAAGTACGTGGGTGCTGCCTACGTATGCTTCTGGTCGAGATGAATTCTTGTTGGCACCAGGACACATGCAGAGCTCCCATCTGATGTTGGAAGATCTGCACGAAATCCGCTCTGGCAAAGAGAGGGTACGAAGCTAATGCTTTGTTCTTTCTTTCGTTCATCGTGGTGCGAACTTATGGCTTTGTCTTTTCGCAACCGCGTTAGGAACGATGTTCGTCGTCAAGAACACCACGGTCAGCCCGGTTGTGAAGGCGCTGGATGCTTCCGTAGCTAAAGAATGCGTTCGTCACCAGCGTTTCGGCGTGCACTGCACCCCAACTGATGCGAGCATGATTGCATGGGCACCTACTGGCGATGAGTGAAAGCAGGTAAAACACAAAATGCGCCCGCGAGTAATGCAAGACCGGTACTAGGGGACGGGCTGACGATTAGAACTCAGCGCCGTTGGAGCGAGGGTTTATGGAAATCCGTTCGTACACGGACCACGATTGGAAATCGGTTCTGAATATCTGCTTTCTGGCATTTGCGCCGATTCATCAATCATTTCAGGACCTGCTGGGAATAGATTTGTTCCGACTCGTCTATCCTGATTGGAAGGCTTCGCACGAAAGCTATCTGCGCTCACTGGCCACCAGGGAAAGGGACAGGCTGTTTGTTGCAGAAGAGAACGGTGCTGTGGTCGGGTTTATCCACTACGAAATGGGCCGAGACTCTCAGTCGGGGAAGATTGGCCTTAATGCGGTTCATCCTGCGCATCAGCGCAGGGGAGTTGGAACCCTGATGTACGGTCATATTCTCGATCTCATGAGAGAGATGGGAATCAAGTACGTGCAGGTGGGCACTGGCGGCGATCCCTCCCATGCTCCAGCGCGACGTGCTTATGAGAAATTTGGATTTGTTCCTCTCCCGCTCGTCCACTATTACAAAAAACTTTAATGTTGCACATGGCTGAGGTGCGATAGGTGATCGCAGGAGTCACGAGTCGCGATAACGCTAATCAATGGAGATCGGATTTTAATCTCGTAACCCAAAGCAATGTCTGGATCGACTTTGGTTGCGCGGTGCGCCCGGATATAGCAGGCTCAATATGCAATCCCCAACAGGCCAGGGCGAAGCACCACGTAGCGGCCGTCTGGACGCGAGACGTAAAGAAAGGGTAGGTGAATGGATCGGTTGGGCTAACCTCGAAAAGACTCGGCGGCGCTGAACCTGGTCAGTCCAGCCGCCACGCGAGACCGAATACCTATCCCAGGCAATACGTCTGAACCGAGCCTCGCGACCGAGCCTCGGGGTAGCGTGAAGCGCCGTCAAAGCCATACAAATGCCGATATCCGGGGTATGCTTGCTTACCAAATATGATATGGGCCGATAGAAGTCCCAACCATGGCGACGATCTCCCTGGCCGGTTTTCTTCAACACGGGAGGGATCATCGCCGAGGCGGATATATTTCGCGATTGGATGTTCCTTAGGGAAAGATCTCTTCACGAAGGCCTGGCTAACCACCACGGCCGATGGCGCGCCATATCTCCCGTAATCCTCGAGCAGACGACCACGTTTGAGGCCGATTCCGAGTCTCTGGAACCCCCTTCGGGCGGACCTGCTCGTAGCAAGCACGCAGGCGAGGATCAGGCGCAGCCAGAGTCTCACCGAAAAACGAAATGTTCTTCCTCAAAGGGTTGGTTATGATGATCATTTCTACTACTTTGTTCGGCATGACGTCAGCTGTGTTCGAGCGCGTCGTCGCTTTAATGGTGTTAATAAAATTGTTATTCCATATAGCTGGCCTTTGCCGGACGGCTGAGCTACAGAATCCGCAAGCTTCTCCATAGACTTCACCACTGCCTTAAGATCGTCCTTTGTGAGCCAGCCAACCCTCCGTAGTGCCCAAAGTTCACGTTCTTGGCCTGATACTGTAATCTTCTCATTGCATAATGCTTTGCGAAAATCCCGTATGCCGAGTCGCATCATCGAGCTGATAACATTGCCTAGTGCGTTCGCATTGTGACCACGTAAGGCTTCGTAATCGATGCGCAGATCTGTACCCACAGCGCGAAACAGCGCCGCTTCTCGGCCTTTTGGTCCGCGACAGCGAGACTCGTGCACCAGACCTGCCTGTGTGAGAGTGCGAAGATGATAGTAGAGTGCGTCTGCAGGTCTGCCCAAGACTGATGCGAGTTCCGAAACCAAGACTGGACCCATCTGTGTTAAAACGTCCACAATTTCCTGCCGCGCGGCAGAGGCAAGAGCCGCGAGTTGTCGACGGGACCGTATAAGGTATGTGGTGTTTGCGCGTGCCATCTTGTGGTTCGCTGTCGCTGGGACCAGCCTTAGTATTTGTTCGTGTCAGGAAACGCGACCACTTCGTCTTTCTGCGGAAGAATATCTTGGCGAGGCTTCGAGGGGTGTTTGTCATTCTCATAAGTTGTGCCTGGGCCAAGATCGGTAAAGTGGCTGAAGACAAATGGTATTCCTTCTGACTCTAATCCCGAGTTGCCGTTTGTGACTTCAAGATGAAGGTGGGGAGCGGTGGCTTGGCCGGTATCGCCTACAAGACCGATTTGTACCCCTTGTTGGATGTGCTGATGCAACGCGACCTGTATGCTACCGTTCTTCAGATGTGCGTAAGTCACGAAAGTAGAAGGAGCAATTTTAAGAATTACGTAGTTTCCGAGAATATTGTCGAGAGTGATCTCTTTAGGTGGGACATGCGGAACATTGTCAGCGATCCCGTCCTTTAGGTCAGTCACTTCGCCATTCGTAACAGCTAGAACCGGTTCACCGAAGTCCCAGTAATCCTCATTGCGTGAATTTCCATGTTTTGAATCGCCATTCGAGCCGACCTTTACCCAATCCGATGCGAATCTCTCGGGCGCGTGCACCTGGCCATCGATGGCCAAGAATGAGCGGCGGTGGGGGGAGTCATTCGCAGGTCCATCGCCTGCAACCCACACTCCATTGTGGAATGGTGGATTCAGGATTGGAACAGCGCGTCGGGATACCGAGACTAAGAAATCGTTCAATACGGCTGCGTTACCGGCATCTTCGCTTGCCTGAGAACCGTTGTCTGAGTGAAACACTATTCGATGGTGGAGGGTTTGAGGAAAAGGTTTGTTCAAAGCAATCTTGATCCACATAAACAGAATCGCGCGACGGCCTGGGGCGATCAGGTCGGGCTGGTTTTCAGCTCCATTTGCACCAACTTCAACCATGATACCCAATAAATCTGGAGCTAATATTGACTGGGAAAATTGCGATTCCTGCTGATCGCTGTATATATCAACTCTCGTCATTCGGAGCGGCACCTTATCAAAATTCGTGACATGTAGCTCATAGGCGAGCACACGGTCCCCGGCAATTTTCACCGGAATGGGAGAAAAGGGACAAACAACTTCTACGCGCGGACCGCGCGCCCTCGCGAATACGGAATACGAAAGCCCAATTACCAGAGCCAGAATAGAAAAAAGTTTTTTGCTGAAGAAGTGAGATGAAACCATCATCATGAACTCCCGAGTCGCAGCTGAGAAGAACTCTCGACAAGTAGTAGTATGGCAGCACGATGAAAAAAGTGCAAATATTTCAACATTTGGGCAAAGCCGGTTCCTTGCTGATTCATAATAAGATAAGAAGTAAGACTAGAGTTGCGGACTGACTCTGGAGAGCGCCTGTTCCGACGTAATTACGGGGAAGACCTCGAAGTCGACGATGTCATGCCAGTGTTTTATCCACTCGTTCAGCAGCACTGGATCGTCTGTCTCCATCAATTGGTAGCAACGATCTAGCTTTTCATGGACCCAACTTGAAATGTACGAAAGGCCAGCCGGCGCGAGGCGACCGCGCTCTCGGAAGCGCCGGTAAACAGGCGCAGGATCTCCGTTTTTAAACCTTTCAACGACCATGTACAAGCTCATTTTCGATCTCCCTGCTCCTCAATCGTATTCAGCCCGAACACGTTCCTCACGGCAGGAGTCTCCCTTTGCTTTTCCTGTTTGAGGTCTCTCGTAGACCAGCAAATCTTGCGATGGCAAAGAGGCCCCATTAAGTACCACAAGCGCTCGCTTGCGATGTGAGCCCGATCGAACTGAAATATCTGCTGAGTGTCCCGCGGCTTAGGAACGCAGCATAGTCCTCCTCAATATTGCCATCACGTAGGAACGTATCCACGAAGTACGCTTATCCGTGTGGTCGCTTGCAAGGATGGGAGAATCGCTTGTTGTGCATGCGACAAGAAATCTTTGTGATTCCAAGTCGCTGGCCTGCATCGTGTCTGCGAGTGCCGTACCCCTTGAACCCTGAAAACGATAGGGTGATGCTAAACTGCTGGGCCATCGTTCGCCACCCCCCAACAGCCTTTCCTGGATTGGCTCACGCCATGGGTCCAGCCAGCGTTGAACTTACGCTGCGTAGTTAACCATCTAATAAATGCTGCCTGATTCATGGGCAGAAACCTTCGAGGAACAGCTGGGGGGTGCACCGGCGCACCAGTGCCCCCTTCGACGTCTTCCGCCGCTGGTTCGGTCATCAGCATCATTGCCTGC
>JAFATF010000286.1 GCA_019244045.1 Acidobacteriota bacterium
AAGCTGCACGACCATTAACGTGCTGCTTAGCCCCAACGACAGTGCACTGGTCTATTCTTCAGCCGTTGATTCGGCAAAGGCGGCGACGAACAATGAACTTCCTCACAACCGACAACCTGCAGCAAACTGGCACTCAGTATCGTGCTCGGTGCCGCAGCCTGATGATTGAGGTTGCCCCTGATTCGGCGAAGTCGCATTCACTTGGCGATGTGTAGAGCGGGCGTATCCAGTAGAGGTTACCCATGCCACTTGATAAGAACGGTGCGAGAGAAGGTGCACTGCCAAGGCATTCCGCGCAGCTTAAGATGGAAACTTTGTTTTGGCGCCATGCTGTGTAGGATCACGGGGAAGATCGGCAGCCAGCAGTGCGGGTGGAGGGAGAATGGCTCGTTGCTGCAAAAGCTGCCAGCGCTAATTAATATCGTGGAGGACGGCCAAAAAATGGAACGAAAGGCAGTAAACGCCGCCTCACCACTGCTCGAGAACCTAGTTCATCCTTTTCCTTCAGCAGTCCCGTGTAAAGCGCCTGGGGCGCACTAGGCTATTTGCACCCTGGTCCAAATCCAGAGTAAAAGCCAAGAAAGGTAGTCCGTACTCGGCAGACATGTTCGCTGCATCATCGTGAAGCGGCACCATTACAACAAAGGTGGGCGTGGAGAGTCAGGTGCATCTTCGTCAGGTAAAGCCACGATTTTCTGTTACATGGCCCAAGCGTAGCGAAATATCTCGCGCAGCCCCCGTTACCATTCGTGCCAGGTTCGGCACACGATCGATTGTAATCTGACTCGTGGTCCCGGCAACGCTGATGGCGGCTATGGCTTTTCCGTTTTGGTCAAATACCGGAGCTCCAAGACAACGAAGCCCGGGTTCATCTTCTTCATCATCAAGAGCATAGCCTGCCTGCTTTACGCGCAGAAGCTCCCGCCGCAAAGCACTCTTTGAAGTAATCGTGCGGCTATTATGTCGGGCAAAAACGGCGGTTCCCAGGAGCTGAGTGAGTTCATCATCCGGCAGGTAAGCCAGCAGGACCTTTCCTACTCCGGTGCAATTGAGGTCCAGTCTGCGGCCGATCCAGGAGGCAAGCCTGACCCATCCCGGGGCCTCCACTTTCTCGATGATTACTGCCTCGTCCCGTTCCTGCACAGCCATATGGACCGTGAGCCCAGTTTCTTGCATAAGCAAGCGCAAAAACGGTTTGGCTTCTTCCCGCAGATCGAGATTTTCCAGCGCGCTCCGGCTTAAACTGATCAGTTGCAAGCCAAAATGATATCTGCCCGTTTGCGTATTTTTCTGCAGGAACCCACGGCGTTGCAGCGTGGCTAGAATCAAATGAGCGGAGCTTTTCGGAATCCTCAGGTGCCGACCAATTTCGGAGATCGAGAATCCCCGTTTCGATTGGCCGAGACATTCAAGCACAGAAAGTGCTCGCTCAATCGCCGGTACGGAATATTCCTTAGGCAAGGCCATGGCAGACCTCTGCTGGCCGTAATGCGTCCAACCCTTTGAACAGACCGCAAAAACTTAGCAGAAATGACGTTGATGGGTCAACCGCAATCCTGCAATGGGTACGGGCCGCGGGAGTAAACGTGAACGCGGTTTCGCTTTCCCGGTAGGAGAGGAGCGAGTTTTTCGCGTGGTCGTGGCAAAGTCGCACGGATTAGGACGGCTCTCCCAAGCTTCATCCTAGCCCCGGGGATGCGTTGTCCACGCGTATAAAGGAGTAGAGTTGGCCGTCCAGCCAATTGTACGAAAAAATCTCCTCGCCCGCTAAACCGGTTGACAGCTTTGGCCCATGGGAACTAGTTCTTTCGGGGTCGAACATCGGCTGAATACCAGGATTCCCGACTCGACGCCTGACTCGCAGGCTGCTGCGATTGAATAAACGGAGGTGGGGGAATGGCTTTCCAGCGGCATTTTTCTTTCCTCTCTCTACAGTTGGGGTTGGTCCTGACTTGCGCAACGCTCCTGCCCGCGCAACTGAATCGTGGCGCAATCGAAGGCACCGTAAGCGATCCCCAAGGCGCGGCAGTTACTGGGGTTGAAGTCACAGTCACTGCTTTGGCGACGAATGTTACGACCACGACCAAAACCAATAGTGCCGGCTACTATCGAGCAGAGGCTCTCGTACCCGGCGCCTACCGGGCGCGTTTTGTTGCCAAAGGTTTTACCTCCTTGGATATGACTACCATTCAGGTCTCTGCGGCGCAGGTAATCCGTGTAGACGCGAAGCTGAAGGTCGGTTCGATCAATGAGAAGGTGGAAGTCAAGGCGGAGGTGCCGCTGGTCGAGACCGATGCCAGCAACTTCAGCAGTACTTTGGAAACGGACATCATTGAGAACGTACCCCTAGCAGGCCGAGACCTCCAGCAATTAACCTTCTTGCTGCCCGGCGTTAACAATGTGGGCGGCCCCCCGGGATCAAACTTCGGTTTCGACAGTTCATTTGGCACCTTTCCGGATCCCACCCATCTGCTGGGGTCCGCGATTGCCGTGAACGGTGGGCAAAGCGGCGCCAATGCCTGGTACCTTGATGGCAACCTTAATGTCTCCAGCTTCGGAGAAAATATTGTTGTCGACCCCTCTCCCGACTCTGTTTCGGAATTTCAAGCAATCACCAACGCATTCTCGGCTGAGTATTCCCATACCGGCGGTGCGGTCTTCAGCACGGTCCTGAAGTCTGGCACGAACAGTCTCCACGGAGACGTCTACGAATATGTTCGCAACAGCGCTACCAATGCCACTAACCCCTTCAGCATTCAGGGCGGGCTTGGCAAGAACCTGGTGCAGTTCAATAACTTCGGCGGCACCCTAGGGGGACCAATAACCATTCCTCACATCTATAGCGGCAAGGACCGAACCTTCTTCTTCCTGTCGATCGATGCGCAGACGCTGCACCAAAGCGGAAATGGCGTCTATACCGTCCCGACTCCGCTGATGCGGCAGGGAAACTTCAGCGAAGATCCGAACGTGGTTGCCAATGGCATATACGATCCCAACACGACTATCGGCCCGGACGTAAACGGGTTGTTTGCACGGCAACCGTTCCTTAGCCCGAATGGCAGCATGGCAACCGCCATTCCCGCCAGTCGCCTCGATCCGACGGCCATGTTCTTTGTGAACTCGTTTCCCTTGCCCAACCATATCGATACCTTGGGAGCATGCCCGGCCTCTCCGAATGGCCCCTACAGCATATGCAACAACTACGTGGGCCGAACTGGGAGCAGCCAAGACCCTATGAATGTGTCGATCAAGATCGATCACCAGACGGGCAAGGGCAAATTTTTCGCGGAATGGCTATTTAACCCTACGCAATATCGCAATTACGCGGTGCCCTGGACCGGGCCCACATTTCCGCAGGAATTAGTTGGCTTTGGGTCAACCTATAACTTTGGAATTCGCAATCAAATCATCGCGCTAGGACATACTTACGCGTTCACTCCAAAGCTGATTAACGAATTTCGGGTCAGCTTCACCCGCCAGTTTCTCACAACTCTGCAGCATCCATATCCGAATAGCATCAACTCACAGTCAGCCGTGGAACAAGAGCTCGCCCCCAGCGCTCTTCCTACTAATCCGTTTTTTCCCACCCCCAACGTTCATATTGATAACACGCCGGGAGGAGGCTTCATTTCCTTCGGTCCGGCGCCCTGGGTCAACATAGCGACCGGAGCCGAGGCATACAATATTCTCGACAACATAACGAGAATAATCGGCAAGCATACTCTGAAGACCGGATTTCTTTATCGACTGAACCACGCGAGCTATAAAAGCGGTGATCCCACGACTCTCGATTTCAGCGGCTCGCTGACGCAGAATGCGGTCACCGGCCTCGGGGGCAATGGTTTGGCCCAATTCATGTTAGGAGCAGTTCCGGCCGACGGCAGCGGCTTTGCCGGACGCGTGCAGCCGCCGTATGTGCGCTGGCGCAATTGGGGCTTTTACTTTCAGGATGACTTTCACGTGAAGCCGAATTTCACGTTGAACTTGGGCCTTCGTTACGAGCTCAACGGGTATTTTCGAGCGCGTTATTATCCCATGGGGAATTTTTGCTTTGCCTGCCTGAACCCCTTAACCGGCTTAGTGGGGGAAAATGTCTACGAAGGCGATCCTGCCTTCCCCAACGGCGATATTCTCCCGGCCAATCACAAGAGCTTGGGCCCGCGCATCAACTTTTCGTGGGCTCCTTTCGTCAAACGCAAGACGGTCATTCGCGGCGGCTACGACGTTTTCTACAGCGACGCGAGCGAGAATATTAATGCTCCTGGGCAGTCTGCCGTGAACGGCTCGGGATGGGGCCTGGGTGGCAGTTGGAGCAGAAGCTTCTATCCCCAGTGCGTAGCCTTTAATGGTCCTTGCGTCGCCTTTCCCCTGAGCAATGCAACCACCAACAAGACAAACCTGATCTTTCCCTCGATCACCGGCCCCTTCCCCGCCCAGACCCGTGAAAATTTTCTGGGCGGAACATACGCTTTTATCAAACCGGGCCTTGACCCAATGATACAAAGTTACACCTTGGAAATTCAGCAGGAGCTTCCCGGCCAACTTGCGGTCACCCTGGGCTACGTGGGCACGCATGGTTCTCATCTTGCCGGAAGCGGCCCGGGGAACTGGTTCAACTATGTGCCTACCGACAAAGCCCTCCAGTATAGGACGCAGCTATTCAATAACTATCCGATTACTCAGTTCTATTCAGGTAAGACCGCCACGCAATTGGGTTTGCTGAACGCGGATCCCCTGACGGGGGCACCGGCGACCGAGCTCCCCCTGTCAACGCTATTGCTCCCTTATCCCTTCTTTCCTTCGATTCCCACAAATGGAACTTACGATGGCACAAGTAGCTACAATGCAATGAATCTCAAAGTGCAAAAGCGCTTCTCGCGTGGGTTGGACTTCATCGCGGCATATACCGTCTCCAAGCAAATGGACAATTGGTCAGTGGGCGGAGCCGGCGTAGAGGCTGTGGATCCGATTCACTTCACGCGCACGGGAATCATTGGTGGCCGCGGTGGTCAACTGGAGAGTCCCTTTGGAGGACTCGAGACTTTTCAAGATCCAAGTAATCGGAATGCGGATCGTGCCATCGCGGTTGACGATATACCTCAGATGCTAAATATCGCTGCCACCTACGAACTGCCTATTGGAAAAGGAAAATCTTTTCTGAATGGAAAAGATAAATTGAGCAGCATCCTTGGGGGGTGGAAGCTGAATGGCAATTTCAACGCGCAAAGCGGGTTGCCCCTGCCTATCTCGTGCCCCGCCAGCACGCTGCAACAAGTTGTCTTTCCCAATGCGGGTGTAGTTTCTCAGCAGGCGGGAGGGCGGTGCAACCTGATCGGCGACCCCCGTTTCCACGGCCAGCGTTCCAAATCCGAGCAGATCGCAGATTGGATCAATCCTGCTGCCTTCGAGCCCGCTTTCGGAAATGATCCCGCCTTCTGGGCCAATTACGATCCTACGGATCCGAGAGCTTGGACCTTTGGAAATATGAAGCCGCGAACCGATGCCATTCGTGGTCCCGGTTTCTGGAACCTTGATTCGTCGTTGATGAAGGATTTTCACTTCACGGAAGAGAGGTACGTGGAATTCCGATGGGAAGTTTTAAACACTTTTAATCATCAGAATTTGGCTCTTCCCAATACGGTGTTTTGTTTGCCTCCGAATCCGGATGGCTCGACCGACCTGGTACACCAAGCCGGCTGCACCTTCGGAAGGATTACCAATGTCCAGACCGATCCCAGAAACATGACGTTCGCACTGAAGTTCGTGTGGTGATTGTTAGTTTCCGTTCGTCTGTGCTTAAAGCAAATACAGGTAAGAACCAAAAGGGGGGACTGTGAAATATTTATGGAGTATGTTGACGTTCAGCATGCTGTTCGTGCTCGTCGTGGCCCCGACAGCTGCAAAAGCGCAAATGAGCAAAGTAAAGACCGTCTGGGTGATACTGATGGAGAATCACAACTGGACGGGCAACAACACAGGTGCTGCATTTGGTGATCCCGATATCAAAGGAAGTCCGCTCGCCCCGTATGCCAACGGTGCGCTGCTACACACCTCAGCGCATGCGGAGCAGTACTTCAATCCTCCGGGCAACCATCCCAGCCAGCCCAACTACTTGTGGCTGGAGGCAGGGACCAACTTCGGCGTGCTCGCCGACACTCAGCCTGGCCAGTCGCCCTTTAACGTTGAGGCCAAACACCTCGTGAGACTTCTTCAGAATGCAGGAATTTCGTGGAGGGCCTACGCGGAGCCTGACTTTGGTAGCCCCCTGTTCGACGTCTGCCCCATCGATTTCACCTATCTGGATGTTGAACATCTCCCGTTCGTCTACTTCACCGACATTGCTGGCGAGCCACCGGACCCGAACTCAGCCGAATGTATCAGGCACGTCCGACCCTATTACCAGCTGGCGACCGATCTGGCCGATCACACTGTGGCACGGTACAACTTCATCACACCTAACCTGTGTCATGACGGCCATGAGAGTATCTCTCCCTGTCCCCGGACCGAACCTTCAGATAATACTTTACGCGGGGATACGTGGCTTAAGCACAATGTACCTCTCATCACTGAATCACAAGAGTACAAACAGGGTGGCGCTTTGTTCATCATCTGGGATGAAGCCGAAGACAGTGGCGAGTTCAGTGATGGGCCGATTGGCTTCTTCCTGCTTTCGCCATTTGCAAAAGGTTGTGGGCAGAGCGAGTATAGCAATTCCATTCACTACGACCATAGCTCCACGTTGAAGACACTGCAGGAAATATTCCAAGTTGGTCCGCTGTTGGGAGCTGCGGGGAAGCCCGCAACCAAGGATCTGAGGGATTTCTTCAGACGTGAAGACCAGGGGTGTCAACCGTAAGAGTGAGAACCTCTAGTCGGCCGTGATGGTCTGAGCGTTCACGAAAGACCTAGGTCCGGGCATAAACAATGTCGGTCAAAAAATGAAAAAGGCCGCAGGTTTGACCATCGTTTGGCTAGCCATACTGTCGACCAGTGCTTTTGCTGCGACACCCACCGTGTGGGTTGTTCCCAGCTCTTTGAAAAGGGTGCGGCCCATGGATGCGGCAGGTGGCGAGAAAAACGCTCTGGTCCACGCAGCCCGTGGAGAATATGAATCTTTTCAGATTGCAATTCAAGCGCCGAGAAGTGGGCTCACGAACGTCAACTTTTCGATTTCGAGTTTGGTGGGCCCACGGGGCGTGGTGATTTCGAGGGAAAACCTGATTCTTTACCGCGAGTGGTATGTAACGGTGAAGCATCACAGCCCTACTTACAACGGCCCGCCCAACCTTCCCATCACGAACGTGAACACGTTCCCCGATGCACTAATTCCTTTTCGTGATCCCGATACAGGTATGCTGCCTTTGAACGCCGAATACAAAGCAGCACCCTTTGACTTGCGGCCGGGATACAACGCAGTGATCTGGATTGATATTTTTGTGCCCAGGGGCACACCCGCAGGCTCCTACCAGGGCACTTATACTGTAACTGCCGAGCAGGGGGTCTCGGAGGGCCAAATTGATCTCGAGGTATGGGGGTTTACACTGCCTCTCGAGCCATCCCTCAACTCCAGTTTCAATGGTTGTTGCACAACCGTGCCCGGTGTTAACGAAGAGCTCCTAAGAAACAGGATAATGCCCGACACAGTCGGCCTGTCACGAGAGAGAATATTGATCGATCGCTGGGGGCTCAACGCCACCGACCTCGGCTTCTTCAGCGGAGTTTCCTACGGGCAGTGCAAAGCATCTGAACCACCTTCCATTCAAGTAATAGAAGAGGCGAAAGCATTGCACCCGCCGAGCCTGTACCTGTATGACGATTCCGCAGATCCGGAGAGTAGCTGCACCAGCCAGGCGTTTTACGATGCGATGATTCGTTGGGGGCAGAACTTGCATCGGGCCGGAATCGAGAACCTAGTCACCCAGGAACCACTTCCGCAGCTTTATGATGACGGGCTGGGTAACGGACATTCCGCGGTTGATATTTGGACGATGCTACCGCTCGCCTATGACGACGCTCAGTCATTCTCACCGCCGCGGGTAACACATGTGCTCGAGAAAGGCGATAAAGCATGGTCCTACAATGCCCTTGTCCAAGATTCCTATTCGCCCAAATGGGAGCTAGACTTTTTGCCGATCGATTATCGCGTCCAGGCTGGCTTTATCAGTCAAAGCTTGGGATTGACGGGACTCCTCTACTGGAGTGTGGACGATTGGTCGCGCGACCCCTGGAAAGACCCGCAGGGCGGCCAGAATCCTGCCTATCCTGGCGAGGGGGTGCTGGTCTATCCGGGTGGGCCCGCGGGCCTCAAAGGCGTTGCTCCTTCCATGCGGCTCAAGTATTTACGGGATGGAGTGGAAGACTATGAATATGTTCAGCTACTGAAGAATTGCGGCCAGGCTGCATTTGCACTCGCTGAGGCCGAAAAAGTCGGACCCGACTGGAGCCGCTGGACACGAGATGAGCGCTTGCTGGAATCGGTTCGCGAGCGATTGGGAACTCAGATTGCCGCCAGCAACTGTGCTCCTTGACTGGAGAAAGACATGACAAATCTCGCATCAGTTCCCACGGTAGATGCTGGCAAGTCCGTGGCGGTCGAACCTGAGGTTAGGCGCATACCCGCTGCCGTAACTTCCGAGCGGCTAGGCTCCCTTGATGCTTTCCGCGGTTTTGTGATGCTTTGGATTATTGGCGGCGAGGGATTGATGGCCGGCTTGGCCGCTCTCGGACACATTCGCGTGATTGAAGGCGTGATTTACGAGCTAAGTCACACTCCCTGGCAAGGGCTGCGCTTCTACGACTGCATCTGGCCGTCCTTCATGCTGATGGTCGGAGTGTCTGTGCCTCTTTCCTTTCGAAAGCGCTCGCTCACTCAGACCTATCATCAACAACTGGCACACGCCGCCCAGCGCGCCATCGTCCTTTTCTTGCTTGGATCGGTGCGCGAGTCGGTCCTGATCGGTTCACCCTACCTGATCGAATTGAGCAGCGCCCTGCAACCCATCGCCATCGCGTATTTCGTGGCCTTCCTGGTGGTCCGAAAGTCGTGGCGCTTCCAGGCTACGCTTGCTGCGCTCATACTCGCCGCCTATGGGCTGGTCTTGGCCTTCATTCCGGCCCCCGGCATACCGGCAGGCAGCTATCAGTTCAATCACAACCTGGTCCATTGGGTCGATATCGCCCTGCTCGGCCAAATTCACTGGGACCGCTGGCCATTTGCCAGTGAAGGCTGGGGGACGGTTTTGAGCACGATTCCAACCATTTCGACCACGCTTCTCGGTTTGCTCATTGGGGAATTTCTCATGACGCAGCGCTCAAAGCAAACGAAGGCCAAGTTTATCGGAAGTCTAGGAATCCTATGCATCGTGGTTGGCTACGCCATAAGCCCGTTGGTGCCGGTGGTCATGAAGATGTGGACAACTTCTTATGGTCTGGCCTCGGCTGGCTGGGCCTGCTTGATGCTGCTCTTCTTCTATTGGCTGATCGACATTCGCGGTTATCGAAAATGGGCGTTTCCTCTGACGGTGATTGGAACGAACGCGATCTTTATTTACATGTTTAGCAGCCTTGTTCATCTCGGTCCCATGGTCGCTGTGTTCACCCAGGGAATCTCCAGGATTTTGCCGAATTCGGGATTGTTGTTTCAACAGGTCGCAATCCTTGCGGTCGAATGGCTCATCTTGTTCTGGATGTACAAACGGAAAATTTTCATCAAGGCCTGAGGAGGTTCTGTCCAGCTTGTATAGACGGGATGTCGTAAGCGATGCCGAGCCCGTTGCTGGTTGATCACGGGTCGAATTCGAACTCAAGACGTCCGGTCATCTTCGCACCAGGGCCATGATCACCCGCACGCCGGAATCGAGTGGCGAGCGAGATTGTCGAGACGACAGACGAGGGGGCTCATCATGCAAACCGACGTTCTGGCGGTTCATACGAAATCCTCAGAGATTCTGAACCATAACCGGAGGTTTATACCTGGCGGTGTCGTGTCGGTGAACCGGGCTGTGCAGCCTGAGATTGTCTTCATTAAAGGACAGGGGGCATATATATGGGATGCCGATGGAAATAAATACATCGACTATCACGCTGCCTTCGCGCCACATCTGCTCGGGCACAATGATCCATATGTTACCGAAGCGGTCATCTCGGTGCTGCGGCGCGCAGCTAGCCTGTACGGCTCAGGAACCACCGAATTGGAAGGCCAACTGGCTGAACTCATGTGCCGGCATATCCCGGCTGCGGAGGCGGTCCAATTTTTGAATACCGGAAGCGAGGCTACTTGCGAGGCTATTCGCTTAGCTCGCGCGGTCACCGGACGCGATCACGTTATCGTCATGCAGGGTGGTTACAACGGATGGCATGACGATGTCTCCTGCAACTTGATGACCCCTCTCGATGTGGTGGGGCAGCGAGTTTCTCCTGGAGAGTACCCCTACATTCCGCTGAGTGCCGGAATTCCTCGCGCACACCAGAAACTTGTTCATCCGATTAACTTCAACGATCTTGAATCGGTAGAGTACGTTTGCCAGAGGTACTCGGTAGCGGCCCTGATCACAGAGCCGATCCTGCAAAATATCGGCATCGTCAAGCCTGAACCGAGCTATCTGCCGGGCTTACGTCAGTTAGCCAACCAATATGGCTTTATCTTCATTCTCGACGAGGTCAAGACGGGCTTCCGCCACGGACTCGGCGGCTACGCGCAGATTGCCAACGTGGCGCCTGACTTGGTCGTTGTAGGCAAAGCCATGGCCAATGGCTACCCGATCGCGGCGCTCGGGGGCAAGAAGCAGTTAATGGAATGGTTTGTTCATCCCGAGCCCGCGAAGCGAGTACTGTTGGCGGGTACGTACAATGCACATCCTGTTCCTACGGTGGCGGCGATTGCCACCATCGAGCGCCTTCTGGCCAATGATAAGGAGGTTTACCGGCACATCGAAGCGTTAGGAGAGGAAATGCAGGAAGGCCTGCAAGACATCCTTCGCCGGTTGAGCATTGAAGCGGTAGTGGCCAGGCAAGGTTCGGCTTTCTGTATCTATTTCATGGATCACTGCCCAAAAGACTGGCATGATTTGGCGGCGCATCACGATTTCCACTATGACGAAAGTGTGCGCAGGAAATTGATCGAGCTGGGCATTTACTTTTTCCCGCTTGCCACCAAGCAATGTTCCATCTCGTTTGCGCACACACGCCACGACATCGAGGCTACGCTGGAACAAGTCAAGTCCGCACTTGAACTGACTTCGAGGTGAAATCTCCGAATGCGATCGTGGCTTCTTCTCTTGGGCTGCAATTTCATGTGGGCGCTCCAATTTACATGTGTCAAATTGGTGCAGGATCAGGTAGGTCCCCTGTTTACCGTCTGGGGTCCGATGGCGTTGGCCACCTTAATGGTCTACCCTTTGGTGAGGCGGGACGGCAGGAGCATTGAACATCGTGACTGGCGAACCAGCGACATTCTGGTCTTCCTCCTGCTCGCCATCGTGGGAGTGTTTCCTGGTCAAGTATTTATCACCTGGGGAACGCGCATGTCGCTCGCCAGTAACGCGGCCTTGCTCATGCTGACACTGCCCGTTTCCACAGCCTTTCTGGCGTTTGTTTTCTTGCATGAAAAAATGACGAGCATCAGGTGGGTCAGTTTCGCACTGGCCATCATCGGTGTGCTGATGTGTTCCGATATCGATTTCCGAACGCTCAACTTTGGCAAGGGATACCTGTACGGGAATCTTCTAATTTTCGTAGGAACTCTGGGCAGCGCTTTTTACAATTCATACGGCAAGAAGGTTTTGGAACGATACTCGCCAACAGAGATGCTATTTTTTACCTACCTGGCGATGTTTTTCATTATGACTCCTCTGACTCTGGCCCAGGAACCCCGAGCGTTTGCTGCTATTCCTCATTTCACGCTGCAGACTTGGATTGGGCTCGCCCTGCTCACTTTCTTCCATAATTACTTGTCTATGGTTCTGTTTCTTAAAGCGCTCAAACAGCTGGATGCCATTCAGGCGGCCCTTTCCAATTATTTGATAACGTTCTTTGGGGTTCCGATTGCAGCCGTCTGGCTCAAGGAGAAGTTAACCCCACTCGCTATTGTGGGGGGCGTCTTGATTCTGGGCAGCACACTGCTGATTACGCTCTGGGAAACGAGACAAGCTTCGGATAAATGCCAAGTGGTACCGGCAGCTCAGTGACGACGGATCGGATAAAAGATGGGTGGTCGACAGATTTATACCGGCGAGTCGGCGTTATTGCCAGGCAGGCGGCGATCGCGAGCTTTTTCCGGCGATAATGCAGGTGTTGTCGGCATGGGGCTGATGGGAAGCAGTATTGCCGCTTGCCTGCTCGCCGCCGGGCACAACGTGGTTGCAATCGAACAGGATGCCGCCAGAATCAGTAAGGCTCGACGCCGAGTCTCGGCTCTTCTTCGGGGCGCTAGAAAAGAGCGTCTACTCAAGGCTGATGCGAAGAGTCTCCTACGCAAGCTGAGCATTTCGAGCGACTATGGCCATCTTCACGAAAGCCGGGTCGTCATCGAATCGGTCGTCGAGGACCTCGATGTCAAAAGGCAGGTGATCAGGAAAATCGAGCAAGTTGTGCCTGCGGATACGCTGCTCGGGAGCAACACGTCTGCCATTCCCGCCACCCTCCTGCAACAGCGTGCCCTACATCCTGAGCGCATTTTAGGGATTCATTGGGGCGAGCCGGCTCACATAACGAGGTTCATGGAAATTATCTGTGGCAGGAATACGCTGCCGGCGTATGCTGAGCGTGCTCTCCGATTGGCAAGACAATGGGGTAAACAACCCTCCCTCGTGCGTAAGGATGTGCGCGGTTTTATCACCAATCGAGTGATGTACGCGATGTTGCGGGAGGCATTCCATCTGGTGGAATCGGGTGTGGCCTCGATCGCCGACGTCGACCGTTCCTTACGGAACGATCTCGGGTATTGGATCACGTTTGCAGGACCATTTCGCTTCATGGATCTTACCGGAATCCCCGCGTATTGTGCCGTCATGCGTGATCTTCTACCCGATCTCGATACTAGTAAGCAGGTTCCACGTCTTATGAGGAGACTCGTCCAATCCGGCGCGCAAGGTGTAGTCAATGCCAAGGGCTTCTATCGGTATACCCCGGCGCAGGCCAGAAGATGGGAGAGGCGTTTCCTGCAGTTCACCTACGACATCCGGGCGCTCGCACAGAAATATCCGGAGGAAAACGGGAGGGCCTTCGAGAGCGAAGGACATTGAGCCAGGCATGGACGCACTGACCAGGATAGAGTGGATCTGGCGAAGGCGTAACCCTGCACCTCTACCGGCTATTCTTGTGATTTGCACGACTGTGGTTGTGCAGGGCAGGGCCAAACTTAGCGCAACCGCCAACTCCCACTCCGTCCTTTGTCCCACCTGTGCGACTGGAGTACAAGTGTCGCTTCCTAGGGGGAGTGAACCAACAGCCGGATTGTCGTCCGATGTGCTCGTGCAGTCGCTCGAAAGAGCCTTATTGGAAGGAAACATCCGAGAATCCCACGATCTTTTCATTGAAGTCTTGAAAACTCCTCATCTTGGTTCTGACACTCTGCTACGAGTGGGCATACAGTTGGCAGAGCGGGAACGGTATGGGGAGGCGGCCGAAGCCTTCCGACGCTGCATTCAGGAGCACCCCGGGATCTTTGAGGCCTATTACAATCTCGCGTTGGCGCAAATCGCGGAACAGCAGTGGGAGGACGCACTCACCACTTTACAGAAAGCCCCCCAGAAATCGAGATCCGAAGTTCTGGCGTGTTCGTATTTGCGGGGTAAGGTGGAAGGAGCACAAGGGAGAACCAGCCAGGCGGAACGCGATCTTTCGACGGCCTTTGCAGGTGCACCACAAAATTCCTTTTACGGCATGGATCTGGGCCTGTTTTATATCCAGCAGCACAAATATATTGAGGCAGCCGCCGTGTTTGCACGTGCCCGAGAATCTAATGGCGCATCATCATTTCTGCTTCTCGGGCTCGCGCTCTCCCGCTTTATGGCAGGGCAGCACGAACAATCGGTCAGCACCCTAAGGAAACTTCTTGCTATTGAACCCAACTTTGCTCCCGGCCAGGTTCTCTTGACCTTTGCGCTATCTGCCGAGGGGAAGCTCGAGGACGCTGAAAAGGTTGCCCGGCAGGGACTCAACTCTCCTGCTGCGTCGCCTTATCTCTATTATCTCGATGCTTCTGTTCTGGTGAAGCTCCAATCGCGGCAATACAAGCGGATCTTCGAAGAATTGTTGGTTGCGCAACGTGGTATCCCATCCTGCAGCTTGTGTTATTTGACCGCCAGTAAGGCGGATCAGGCGCAGGGGAACGTCGAAGCCGCCATTCGAGATCTGGAAACCGCCACGCAAGTAGATCCGACGCTCTCAGAAGCCTGGTATCGACTGGCTTCTCTTTATCGGCGTGTGGGGCGCAGCGCTGATGCCTCGCGGGCACAAGATCGTTTTCAGGAACTTAAGGCCGAAAAAGAAGGCCGTGAAGTTCAGATGTTGCGGGATAATTTCCTCGAAACCCTGAGCGCTGCGCCGCCCAGTCAATGACCTGCGTTTAAGGGCGAGTAGTGCGACGAAG
>JAFATF010000311.1 GCA_019244045.1 Acidobacteriota bacterium
CCACGCTAACAGCCCGAATCTACATCCCTGAATTCGATCTCGGTAAGGTGCGCGTGGGAGCCGCGGTCCGCCTGCAGCCTCAGTCGGAAATCGTGCCTTTATCCGCTTCCCTCGGTTCACTGGCGCCGGTTGCAATAACGATAGATCCTGGAGTAGCCGAGAAATCTCAATTTACCGGTTTGACCCCACCACAGTTCTATGTCGCATCGGTGAGGCTTCGGGGTGACCAACAATTGTGCGAAGGTATGACGGGTACGGCCAAAATCCTCGTACGCTACACCAGCCTGGCTGGTTTCATCTCGAGATTCGCCCGGAATCAGATAGAGCGTCGAATTTGGTAATTCTAAAATTAAGAAAATAAGACCAAGAGGGCCTGCCGAAGCAGGTCCTTGGTCTTTTCAGAAGCGATCCCTTGGCGCGCAGCGATGATTGGATACCTTAGCTCGTGCCGCGGGTGCTTATAGTGGGTCCTAGGACGGGCGCACGGCGGGTCGTACAGCCGGCCGCACTGCCGGGCGCACGGCGGGTCGTACGGCTGGGCGTACTGCGGCTCTTGCGGCCGGACGCAGCGCTGGGCGAATCGCCTTACGTAGTGCCGGGCGCACGGCGGTACGGATCGCCGGCTTCACTGATGGCGTCTGGGCCGGCGTGGCCAGGATGGCCTTCTTTACCGCCGTCCGCTGATTAATGAGAGACTTTTTTTTAACTGACATAATCCATCTCCTGTTTCTTGTGCCGCTCCGATGTCTCGGCATTGACGACAAGAGCACGACGCGTGCCAACACCCAGCTCTCGCGAAGAGGCCAAATCATAACCATTTCAAGCACTTCCGATCGGAGTAGTTTCGCGGGCATCGAAAAGACCCTGGAAAAGGTGGGGTTAAGATTAATAATTAATCTATAGAGGATTAATATTTAATACCTCGCGGTCATAGGGTATGAAATCTCATGCGTTGCTAATTTTGTATTTGCGACAAAGATAGTGCATTTTCTGCTTGTCGATGTGCAGCAGGCGCGCCGCCCCAACTTTGCTGCCCTGCGATCGGCGTAACGCAGCCGTGAGGTAGGCGGCCTCGATGCGGGCGATTTCTTCGTCAAAACGAACGCCGTCATCAGGAATGAGCAACGCCTCCTGGCTGGTTGCGCTGTTGTAGAGAAGCCTTTGCGGGAGATGATGCACCTGGATGGCGGGCTCATCGATCATTAATACCAGTCGCTGCATAAGATTTTCGAGTTCGCGAACGTTCCCAGGCCAGCTATCTTCCTCCAGAATCTGCACAACCTCGGGATCGAAGCGCTTTAAAGGCACATTGTTCGCGTTGCAATACTGGCGCAGAAAATGGTTGGCCAGCAGCGCGATATCGCCCCTCCTTTCGCGCAGTGGTGGCAGATAAATGGGCACGACGTTGATGCGGTAGTAAAGATCCTCCCGGAATCTGCCGCTGTGGACCATTTCCTCGAGGTCTTCATTCGTTGCAGCAATCAGCCGAAAGTCAATTTTCTTGGCGGCTTGACCTCCAAGACGAGTAACCGAGCGGTACTCGAGCACGCGCAGCAGTTTCGACTGCAATGGAAGGCTTAAGATGGCAATTTCGTCCAGGAACAGCGTTCCCGTGTGTGCCAGTTCGATGTGTCCAGCCCGCGCCGTTCGCGCGTCGGTAAAAGCGCCTTTTTCGTGTCCGAAAAGCTCCGCTTCGATCAAAGTTTCCGGCAAGGCTGCGCAATTGATGCTGACGAATGGCCTTTCCGCCCGTGGACTGAGGGAAACAATCGCCCTTGCCACCAGTTCCTTCCCCGTTCCGCTTTCGCCCCGAATTAATACCGTAGTACTGCTTTCCGCAACCCGCCGAATAGCTTCATATACACGCTGCATCGCGTCGCTGCCACCGATCAGCTCGCAAAACGACTGCTCTCCTCCCGATTCCGACTGGCGGCGGCATTCAATCTCAAGGGCGCGCTTTTCCAGAGCCCTTGCCAGTACGATCTGGACTTCATGAAAATCTATGGGAGCGATGAAATATTCATCCACCGCCGCCCCCACAGCTTTCAGGCGGAGATTCCAACTGCTCGACCGCGTAAGCCCTATCAGTACCATGTCCGGCTCGAGGGAGCGCAGTTCGGCCAGCGCGGCAATGCCATCTTTGCTGGTTTTGCCAATCGTATCCAGATCAAGAAAGACGGCA